>CAZYJD010000011.1:0-40327 GCA_964647785.1 uncultured Chitinophagaceae bacterium
ATGATGTCAATGACCTTGAAGAAAAAGGCGATGAGATATTTGTTTCATCAGAAAAGGGCTTCTACAGTTTCAATAAAAAAACAGGCGAAATGCGAACGTTTTCTCCGGTGGATGGATTCAGTGATGTAGAGGTGAGCGTGATGCGTTATTTGCCCGAGCTGGATATACTTTTCATCGGCTATGAAAGCACCAATATCGACCTGGTTAAGGGCAATAGGATCGTCAATATCTCAGATCTCTTCAGAAAACAAATTCTAGGAAACAAAAAAATTAACGCAGTTAATTTTGAAGGTAATTTTGCGTGGATATCCACCTCATTTGGTCTCATCCTTCTCGATATGGTACGTGAGGAAATTAGGGAGTCATATACCAATATTGGTCCCGGGGGAACGGTGCTCGAGGTGTTTTCTGCGAGCCCTTTTAACGGAATGGTTTACGCCGCCACAGAATTAGGAATATTGAGAGGCAACCCCCAACAAAACTTGAGCGATTTTAACAATTGGCAGATCTTTCGTCCGGCAAACCACAGCAATCATCTACAGGTATTTAATGATCGACTCTATGCAGATGTTGATAGCATACTGGGCTATTTTGATGCAGCCGGGAACTGGAATCTTTTTGAAGGTGCGTACAAAAGAAATACGGTGGCAAGCCGGGTGAATAATGGCAAACTGCTCATTGCTCATTACGGTGCCATATGGACGGTTGATGAATCAGGGAACAAAGACAGCCTGAGAGAAAACATCATTAGCACGGCTTTACTGGATAATGAAGGCATCATTTGGACCGGAGGTGAAAGAACAGGACTGATTCGAATCAACCCTTCAAATGGGGAGTACCGCTATGCTCAACCTCCTGGACCATCTTTTTTTACCAGCTATGAAATAGCCAACTTGGATGATGAAATATGGGTTACTTCTGGAGGATTTACTCCCACCATAGCCCCAACATTCAATGGCAATCTCTATTATCGATTTGTTGAAGAAGGATGGCGCAACAAAGCGGATCATCCGTTATTAAGAGGAATGTGGGACTTCACTGCCATCGCGGTGAACAATGCTGGAAGAGAAGTTTGGATGGGCAGTCATGGCAAGGGGCTTGTTCATTTCAGAAACGGAGAGTTCATTGCGCTTTATGATGAAACAAATTCAACCCTGAGAAAAGTAGCAGGCATTTATAATGAAGTAACAGGTTTGGCACTCGATCAAATGGGCAACTTATGGGTTTCAAATTACGGGGTGGACAGTGCATTGAGCGTCCGCAGTACCGATGGAAGCTGGCATGCTTATCGCACGCGCTCCGGAAGCCCAGGGGAAATGGTCATTGATGAATACGGCCATAAATGGATGGCACTTTTAAGAGATGATTCCAGGGGAATTTGTGTCTTTCGAGAGCTTGATGGACCAGGCAGTCCGGGTACTTCTGTTATACTCGATGCCAAAGAAGGCAGTGGCGCATTGCCCAGCAATGGTGTAAACGCATTGGCAGTAGATAAAGATGGGGAGGTTTGGGTAGGAACGGATGAAGGTCTGGCCGTGTTCTTCAATCCCGTGAATATTCTTGAAGGAGGAACCATCAGTGATGCCCAGCGAATTGTAATTGACGATGGCCGGGATATCGGTTATCTTTTGGGAAGCCAGGTGATCAATGATATTTACGTTGATGGCGCTAATAGAAAGTGGATTGCCACCAACAATGGTGTTTGGTTGGTTGCAGAAGATGGGAGCGAGGTCTTGTTGCATTTCACCACTTTGAACAGCCCGTTGCTTTCTGATATTGTGAAATGTGTAGGCGTGAACGGTAAAAGCGGAGAGGTGTTTTTTGGCACTGAAAAAGGGTTGATATCATACCGCGGAGATGCCACCGAAGCAGATGATAAGCACGCAAAGGTTCTCATTTTTCCCAATCCGGTGCGAAGCACATACCAGGGGAACATTACCATCAGTGGATTGCCTGAAAACGCTAGCGTTAAGATTACCGACATTGCCGGAAGAGTCATTTATGAAACCCTGTCGCAAGGGGGAACTGCTGTTTGGAATGGCATAGGTTTCGATGGCAAAAGACCACATACAGGAGTGTTTCTCATCCTATCAGCTGATCAGAATGATGAAGAAACCATGGTGAGTAAATTGCTATTCATACACTGATTTATGCTGCAGAAAACGAGGGCCGTGGTGCTCAAAGTTACCCCTTATTCAGAAAGCAGTGTGGTGGTTAAGATGTACACCAAAGAGTTTGGACTCCAATCTTACCTGATCAATGGTGTGCGCAGCGGAAAAGGAACCATAAAACCTGCGCATCTGATGCCCCTGAATCTGCTCGATTTGGTGGTGTATTTCCGCGAAGGTGCCTCCTTGCAAAGAATCAAAGAACTTCGCTGCTCCCCAGTTTTAAAAAGCTTGCATTACGATGTTTACAAAAACTCCATCGCCGTTTTTATGATGGAGTTCTTGGGCCAGGCGCTGCAAAATGAGGAAAGAGATCCACCGCTCTTTGCATTTTTGCAAACTTCCATTCAATGGTTGGATGAAACCACCTGGTCCTTAGCCCATTTTCCTCATTTCTTTATGGTGCATTTATGCAAGTTTATGGGCATTCAGGCACAAGGTGAATTTGGCCCGGGTCATGAAGTATTTGATTTGCAAGAGGGAGCTTTTGTTTCAGAACAACAAGCCGGCCTGCATCGAATGAATGAAAATTGTTCTGAACTGATGAGCAGATTGCTAAACTGCAAGGCAAATGAACTCAACGATATCAAAAGTAAACGCGATGACCGACAATTATTGTTGAATGATTTGGTTCATTACTACCAAATTCACGAGATTATTACCGCATCACTTAAGGCGCAACAGATTTTAAAGGAAATTTTCAGAGACTAATGCAATTAAAGCAATGGTATATAATTTGTTAGTGTAAGATTATGATCAAGAATTTATATCCAGCTCTGGCATTGCTTCTGATGGCTTTCACAACTGAAGCTCAAAATCATAACCTCGATTCCATGATTGTGATGCGTTTGGCGATTGTTGATGGTGACACCATTTTGGTGCACACTTTCGATGAATTTATTATGCGTGATCTCAACGATCCCGATGCACGTAAGCGATACCTCAAGCTGAAGCACAATGTGAAAGTGGTTATGCCCTATGCCAAACTTGCCGCCTTTCGTTTCCAGATGATGGAAGATCACCTGAATTTAACCCGCAACCGAAGAGAACGAGAGAAATACATTAAAGATACTGAAAAAGCGATCAAGGAAGAGTTTATGAAAGAGCTGAAGAACCTTACGGTATCGCAAGGCAAATTGCTCCTGAAAATCATTCATCGTGAAACAGGAAAGACCACTTTTGAAATCTTAAAAGGTTATCGGGGCAATGCAACCACCTTTTATTGGGGCATCATTGCCAATTATTATGATGCAGATTTGCAGGTGGAGTACGATCCCATCGAAGATTATCAAATAGAACACATCATAAAGATGCTCAATCTTGAATAAACTCCTCAGCACCAGGTATTCTTGAACAAAGCATATACTCTGTTTGTATTGTAATCATGAATAATCTATACGATTTAACTTATCAAACCCCCACAGGTGAAAATAGAAGCCTTCGAGATTTTGAAGGCAAGGTTCTCTTGATCGTTAATACAGCCACCGAATGTGGTTTAACACCCCAGATGCACGGATTGAAAAAGTTGTATGAAACCTATCAATCAAAAGGGCTTGAGATACTAGCCTTCCCATCCAATGATTTTGCCGGTCAGGAACCAAGGGGCAATGATGAAATTGCCTCGTATTGTGAATTGGAGTTCGGGAGTCGGTTTCCATTCACATCTAAAGTTCATGTGAAAAAAGGCAGCAAGCAGCATCTGATATTTCAATGGTTAAGCAATAAGAAATTGAACGGTAAATCACCTTTTGCACCATTTTGGAATTTTCAGAAATACCTGATTGACCGGGAAGGGCGTTTAGTCAACTATTTTCTGCCCATTACGCGCCCACAATCCAAGCGATTGCTCAAGGCAATTGAAAAGGCATTGTAAGACATGCTTCTTAGGACCATTCTCACAGCCCCACTCCACACTCACCTAAATTCATTTTAAACAATGTTGAACTCACTCGCATTAACTCACTTCTCCTCTGAGAATAGAGGCCATAATTCTGGATTGTGAATGTGATAGGGCTCTGCAACTTCAATATCAATCACCCCGAGAATTAGTAAGATGAATGGCATGAAAAATTAGCGGCTGTAATGCATATTTGCGCGTACCCTGCGGCTGTTTTTTCTTTTTCAATAGTTTTGCGAAGTGAAATTAGATGTGTTGGTTTTCGGTGCACACCCCGATGATGTTGAACTCTCATGCGGTGGTACGATCCTCAAATTGGTAAGTAAAGGATTTAAAGTGGGCATTGCCGACCTCACCATGGGTGAAATGGGCACCAGAGGTACGCCTGCCATTCGCGCTCATGAATCAGACAATGCCGCTTCAATAATGGGGCTCAGCGCACGCGTCAACCTCGGACTTCGCGATGCACTTTTTCAAATAAATGAAGACAGCCTTTCTGCAGTGGCTGCTGTCATTCGAGCTTTTCAACCTGAAATAGTCATTGCCAATGCCCCGACTGATCGGCACAATGATCACAGAAGAGCAGCTCAACTAGTAAAAGAGGCCTACTTTCTGGCTGGTTTGTATAAAATGAACCTACAATACGAGGGGCAAGAGGTAGCAGGATGGAGGTCGCGGGCATTGTTTCATTACATCCAGGATTACCATCTTGAACCGGATTTCGTAGTGGATATCAGCAACTTTCAGCAAGCTAAAATGGAAGCAGTGTTGGCTCACAAAAGCCAGTTTTTTAACCCCGGAAGCAATGCAATCGAAACAAGAATTTCAGGGGAAGACTTTCTGAAATTCATTGAAGCCCGAGCCAGAGAAATGGGCAGAATGATTTACTGCGAGTTTGGCGAAGGCTTTATTTCTGAAAGACCCCTCGATCCCTCAACTCTTGCTTTTTTCCAATAATTTTTCATTGCTCTAATCGGTCGTTTTGACTATTTTTGCAGCCCTTGAAAAAACCCAGGGGAAACAGATTGTAGAAATCAATTAAAAAAAATGTAACCACGGTTTGTATTTGTATGACCTTATTGTACTTTTGCAGACCTTTTTAAAAACTGAATATTTAGTATGCCTACCATACAGCAATTAGTACGAATAGGACGGGAAACCAAGAAGGACAAAAGCAAAAGTCCGGCCCTTGATTCCTGCCCGCAGCGAAGAGGTGTTTGCACCCGTGTGTACACCACCACCCCTAAAAAGCCAAATTCGGCTTTGAGGAAAGTGGCCAGGGTGCGTCTCACCAATGGTAAAGAAGTGAATGCCTACATTCCGGGTGAAGGTCACAACCTTCAAGAGCACAGCATTGTTCTTGTGCGCGGTGGAAGGGTGAAAGATTTGCCTGGGGTTCGTTACCACATTGTTCGTGGTGCGCTGGATACTGCCGGTGTAGATAATCGCAAGCAAAGCCGCTCTAAATACGGAACCAAGAGACCTAAGAAGTAATGAGAAAGACCAAAGCCAAAAAGAGACCCTTACTGCCGGATCCCAGGTTCAATGATACACTGGTGACCCGTTTCATCAATAATATGATGTGGGATGGTAAGAAAGAAGTTGCCAGAAACATCTTCTATGATGCCATAGCTATCGTTGACAAAAAATCAGAAGAGGAGCCTGGAATTGAAGTTTGGAAAAAGGCGCTGAACAATGTCATGCCAGCGGTCATGGTGAAGAGTCGTCGCGTCGGTGGAGCAACATTCCAGATTCCGACTGAAGTAGCCCCGGATCTCAAGGTTTCAATAGGCATCAAATGGATGATCAGTTACGCTCGCAAGAGGAATGAGAAATCCATGGCTGCCAAACTTGCCGGTGAAATCATGGCGGCTTCTAAAAATGAAGGGTCAGCAGTAAAGAAAAAAGAAGATACGCACAAGATGGCTGAAGCCAACAAGGCCTTCGCCCATTACAGAGCATAATTATGGCAAGAGATCTTAGATATACACGAAACATTGGTATAGCTGCACACATTGATGCAGGTAAAACCACAACCACCGAGCGCGTACTTTATTATACGGGTCTGAGTCACAAAATTGGAGAGGTGCACGATGGTGCTGCTACCATGGACTGGATGGCTCAAGAGCAGGAGAGAGGAATCACCATTACTTCTGCGGCCACAACTGTTTTCTGGAAGTATCGCGACCAGGAATACCACGTAAACATCATCGATACCCCGGGTCACGTAGACTTTACTGTAGAAGTGAACCGCTCGTTGAGGGTTCTTGATGGTTTGGTGTTCTTATTCAGCGCGGTTGACGGAGTGGAACCACAGTCAGAAACAAACTGGCGTTTGGCCGACAACTACAATGTGAAGCGCATTGGTTTCGTGAACAAGATGGACCGTGCCGGTGCAGATTTTCTTCGCGTGGTTAAGCAGGTGAAAGAAATGCTCGGGAGCAATGCAGTTCCGCTGCAATTGCCAATTGGTGCTGAAGATAAATTCCGTGGTGTGGTTGATTTGATCAACTTCCGCGGTATAGAGTGGGATGATGATACCATGGGGATGACTTTCAAGGAAGTTCCAATCCCTGAAGATATGATGGAAGAAGCCCTCGAGTGGCGCGAAAAACTTCTCGAAGCAGTTGCTGAGTATGATGAAGCACTGATGGAGAAGTATTTTGAAGACTCAGAGAGCATTACAGAGGATGAAATTTTGGCCGCTCTTCGTGCTGCGGTTCTTGATAACGCCATTGTTCCAATGACATGCGGATCAGCATTCAAGAACAAAGGAGTGCAGACCATGCTCGATTATGTAATGGCTTTATTGCCAAGTCCTTTGGATCAGGAGGCCATCACTGGAACCAATCCAAAAACCGGCGATAAAATAAGCAGAAAACCTTCACAAGAGGATCCTACGGCTGCCTTGGCATTCAAAATTGCTACGGACCCTTATGTTGGAAGGTTGTGTTTCTTTAGAATGTATTCCGGAAAGATTGATGCTGGTTCATACATCTATAACATGAGAACCGGAAACAAGGAACGTATCTCCAGAATTTTCCAGATGCATGCGAATAAGCAAAATCCGATTGAAATGATCGGAGCTGGAGATATCGGTGCTGCGGTTGGATTTAAGGACATCCGCACAGGCGATACACTTTGTGATGAAAAGAGCCCCATTGTTTTAGAATCCATGAAATTCCCAGATCCTGTTATCGGTTTGGCCATCGAACCTAAGACACAGGCAGATGTCGACAAGCTGGGAATGGCCTTGGGCAAGCTTTCTGAGGAGGATCCAACTTTCAGGGTTCAAACAGATGAAGAAACGGGCCAGACGGTAATCAGTGGTATGGGTGAATTGCACCTGGAAATCATCCTCGATCGTCTGAAGCGTGAATTTAAAGTGGAATGTAATCAGGGTGCGCCTCAGGTTGCTTATAAAGAAGCTATTAAAGGCAGTACTCAGCACCGTGAGACGTATAAAAAGCAAACGGGTGGTAAGGGTAAGTTCGCAGATATTCAGTTCGAGCTTGGCCCGGCTGATGAAGGCACTTCCGGTCTGCAGTTTGTGAATGAAATTGTGGGAGGAGCTATTCCTAGAGAATTCATTCCTTCAGTTGAAAAAGGTTTCCGTGAGGCAATGAAAAATGGTGTACTTGCAGGTTATCCGATTCAAAGTTTGAAGGTTCGTTTGTTCGATGGATCTTTCCACCCTGTAGACTCAGACTCATTGTCATTTGAAATGGCAGCGAGACTTGGCTACAAAGAGGCGGCTAGAAATTCAAACCCCGTTTTACTTGAACCGATCATGAAGGTTGAAGTAGTGACCCCAGAAGAATATATGGGTGATGTAATGGGAGACTTGAACAAGCGTCGTGGTCAAATGTCAGGTGTGGATGAAAGAGGAGGTGCACAGGTAATAAAAGCCAAAGTTCCTTTGTCGGAAATGTTTGGCTACGTGACCAGTTTACGTACCATTACTTCAGGTCGTGCCACTTCAACGATGGAGTTCTCTAACTACGATGAAGTTCCTAGAAATATTGCAGACGATGTTCTCGCTAAAGTGCGTGGTACTGTTAAATCTTAATTGATAAGAGAAGATGATCAACCAGAAAATAAGAATCAAGCTGAAGTCTTACGATCATAACCTGATTGACAAATCAGCTGATAAGATCGTTCGTTCGGTAAAGGCGACAGGAGCTATGGTTAGCGGACCAATTCCGCTTCCTACTGAAAAACGCAAGTTCACTGTATTGCGATCTCCGCACGTGAACAAGACCTCTAGAGAACAGTTTCAACTGTGCTCATATAAGCGACTGATAGATATTCATAGTTCCACCAGCAAAACAGTTGATGCACTGATGAAGTTGGAACTGCCAAGTGGAGTGGATGTAGAAATTAAAGTGTAACAGACCATGTTAGGAATCATTGGAAAAAAGATTGGAATGACGAGCATCTTCAATGAAGATGGAAAGAGCATCCCGTGCACTGTGATCCAGGCTGAGCCCAACGTTGTTACTCAGGTTCGTACTGAGGAAACTGATGGCTATAAGGCGGTACAAATCGCCGCTGGTGAAAGAAAGGAAAAAAATACACCTGCTTCATTGATGGGCCACTTTGCGAAAGCGAAGACTTCTCCAAAGGCAGTTATTACAGAGATTAGAGACTACGAAGGTGATTTGGCGGCAGGAGCAATGATTGATGTAAGCATTTTCGAAGAAGGAGAATTCGTAGATGTGGTGGGTCAGTCGAAAGGTAAAGGTTTTCAAGGTGTTGTTAAGCGCCACGGTTTTGGTGGTGTTGGGGGAAGAACCCACGGACAGCACAACAGAGAACGTGCTCCAGGATCGATTGGAGCTGCATCCTATCCTTCGCGTGTATTCAAAGGAATGCGCATGGGTGGACGTACGGGGAACGACAGGGTAAAAATGACGAACCTGGAAGTGGTGAAGGTGTTGAAGGAAGAAAATGTGTTGGTAGTGAAGGGATCAGTTCCCGGACATAATGGTTCTTACGTGTTTATTGAAAAGTAAAATGAAACTGAAGGTTTTAAATATACAGGGTCAGGAAACTGGTAAGGAAGTTGAACTTCCTGCTTCAGTTTTTGAAATAGATCCCAATGATCATGCGATTTACCTCGACGTAAAGCAGTACCTGGCAAATCAACGTCAGGGTACCCATAAGTCGAAGGATAAATCAGAGGTTAATTATTCTACCCGTAAAATTAAGCGCCAAAAAGGTACTGGTACTGCCCGTGCCGGTAGCCTTAAGTCGGGTGTTTTTGTTGGTGGAGGGCGCATGCACGGTCCGAGGCCAAGAAATTATGGCTTCAAGCTGAATAAAAAGCTCAAGCGACTTGCGCGTGCAAGTGCATTGACCTATAAGGCCAAAGACAACCAGGTCTTTGTCATTGATGCCCTTAGCATGGCTGCACCAAAGACAAAGGATTTCACAGCGATCTTAGGTAATTTAAACGTTGCTGAAAATCGCACGCTGTGGGTTTTGCCTGAGCAGGATAAAAATGTTTACCTAAGCGTAAGGAATATACCTTCTGCAGAGGTGACCCTGGCTTCTGATTTGAATACCTATCAAATCTTGAAAGCAGGTAAAGTAATATTCGTGGCGGATGCCATTAACAAATTAACTGAAACTTTGAACTGAGATGAACGGAGTATTGATAAAGCCCCTGATTACTGAAAAGATGACCAAAACCGGTGAAAAATTGAACCAGTTTGGTTTCGTGGTGGAGCGCAATGCAACCAAAGATGAGATCAGGGAGGAAGTTGAAAAGATGTATAGCGTTGAAGTTGTTCGCGTAAACACCATGGTATATGCCGGAAAAAGATTCCAGCGATTTACCAAAAGTGGGATCGTTAACGGTAAGAAAAGCGCTTTCAAAAAAGCAATTATTACCCTGAAAGAGGGGCAAAGCATAGATTTCTTCGAAGCAGTATAAGATGGGAATTAAAAGATTAAAACCGACCTCACCCGGACAGCGTTTTCGCGTAGCCAATACGTTTGAAGAGCTGACCACCTCCACACCGGAGAAGAGCCTGTTGGCTCCTATGAAAAGAACGGGAGGTAGAAACAACCAGGGTAAGATGACGATGAGATACATTGGTGGTGGTCATAAAAGACGCTATCGTATCATCGATTTTAAGAGATACAAGCAAGGTAAAGCTGAAGTTTTGAGCGTGGAGTACGATCCAAACCGAACTTGTTTCATCAGTTTGATCCAATATGCCGATGGAGAAAAGAGTTACATCATTGCTCCGAACGGTATTCAAAAAGGACAAACGGTTGAGAGTGGATCAGGAGTGCCTCCAGAGATTGGTAACGCCCTTCCTTTAAGCGATATGCCTTTGGGTAGCATCATTCACAACATTGAAATGCGTCCAGGACAAGGGGGGAAATTGTGTAGAACAGCAGGTTCAAGTGCGCAGCTTCTCGCAAGGGATGGAAAATATGCCATCATTAAACTGCCATCGGGTGAGTCGAGAATGATACTCTCGAACTGTATTGCCACCATCGGTACAGTAAGTAACCCTGATCATAGCCTCGAACGCAAAGGTAAAGCCGGAAGAAATCGTTGGCTGGGAAGAAGACCAAGAACAAGGCCTGCGGCCATGAACCCAATAGATCACCCACAAGGGGGAGGTGAAGGTAAGTCGAAAGGTGGACAGGGAATAAGTAGAACAGGTATTCCTGCCAAAGGGTACAAAACCCGCCACAAGAAGAAGGCTTCAAATAAGTTTATCATTGAAAGACGTAAGAAATAATTGAACAATGGCAAGATCACTTAAAAAAGGCCCATTTGTCGATATAAAGCTGGAGAAAAAAGTATTCAGTATGAACGATGCCGGTAAGAAAAATGTGATTAAGACCTGGTCGCGCCGGTCTATGATCACTCCGGATTTCGTTGGTCATACCATTGCTGTGCATAACGGAATGAAATTCATTCCTGTATATGTAACAGAAAACATGGTTGGACACAAACTTGGAGAATTTGCTCCTACCAGAACATTTAAAGGTCACTCTAAGAAATAATAGAATGGAAGCGTTAGCAAAATTGAATAACTGTCCGATGTCTCCCAGGAAAATGCGCCTGGTTGCCGATCAGATTAGAGGAATGGAGGTGAGTTCAGCGCTGAATGTACTGAAGTTCAACCAGAGAAGGACCTACGCCATTCATGTTGAGAAGCTTCTCAAATCTGCCATATCAAACTGGGAACAGGCCAATGAAGAGAAGGTAGATGAAAACACAGGTTTGGTGGTGAAACAAATCTATGTAAATCAGGGAAGAACCTTAAAAAGATTGCGCCCTGCTCCACAGGGAAGGGCAAACCGAATCAGAAAAAGAAGCAATCATATAACGTTGGTTGTAGACAATCTCGGTAATAATAATTCATCAGAAGGTTCAGATAATAACGAAGAATAAAATTCAATGGGACAAAAAGTTAACCCAATAGGTTTAAGGCTTGGAATCATCCGCGGGTGGGAGTCGAACTGGTACGGAGAAAAAGACTTCGCCACCAAACTTGCAGAAGACAATAAGATACGCAAGTATATCATGGCTCGTATCCCTCGTGGAGGTATTTCAAAAATCATCATTGAGCGCACACTGAAGCGCATCATCATTACCATCAACACTGCCCGCCCGGGTATTGTAATTGGTAGGGGTGGGGCCGAAGTAGATCTCATCAAAGAAGAAATTAAGAAACTCACCAAAAAGGACGTTCAGATCAATATTTTCGAGATCAAGCGACCTGAACTGGATGCCAAATTGGTTGCAGATAGCATTGCTCAGCAGTTGGAAGGCCGTGTGGCTTACAAGCGCGCAGTAAAAATGTCTATTGCGAGTAGCATGCGCATGGGAGCAGAAGGAATTAAAATTCATATCTCAGGCCGTTTGAATGGTGCAGATATGGCACGTAACGAGCAATACAAGCAAGGACGTATTCCATTGCATACTTTGAGAGCTGATGTGGATTATGCTTTGAGTGAAGCCCTTACCGTTTACGGTTTGATAGGAATCAAAGTATGGGTTTTCAGAGGTGAAATATTCGGAAAACGTGATCTCACCTTCAATATGGGAGTTGGGCAGGAGAAACGTCCGGAAAGAAAAAAAGGGGGAGGAGCCCCAAGAAGAAAGAAAAAATAAGAGACTGAATTATGTTACTACCTAAGAGAACCAAATACAGGAAGCAGCAGAAAGGCCGCATCAAAGGAAATGCAGGTCGTGGTTACTCCATTGAATTCGGCTCGTTTGCATTGAAGTCATTGGAACCACATCTCATCACTTCTCGTCAAATAGAGGCGGCACGTATAGCGTTGAATCGATATATGAAACGTGAAGGAAAAGTTTGGATTAGAATATTTCCTGACAAACCAGTAACCAAAAAGCCCGCTGAAGTGCGTATGGGAAAAGGTAAGGGAGCTCCTGAGTATTGGGCGGCCAGAGTAAAGCCAGGCACCATCATGTTTGAAGTGGATGGCGTAAGTGAAGAGATTGCACGTGAGGCAATGAGACTCGCTGCCCAGAAATTGCCGGTGGTAACAAAATTTGTAGTACGACCTGATTATACCGAGTAAAATGGATTACGCTGAAATAAAAAAATTAACGGATAAGGAGCTGCACACCAATCTAAAAGATGAAAGAATGCAGTTAAAGAAATTGCGTTTCAATCATGCAGTTTCATCCATTGAAAACCCGAATAAGATTCGGGAAGCCAAGAAGCTGATCGCAAGATTGCTCACCGAGATTAATAGTAGAAGAAATCAACAAGAGGCAGCACAATAATTATGGAACGCAACGCCAGAAAAGAAATAACAGGGGTGGTTCGCAGCAACAAAATGGATAAGACCGTGATTGTTGCAGTTGAACGTAAGAAGAAGCACCCTATTGATGGGAAGTTCGTTAAAACAACTTCGACCTTTGCCGCGCACGATGAGAAGAATGAGTGTGGAGTAAACGACGTGGTAAGGATTATGGAAACCAGACCTTTGAGTAAGTCAAAGCGCTGGAGGGTAACAAGAATTGTAGAAAAAGCCAAGTAAGATGATACAGCAGGAATCAAGACTGAAAGTAGCCGACAATAGTGGTGCAAAGGAGGTTCTTTGTATCAGGGTGCTCGGAGGAACCGGTAGAAAATATGCTTCTGTAGGAGATAAAATTGTGGTAACGGTTAAAAGTGCCATGCCTTCTGGAGGTGCTAAGAAAGGAACGGTTTCGAAGGCAGTGGTTGTTAGAACCAAGAAGGAAGTTCGTCGTCCTGATGGATCATACATCCGTTTTGAAGACAACTCATGTGTTCTTCTGAATAACAACGACGAGCCAAGAGGTACCCGTATTTTTGGCCCGGTAGCCCGTGAGTTGAGAGATCGTCAGTTCATGAAAATTGTTTCACTCGCTCCAGAAGTATTGTAACATGAAAAAGCAGAACCCAAATAAGAAATTTCACGTCCGCAAAGGTGATACGGTTAAAGTTATTGCCGGTGATGACAAGAATAAAAGTGGAAAGGTGCTCGAAGTTTTGCGCAAAGAAAATCGTGCAATTGTTGAGGGGGTAAATCTAGTGACCAAACACAGAAAGCCTGATGCGGATAACCCCAATGGCTCGATTGTTAAAATTGAAGCGCCTGTTCACATAAGTAATCTCGCATTGACCATAGGTGGAGAAACCACCAGGGTAGGTAGAAAGCGCAATGAACAAGGCAAACTTCAGAGAGTTTCAAAGAAAACAGGTGATTTTATCAAATAAACCATGTATCAACCCAGATTAAAGGAAAAATATCAGAACGAGGTAGTGAAGACACTTCAGGAAAAGCATCAGTTCAAAAATGTGATGCAAATCCCAAGGCTTACCAAAATCGTTTTGAATCAAGGTGTTGGCGCGGCTGTAGGTGACAAGAAATTGGTCGATACGGCAGTGGAAGAAATGACACTTATTGCTGGTCAAAAAGCAGTGCCAACTTATTCAAAGAAGGCTATTTCTAACTTTAAGCTAAGAGAAGAAATGCCAATTGGAGAAAAAGTGACCCTCAGAGGCGAACAGATGTATGAATTTTTGGATCGTTTGATCTCCGTTGCCCTTCCTCGTGTGCGTGATTTCCAAGGAATCAACGACAAAGGTTTTGATGGAAGAGGAAACTACAATATGGGAATAACGGAGCAAATCATATTTCCGGAAATTGACATCGATAAGGTTTCTCGCATCAATGGAATGAATATCACATTTGTTACCACCGCTGCGAACGACCTGGAGTGCTACTCACTCCTCAAAGAATTAGGACTACCATTTAAAAATAAGAACGCATAAAGCATGGCAAAAGAATCAATGAAGGCCCGTCAGCGCAAGCGTGAAAAGCTTGTGGCAAGATACGCCGAGAAACGTGCACAACTGAAATCTGAGGGTGACTTCGAAGCCCTCCAGAAACTTCCAAGAAATGCCTCACCCGTGAGACTGAGAAATCGTTGTTCGATTACTGGTCGTCCGAGAGGTTATATGCGTTTCTTTGGTTTGTCAAGAAACCAGTTTCGTCAATTGGCCTCAGAAGGCCGCATTCCTGGTGTGACTAAGTCGAGTTGGTAAGAACTGAATATTATGACTGATCCAATAGCAGATTATTTGACCCGCCTCCGCAATGCCATCAAGGCAAAGCATAGAATTGTGGAAATTCCTTCATCAAATTTGAAGAAAGGAATCACCAAAGTTCTTTTTGAAAAAGGCTACATCCTCAACTATAAGTTTGAAGAAGAGGGTCCACAAGGTGTAATTAAGATAGCCTTGAAATATCACCCGGTTACAAAATTGCCGGCCATTAGAGAATTGGCCAGGGTTTCGCGTCCGGGATTGAGAAAATATGTGGATACCAATAATATACCACGTGTGATCAACGGACTCGGAATAGCCATTATGTCTACTTCAAGCGGTATCATCACAGATAAGGAAGCCCGCCAAATGAATGTTGGAGGTGAAGTTTTGTGTTACGTTTCATAAGAAAAGATTATGTCGAGAGTTGGAAAAAATCCAGTGAATATCCCGTCAGGAGTTGAAGTAAAATTCGACAATGGAGTGGTGAGTGTGAAAGGTCCTAAGGGAACCCTTCAGCAGGAATTTAAACCAGGTATTGGTTTGGATATTGAAGGCAGCGAAGCAGTTGTTACGCGTGCAGATGAATCAAAGTCACAGAAGTCGATGCATGGACTATATCGCGCACTGCTGCAAAATATGGTTGTTGGTGTATCAGAAGGATATAAAATTCAGCAGGAACTCGTTGGTGTAGGTTACAAGGCAGAGGCCAAAGGACAAATCCTTGAACTAAACCTGGGTTATTCGCACGATATATTCTTCCGTATTCCTGATGAGGTGAATGTAACGGCAGTGATGGAGAAAGGTAAAAATCCTATCATAACGCTTGAAAGTTACGATAAGCAGCTCATAGGACAGGTGGCTGCTAAGATTCGTTCGCTTCGCAAGCCTGAGCCGTATAAAGGAAAAGGTATCAAGTTTGTCGGTGAAGTACTGAGAAAGAAGGCAGGTAAATCGGCAGCTAAAAAATAATTAAGAGAATGGCAAACAAGAAGTTACTGAAGCGTCTGAAAGTTAAGCGCAGGGTTCGAAAAAAGGTTTTTGGCACTGCTGAAACACCGCGTATGTCTGTGTTCAGAAGCAATAAGGAGATTTATGTACAGTTGATCGATGACATCAATGGTGCTACCTTGTTGTCAGCTTCTTCACGTGATGGAGAGCTGAAGAGCGGCGCTGAGTCGAAAATAGACGTGGCAGCACAAGTAGGAAAGGCGCTTGCTGAGAAAGCAACTGCAAATGGTATCGAGAATGTGGTTTTTGACCGCAATGGATACCTGTATCATGGCAGGGTGAAAAGCCTTGCAGAAGGAGCGAGAGAAGGAGGACTTAAATTCTAACAACTATGGCAACTCAGACACTTAAAAGAATAAAAACAAGCGATATTGAACTCAAGGAGACCGTTGTGGCTATCAATCGTGTAGCCAAGGTTACCAAAGGAGGTCGTACGTTTAGCTTTACTGCCATTGTTGTGGTAGGAGACGGAAATGGTATTGTAGGACACGGACTCGGTAAAGCGGGAGAAGTTACGGATGCCATAACGAAAGGAATCGAAGATGCGAAGAAGAATCTGATTAAGGTTCCGGTAATCAACGGAACCATTCCTCATCAGCAAAAAGGCAAATACGGTGGAGGTGATGTTTACATCAAGCCTGCTTCACACGGTACCGGAGTTATTGCTGGTGGTGCGATGCGCGCGGTATTGGAAAGCGCAGGAATACATGATGTACTTGCGAAATCTAAAGGTTCATCAAACCCACACAATGTGGTAAAAGCCACCATGGATGCGCTCGCCAAATTGCGTGACCCATACACCATCGCACAACAAAGAGGTGTTAAATTAAGCAAGGTTTTTAACGGATAAGATCATGGCAAAAGTTAAAATCACATTGGTGAAGAGTGCAATTGATCGACCAAAGTCGCAAAAAGCTACTCTGGAAGCACTCGGACTAACCAAATTGAACAGAACAATCGAAAAGGAAGTGAACCCTGCTGTTCAGGGCATGATCAATAAAGTACAACACTTATTAAAGGTAGAGAATATATAACCATGGATCTGAGTAATCTTAAACCCGCAAAAGGGTCGGTAAAGAAATCAAAGCGCATTGGTCGCGGTCAAGGTTCCGGTAAAGGTGGAACTTCCACCAAGGGAACAAAAGGACAGCAATCGCGTACCGGATATAGCCGCAAGATTGGTTTCGAAGGAGGTCAGATGCCCCTTCAGCGTCGTATCCCTAAGTTTGGTTTTCGCAATCCTAACCGCGTAGAATATACTGGTTTGAACCTGGACCGCCTTCAGGAAATTGCTGAAAAGCACAAACTGGATGCAATAGACGTAGATTTTCTTTATGCCAATCGCTACATCCAGAAAGGTGAAAAAGTGAAAATTCTTGGTCGTGGCGAATTAACTGCGAAATTGAATGTAAAAGTGCATGCGTTTTCTTCAGCTGCCAAGTCAATGATTGAAGAAAAAGGGGGCGTAGCAGAGACCGTTTGAGATGAAGAAGTTTATCGAGACCATAAAGAATATTTTCAGCATTGAAGATCTCCGCGTGAGAATCTTCAATACGCTATTACTGATGTTGATTTACCGCCTCGGTACCTTTGTGGTGCTTCCGGGGATAGATCCATTGATTTTGGGAGAACTGAATAAAGGACGTTCTACTGAAGGATTGCTCGGATTGATTAACACCTTCTCAGGAGGAGCCTTTGAAAGAGGATCGGTATTTGCGCTCGGAATCATGCCTTATATCTCTGCCTCCATTGTGGTTCAGCTGCTCACAATTGCAGTACCGGCTTTTGCCAGAATGCAACGAGAAGGAGAGGATGGTCGTCGGAAAATGAATCAAATAACGCGCTACCTCACCATCGCTATCACGGGTGTGCAGGGCTTTGCGTACTTAGTTAATTTCAGAGCTGAAAAGGGACAGTCAATCATTGCCTTATCCAATCCTGAAGCCATGTCATATGGAATGTTTGTAGTGGTTGCTGTTGCAGCAATGATTGCGGGCACAATGTTTACTTTATGGCTTGGTGAAAGGATTACCGATAGAGGTATTGGCAACGGTGTGTCACTGATCATTACGGTTGGTATCATCGCAAGGCTCCCGGATTCACTGGCATTTGAATTTGATCAAAGAGTAAGTGGAACTGGCGGACCGATATTATTCCTGATTGAAATAGCCATATGGTTGGTTGTTATCATGAGTGTGGTTATGTTGGTGCAGGGAACAAGAAGAATTCCCGTTCAGTACGCCAAGCGCATTGTGGGCAACAGGCAGTATGGAGGTGTTCGTCAATACCTTCCGCTGAAAGTGAACGCTGCAGGTGTAATGCCAATCATTTTTGCACAGGCACTGATGTTTATTCCTTCCTCAGTTGCGCAGTTCTTTCCGGATAGTAGCTCATGGCAAGGTTTCTTTTCGGGATTCCTTAACTATACATCGTTTACATACAATCTTACCTTTTTCTTAATGATTGTTTTGTTCACGTATTTCTACACAGCGATTACCATCAACCCCAGTCAGATTGCTGATGATCTGAAAAGAAATGGTGGATTCATTCCGGGCATCAAGCCAGGTCGTAAAACGGCCGACTTTATTGACGCAGTAATGAGTCGGATAACCTTACCGGGTGCCATTTTCTTGGGTTTGATTTCGATATTCCCAGCATTTGCCATCATCTTCGGAATCAACGACCAGTTTGCTCAGTTCTTTGGAGGTACATCATTGCTGATCATGGTTGGAGTTGTCTTGGATACGCTGCAACAAATTGAAAGTTATCTATTGATGCGCCACTATGATGGTTTGATGAAGACTGGTAGAATAAAAGGAAGAACATCCACCGGAGCAACAATGGTTTAGTGTTGATGATATCAGGATTATTTAATATTTTTGCAGCCCTTTAAAAACAGATGTCGAAACAACCTTCAATAAAGCAAGATGGAGTAATAACCGAGGCCCTGTCGAATGCCATGTTCAGAGTGGAACTAAACAACGGTCATCAAATCATTGCTACCATTAGCGGAAAGATGAGGATGTATTACATCAAAATATTACCAGGTGATAAGGTTCAGGTTGAAATGTCACCTTATGATTTAACAAGAGGAAGAATTACTTACCGATACAAATAAAATGAAAGTACGTCCTTCAGTAAAGAAGCGCAGCGCAGACTGCAAGATCGTGAAGCGTAAAGGAAAAATTTACGTGATCAATAAGAAGAATCCTAAATTCAAGCAAAGACAAGGATAAATTATGGCAAGAATTGCAGGGGTAGATTTACCCAGAAATAAGAGAGGAATCATTGGTCTGACCTATATCTTCGGAATCGGACCCTCCAGAGCTGAATACATTCTGGATAAGGCTGGTGTGGACCATAGCAAGCGCGTAGAAAATTGGGATGACCATGACATCTCTGAGATCAGAAAGGTTATCAATACTGAATTTAAGGTGGAAGGGGAATTAAGATCTGAGGTTCAAATGAACATCAAACGTCTGATGGATATTGGATGCTATCGTGGTCTTCGTCACCGGAAGGGCTTGCCTGTTCGTGGCCAAAGAACCAAAAATAATAGCCGCACCAGGAAAGGAAAGAGAAAAACTGTAGCCAACAAGAAAAAGGCGACCAAATAATTAATTAGGGATCTGAATGGCAACCAATAAAAAAGTTACAAAAAAGCGTAAAGTAGCCATTGATGCACAAGGACAAGTGCATATTAAGTCTACTTTCAACAACATTATCATTTCCATTACCAACAGCCAGGGTCAGGTAATTTCCTGGTCTTCTGCTGGAAAAATGGGTTTCAGAGGAAGTAAGAAAAATACTCCTTATGCTGCTCAGGTGGCCAGTGCAGATGCAGCCAAAGTTGCTGTTGATCTCGGCCTCCAAAAAGTGGAAGTGTTTGTCAAAGGTCCTGGTGCGGGTCGTGAATCTGCGATTCGTTCGCTCGCAGCCACCGGTTTAGATGTTTTGTCTATCCAGGACGTTACACCATTGCCACACAATGGATGTAGACCACCCAAGAGAAGAAGAGTATAAGTAAGGCAATTTACAAAAGAGGAAATGGCAAGATATACAGGCCCAAAATCAAAAATCGCAAGGAAGTTCAAGGAACCAATCTTCGGTCCTGACCGCGCATTGCAGAAAAAAAACTACCCTCCTGGTCAGCATGGTAATTCTAGACGAAGAGGAAAGAAATCGGAATATGCCATCCAATTGGCAGAGAAGCAAAAAGCTAAGTACACTTACGGCTTGTTGGAACGTCAGTTTGCCAACCTGTTTGATAAGGCAGCCAGAAAGAAGGGAATTACAGGTGAGAACTTGTTGAAATTCCTCGAGGCCCGTTTAGATAACACCGTTTTTCGTCTCGGCGTAGCTTCTAGTCGTGCACAAGCCCGTCAATTGGTTACCCACAAGCATATAACAGTGAACGGAAATGTGGTGAATATACCATCATTTCAGTTGCGTCCGGGTGATGTGGTAGGCGTGCGTGAAAAGTCGAAGTCGCTCGAAGTTGTTACGGATTCGTTATCTCAGAAAAAGAACTTCTCATGGCTTGATTGGGATGGCAGTGAGTTCAAAGGCAAGTTTCTCAACTACCCCGAGCGTACTGAAATACCAGAAAATATCAAAGAGCAACTGATCGTAGAATTGTACTCTAAGTAATCATTAACTAATCCCCACATGGCAATTATTAATTTCCGCAAACCCGATAAAGTAATCATGCATAAAGAGACCGACTTTTATGGTCTCTTTGAATTCAGCCCCCTTGAAAAAGGGTACGGTGTTACCATTGGTAACGCTATGAGAAGAATTCTGCTCTCCTCCCTGGAAGGCCATGCAATAACTACATTGAGAATCCCAGGTGTAGACCATGAATTCAGCAGTATTAAAGGGGTGTTGGAAGACCTCACTGAAATTGTACTGAATTTGAAGCAGGTTCGTTTCAAAAAGGTGGTACAAGGAGATGATACAGAAAGAATTTACATCTCCATCAAAGGAAAAGAACAATTCACTGCAGGTGACATCAGTTCCTTTACCCACGCCTTTGAAATACTCAACCCAGAGTTGGTCATTTGCAATATGGAACAATTTGTAAACCTCGAGCTTGAACTCACGGTAGAAAAAGGAAGAGGTTATGTTCCTGCAGATGAAAATCTGCCGAGTGATGCGCCTATTGGTCTTATTCCGGTGGATTCCATTTTCACGCCAATCAAGAATGTGAGCTACAAAGTGGAAGATTTCAGGGTTGAACAAAAGACCGACTACGAGAAGCTGATTTTTGAAGTAAAAACAGATGGATCAATCCACCCAGAGAGTGCGTTGAAAGAGGCTGCAAAAATCATGATTCAGCACCTGGTGTTGTTCAGTGATGAGAGCATATTGCTCGATACGCAGATCAAAACCAAAACCCAGGAGGTGGATGAGAATATGCTTCACATGAGAAAAATGTTGAAGACATCACTCTCCGACCTGGATCTTTCAGTGCGTGCGTACAATTGCTTGAAGGCCGCAGAGATAAGAACACTCGGAGAATTGGTTAGCTTCAATATTGAAGACCTCTTGAAGTTTAGAAATTTTGGTAAAAAATCACTTACTGAGCTTGAAGAATTTGTAAGAGAGAAAGGATTAACCTTTGGAATGGATGTAAGCAAGTACAACCTAGACGAAGACTGATTGAATCATGAGACACGGGAATAAAATTAATCACCTCGGAAGAAAGTATGGCCACAGAGCTGCTCTTCTGAGTAATATGGCTAGTTCACTTATTCTTTCTAAAAGAATCTTTACAACCACAGCAAAGGCGAAAGAACTGCGTAAGTATGTTGAACCTTTAATTACCAAATCAAAGGATGATAGCACGAACAACCGCAGGGTGGTGTTTAGCTATCTGAAGAATAAAGAAGCAGTGAAAGAATTGTTCGGTAATGTGGCTGATAAAATTGCGAGCAGACCTGGAGGTTACACCAGAATCTTGAAAACGCACAATCGTTTGGGTGATAACGCCGAAATGTGCATGATTGAATTGGTTGACTTTAATGACATGCTCACGGATAGCTTGAGCAAGTCTGTGAAAGAAACAGCCAAGAAATCACGCCGTTCTAGAAGAGGAACTGGTAAATCTGCTGCTGCAAAAGCAGAAGAAACAAACGATGCAGTAAATGCTGAAGCAGACAGCGCAGATAACGCTGCCACTGAAGAAGTAACTGAAGAGAATAACGATTGATTGACATAAATCATTAATAAAAGGGGGAGTTATATGACTCCCCCTTTTTTTGCTTTAAATGATTTGCATTTATTTTGAGCCAAAACAAGCATTATGAGCACCATAACAGAATTGAATAAAGAAACAAGCGTAGATTTTTTACCGATCAATGGAACCGATCATATCGAGTTTTTTGTTGGAAACGCCAAGCAAAGTGCCTATTACTATCAACTTGCATGGGGTTATAAGTTAATTGCCTATGCCGGACCGGAAACGGGGGTGAGAGATCGTGCAAGTTATGTTCTCAAACAAGGCAAAGTGGTGCTTGTACTTACCACAAGTCTGCTTCCGGATGGTGAAATTGCCGACCATCAAAAGAAGCATGGTGATGGTGTGAAATATTTGAGTCTTTGGGTAGATGATGCAAAATCTTCTTTTGATGAAACCGTGAAAAGAGGGGCAAGACCCTTTATGGAACCCACAACCTTCAGTGACGAAAACGGATCTGTGGTTGTATCTGCCATTCATACCTATGGTGATACCGTTCATAAATTCATTGAACGAAAGAATTATCATGGCATATTTCTCCCTGGCTATAGGGCAGTAGAAAATGCACTCGATACCGTTCCTGTGGGAATAAAGCACGTCGACCATTGTGTGGGCAATGTAGAACTGGGAGCAATGAACGACTGGGTTGACTTTTATGAGAATGTAATGGGCTTTAGTTTGCTTCTGACTTTTGATGACAAGGATATTTCAACGGAATATTCTGCGCTCATGTCAAAGGTGGTTTCAAATGGCAATGGCTACATTAAATTTCCAATCAATGAGCCGGCAGAGGGAAAGAAAAAATCTCAAATAGAAGAATATCTTGATTTTTATCATGGCCCAGGGGTGCAACACATTGCTCTTGAAGTTGAAGACATCATAAAAGCGGTAGGAGAGCTGCGCTCAAGAGGGGTGGAATTTCTTTATGTGCCAGACAATTATTATGAGGAAGTACCCGAAAGAGTGGGCGAGATTGACGAAGACCTCAAGGCCTTGAAGGAAATGAATATACTTATTGATCGTGACGATCAAGGATATTTACTTCAAATATTTACGAAGCCGGTAGAGGACAGGCCAACCTTATTCTATGAAATTATCCAACGAAAAGGAGCGAGGTCTTTTGGAAAAGGGAACTTTAAGGCTTTATTCGAGTCCATTGAACGAGAGCAAGCCAACAGAGGTAACCTGTAGTCAAATACGTTTTTGAAGAACTTACTCATCATCCGACATGCAAAATCAGGATGGGATGGCAATGTGGTGGATTTTGATCGCGGATTGAGCGATCGCGGTAAAAATGATCTGAGGCTGATGTCGGAGAGGCTGAGCAGTAGATTCTATGATCCTCAGCTGGTGTATTGCAGCCCCGCGAAGAGAACAAAAAAGACTTGGAATGCCATTTCTAACAAACTCGGCTGGAAAGAAGATTTGGTTGAGTTTGAGGATGAACTTTACCTTGCAAGCATTCAAACATTGCTTAAGAAGTGCTCAGAAGTGAATGAAGAGATCGATCGGCTTGTTTTGGTCGGCCATAATCCCGGGCTAACGGAGCTGGTGAATGTTTGCAGCCATGCGCGCTTAGATAATTTGCCAACTTGTGGATTGGTTCAAATTCGTTTTCCTTTTGATCAATGGGAGCAAGTCGGTTTGCAAAAGGGCGAATTGGTCTATTTCGATTATCCCAAGAGGCAGCCTTAAACTTATTTAACAGTGAAAGTTGTTGTTTTGCCGTTAACATTTGCTCCTGCAATTCGATCGCAAGCCTGGTCATTAAAAGGATCGTAATCTACCACAATTATCTTTGCCGACATGCCAACGGTAATGGTTAACCTGCCCTTGACAAAAGTTTGAGCACAGCCGGTTTCCATTTTCTTCAGCAATGGCTCGTCGATGGTCACGGTAAATTCTTCACCGTTGCGATTTACACCTTGGGCATCGCCGGTAATTTCAAAATGGTCGCCCCAAACACCAGGTCCGGCATCCAGGGTTCGGCGGATGGTTCTGTTTGCCAACGTCCACTTGATTGCGCGATCTTCTTTCGTTGCCATTCCATTGACCACATCGATGTTGATTGTATTTTCTCCGATTCTGTATATGCCCAATGTGCCTGATAGTTGCACCATATCACTGCCATCACCTGAGAAATAGGCATCTTTCTCGCTCAAAGATGCAATGAAGCTGCTTCCAACTTCTTTGAATGGTTTGCTCAGGGTGGCTTTTATTTTACCCGCACGATATTTGCCGTCTTTGCACAAAAGACCTTTGGGCTCTGTTTCTCCCAAAGGACCAAAATCCACCAAAACTTCTACACCATCTCCATCTGACCAAATGGTGTCGAGATAGGTGACTTCAGCACCCGAAGGCAAGATGGTTCCACCTTTTTTTCTCAGTTTTTCATCGGTTTCGGCCAGGTCATCCAAAAGATCGTACAATGCCGTGAATTCAGTTTCTATGATGGCGTTGTCTTCTGCAGAGTATATGGTTTCTTTTACTTCCAAGATGTCATCTACACAAGATGGCGTAAACATCATAAGAAACAGACCCATAGCCGGAAGCACTGCTGCCATGCACTTCATTCTTAGATGTTCACATTTTTTTACTTTCATATGCACAAAAATATTGGTTGATGCAGCCAATTGTATGGCAGCTTTAATGATTTTTAGTCATTTTTACCACTTTAGACGCCATGTCAGAGAATACCCGAGAAACACGTTTTGCAGAAATTTTGTTGCCCTTGCCACTCAAGGGAACCTATACGTACAGAATCCCGCAGGATTTGAATGAACAAGTTGGGCGAGGGGTGAGGGTGGTGGTACAATTTGGAAGAAGAAAGTTTTACACGGGTATTGTGTTGCGAACTTCTACGGTTCCGCCAAAAGGATATGAAGCAAAGTATATTTATGATGTCCTTGATCAGGAAGCCATCATTGATGACCGAACGCTGGGCTTCTGGGATTGGGTGGCCAAATATTACATGTGTGAACCCGGAGAGGTGATGAATGCAGCTCTGCCCGGAGGACTAAAAATAGAAAGTGAGACGGTTATCATCCCCAATGATGAATTCCAGGAAGTTGAGTTAGATCCTCAGGAAGAACAGGTGCTGGCTCTTCTAGAAACGAGGCAAAAGCTCACTGCACACGATGTTTCTAAGGTGATTGGTTCCGAACAGAAGGCTTGGAGAGTTCTCAGATCGATGTACGAGAAGGGACTGGTTTGGTTCGAAGAGTCATACCATCAGCGATACAAACCCAAAAGGGTTAAATACATTCAACTCGCAGAGGATTATTGCCAAGAGGAAGTACTGAAAATACTTTTTGATCGGCTGGAGAAAAAGGCCATTCGGCAACTTGAAGTTTGCATGCATTATCTCCGTTTATGCCCGGATTACCAGGAAATTGAAAAGTCGGTGATTGTTCGCAACAACGCAGATCGTGCGGCCTTAAAGTCGTTGATAAGCAAAGGCGTATTTATAGAAATTGAGCGAGAAGAAGATCATTTGTTTCAGGCTGAAACTACAGAAGATAGAAAAGAATTAACCGCACAGCAACAAAAGGTACACCAACAGATACTAAATGAATGGGAAACAAGAACTGTTTGTCTCTTAAAAGGGGTAGCAGCTTCTGGCAAAACACTGCTTTACATTGAGTTGATTTCAAGAAGCATATCTATGGGGAAGCAGGTGCTTTATTTGGTCCCTGAGATCGCATTGAGTTTTCAATTTGCAGAACAACTCAGACGGATTTTCGGAGATCAGGTATTATTCACACATTCGCGCTATGGCAGCAATGAAAGGGTAGAGGTATACCGCAAGGTAATGGATGGCAGCTGCAGGGTACTGGTGGGAGCTCGTTCTTCGGTGTTCATGCCTTTTAAGGAACTGGGTCTGATTGTGGTGGATGAAGAGCACGATACGGGCTACAAACAGTTTGATCCTGCTCCGCGCTACAATGCGAGGGACACAGCCATTTATCTTGCAACATTGTACGATGAGTGTCGCGTGTTGCTGGGCTCTGCTACACCTTCATTTGAGAGTATCTTCAATGCAAATACTGGTAAATACGGAAAGGTGGAGCTTTTGGAGCGATACCGGAATCAAGATGCTCCTGCTGTTCAACTTGTAAAAAGACCAGCCCTGAGTCCTAACGTCAGTTCCTCCATTTTCAGTGATGAGTTGCTGGAGCAAATCAAGAAATGCTTGGAAAATGGTGAGCAGATGATCATTTTTCATAACCAAAGAGGCTTTGTTCCGCAAATTGAATGCAGCAAATGCGGTTGGACCCCCAAATGTGTGAATTGCGATATTTCTCTAACTTACTACAAAGGCATCAACTTGCTAAAATGCCATTATTGTGGTTTTAGCAGGGCCCCTTATGACCGTTGCAATGCTTGTGGCGATACCCACTTAAGCATGAGTGGCTATGGAACTGAAAGAATTGAAGATGAATTGCAAAGGCTCATACCTGAAATTAGGGCAGAGCGATTTGATCAATCAACCGTTGGCAACCGAAATGCCTATGAACGATTAATGGGCAAATTCCAATCCGGAGAAATTGATGTTTTGATAGGAACGCAGATGATCACCAAAGGAATGAATTTTAGCAATGTAACATTGGTGGGCGTGATTAATGCTGATCAACTCATGAATTTCCCTGACTTCAGGGCCTACGAACGAGCCTTTCAACATATTTTGCAGGCGGGTGGTCGTGCAGGGAGAAGCGGTCAGCAGGCGCTGCTTATGATTCAAACACACAACCCCGGAGGGCATTTGTACCAATGGTTGCAATCGTACGGTTATGATCAATTATACGATTCTCAAATTGCTGAAAGAGAGCAATTTTTGTACCCTCCATTTTCTAAATTGATAAAAATCAATATCCGCTCAAAGAATGCAGCTTTGGCAGAACAGGCTGCCAATGCTCTGAGTGATCAGTTGAAGATTGATTTTGGTCACCGCATACTGGGTCCTGAAAAACCTTATATCAGTAAGATTCGAGGTTATTTTCAGTTCAATATCTTATTTAAATTCGATTTACATGGGCCGTATTCAGAATACCGTAAATCCAAGGAGCGCATTCATTACTTCATGAAATCTTATGCAGATCTCAAGCAATTCAGGGGCAAAGTGCGAATTCAAGCAGATGTTGATCCGGTTTAAAAAGGGGGATGGGCGTAATTCTTGATCAATCCTTCTTTCAGCATCCTGATGTTGAATATGTGGCTCGAAGATTACTCGGAAAAAAATTGTGCTTTAAAACGATGGCAGGGTTTTGCAGTGGCAGAATCGTAGAAACTGAAGCCTATGCAGGCCCATGGGATAAAGCATCTCATGCTTATGGAAACAAGCGAACACCGAGAACTGAAGTCATGTTTCATCTGGGAGGATGTGCTTATGTTTATTTTTGTTACGGCATGCATCATATGTTCAATGTTGTAACGGGTCCAGAAAATACACCACATGCAGTGTTGATTCGCGCCCTTGAGCCTTTGGAAGGAATTGATCTAATGAAAGCAAGAAGGAAAAATGACACCATAACTGCGTTAACCAATGGACCGGCAAAGTTGTGCCAAGCCTTGGGAATAGATCGCGCTCTAAATGGTCAGTCTTTGATTTCGGGTCAACTTTACATAGAAGAAGATGGCCACCACCCTTGTGAAAGTGAAGTGGTAGCAGTCCCTCGCATTGGCATCGATTATGCACAAGAACATGCGCAGTTGCCCATGCGTTTTTATATCAGTGGTTCAATGTATGTAAGCAAAAGATGAAAAACATTTCTCGAATATTTCTGGCGGTATTAATTATTGTATTTACCACCATGGCATGGTCTCAAACAGGTGGGGGAGCCGTTCCTGTTTTTAATGAACCCCTGCAATATGACTTTGGAGAAATACCGGAAGGCGACAGTGCAGTAAAAATATTTGAGTTTGTTAATACCGGAAACAAGTCATTGGTCATCAACAAAACCAATATCACCTGTAGTTGCACCCAATCAAAATATCCTAAAGAGGTACTACCCGGAGATACCGGTCGTATCCAGGTGGTTTTCGATACCGAAAAAAAGAAGGGTTTTTACGCACAGGGCGTGAACCTCTATTATGAAGGGGGAGAAATCAATATCATCATATATGCTACTGTGCTAGCAAAGAAAGAGGAGGATTGAAGTCCTCACTTACCTCGGCCCTGTACCATGATTAAAGCCGTATAGATAAGGATTTTGATATCCAGGGCAAGACTCATGTTTTCCAGATAAAGCAAATCAAAACGCATCCGCTCGATCATCTGATCTACGTTTTCGGCATAACCGTATTTCACCTGGCCCCAACTGGTAATGCCCGGTCGTATTTGATGCAGTCGTCGATAATGCGGCGCTGCCTCACAAATCTGATCGATGTAATACTTGCGTTCGGGTCTCGGACCCACGAGAGACATATCTCCAACAATGACATTCCAAAATTGTGGCAACTCATCGAGACGGGTTTTTCTCAGAAATTTTCCAGCCCTGGTAATCCTTGGGTCATGCGTACTGCTCAACTGAGGGCCGTATTTCTCGGCATCGGTATACATTGTTCTGAATTTGATGATGAGAAAGGGCGCCCCCTTTTTTCCAATGCGTTCTTGTTTAAAGAAAACAGAACCCTTAGACCCACTCTTGACTAGCACAGCGATGAAAAGCATGAGCGGAAACAGGAGTAAAAGTGCAAGGATAGAAAGGCTGACATCCATCAAACGTTTGATGCTTCGTTGCCACTGGGGCATAATTTCCGTATCAATTTCTATCAATACTGCTCCCAGAATATTGCTCATTTTTACCGAACCACTGAGTATATCATACATGTCGGGAATGATTTTGATTACCACCGGTTGATCGCTTAGTATGCTGAGTAACTTGCTTATTTTTCCATGTTCAGAAGTTTCAATTGCTATGATAACTTCTTCAATGCCCAACTCATCAATCCAACGGTTCAATTCTGTATAGGTTCCGAGATAGGGTACTTTTTTCTCCAGTTCATCAATGCTTTCACCATTTACGCTTACGAAGCCTTTGATGAAATAGCCATCTCGGATTTTGGAATTTTCTATTTCCTCGAATAGAGCAAGTGCCTTGTCGCTACTGCCTATAAGCAAAGTGTTAAAGCCGATTAACCCCTGGTGAATTCGATTGTTAATTCGACTGCTTAAAATCAATCTGGCTGTCGCACTCAGCAAAAAATGCAGAATGAAAAGACTTGCCGCAGTGTAGTAATAATCGCGGTAGCTTTCAACTTCATCATCTAGCAGCAAGAGAAAGAAGATAACGATGACACCTAGGAATGAAACAATTAGCACTTGACTGAATTCTCGCAAGCGAGATTTGCGCTTCAAGTTGCGGTATAAACCATAACCAGCATAAGCCAAAAGCCAGGCAAAGGGGATAAGCAGCACCCCCAAAAGAAAACGTTGGTCATTCAAGGCGTGGTGCAAAGGCTGACCCTCCACCATTCCTTTGCGAACAAGGTAGAACAACACCCAAGCTAAGGCTGCAGTCAGCCAGTCGCTGGCCAGATAACTCAGTAGTAGTTTTCTTTTATTCAAAAAACAGGATTTTGAAATTGTCAATTAGGATACGGGCGGTATCAGATTGGGCATCACTGTAAGAAGAAAGGAAAATTTTAAAGTTATCGCGGCTAAAATCGGGTACGCTGATATCTTCTTTCAGACTGATGTATACTTTTCTCCATTCTCCATCGGTTGGAAAGCCCAGAAACACAGGTATTTCTCCAAATGTACTCGTCATACTTGGGATGAAACCAAACTGCAGAGCTGCATCGCTATTGAAGTTTGCCTCGAGAAAAACCTCGTTTCCACCCTTCGGAAGATTGAATTCATTAACGGTTGCATTGTGGAAATACTGTTTCCCTTTTCCGAGCAGCACCTTGCCACTGGCGGTGTTTTGTCGGTTGTCCCATTGAAACACCTCCGTAGGATCGGTCGTAATGAACATGCTGTCGATGGTGGCATTGGGGTTGCTTGCCGTGAAACTATTAGCGAGATCTTCAAAATCTTCGATCCATCTGAATTGAGCTGCTTCACGGTATTTAACTTTTGGATGGATGGTATCCACCATCCCGGGGACCAAAATTTGAGAAGTATCAAAAGGGGCGTAAAAGGGGTATGCAATGCGATCGTTCGAACGTCCATTTCTTTTTATGCCTGCAGAGATGCTGATTTTGGCATTTCCACTGGCTAGAACGGGAACAGTGGCCGGGGTTTCAAACACTCCGATCAGTTGACTATTTACAAACACCCATGCATCTGTTATGCCATGAGCATCGCTTCCCTGTGATCCATCGGCCGCAACTTCTAGTTTTATTTCGGGGATGTACAAATAGGACGGGATGGATTCTGGAGGATTGATTCCATTGCACGACCACAAGAGTGGAATGGCCAATAGCACCGGCACCAGGATCAAGTGACGGAATAATTTAGGCGTGAGATTGAATGAAGTTTCTTTCCAGCTGGTCATAAATTTGTTCAGCCACAAATTTAGCATTAATGTACTCGTTCAGTCCCGGAATATCATCCCGTTCATTGATAATGCCATTGCCGAAAAGACTTAATTCATGATGAAGAAGGTCTTCATAAACGAGTTCTTCTTCAATAGGGGCAGCTCCTAATTCAGATTCTCGATATTTTTCTTCCACTTGTTCGCCACTTTTCACAATCACAGTATGATTGATATGGTTGAGGGTGATGAAAGTTTGGTTTTGAAAGATTCGTGTTTTGTGAACTTCGTGATCGCTGACCTTGCTTGCTGATAAAATTGCGATGCATCCATTGAAAAACTCCAGTCGGCAGTTTACCACATCGGGGTCACGATCATAAATTCCTACACCAGTGGCATGCACATATTTCAGGGGACTGGCAGCAAGTTGCAGTGCATTGTCGATATCAGGAAACATCAAATCGCTCACCACTGAGAGGCGAACGGATTTTGAAGAGTGTTTGATGTAGCGGTTGCTTTCGATGATTCGGGGTTGCAACTCAAGATGGCCAATGCTCCTAAACGTTGGGGTGAAACGGTGCTTGTGCGATAATTGAAAATGAATGCCTGCCTCATATTGCAAAAGTTGAAGTTTTCGAACCTCGCTTATATCCAGGAGCGCTGGTTGATCCAAATAGATGTGCTTAGACTCGCGGCTGATGTTTCGCAACGTTTGGTAATCAGAAAATCCCAAATCCATGATTGCTACAGCATCGCATTGATCCAAAAAGGGTTTAACCGATTGATAGTTCTTAACACATTCAATGTGATCGGCCTGGCAAACTGCCGGCACCTCAAGCCCGGGAATTTGCATCACCCGTGATATGAGGTCGTCGGTTACATGACCCGCTCCTAGAAAACCGAGCCTGACTTTTTTCTCCTTTCTTTGCATGCCGCTTTCGGACCACGAAATAAGGGCATCTCAAAGGATTCCGAAAAAGGGGTTATACAAAAGCGTATGAAATAATAAACACTTTGAAAGATAGCTATAAGCATAAAGGGCGCCGTAAAAGGCTTGTAGAAACTCTTCGCAGCAAAGGGATTGCTGATGAACGTGTGCTTGATGCAATGATGCAGGTGCCACGTCATTTCTTTTTCCCGCGCGATTTTGAAGATGAGGCTTACGAAGATCGCGCATTTCCAATTGGAGAGGGCCAGACCATCTCACAACCATATACCGTCGCTTATCAAAGCAGCTTGTTAAAAGTAATGTCTGGCGACAAAGTTCTTGAAATTGGAACCGGCAGTGGATACCAGGCGGCTGTATTGCATGCCATGGGATGTAAGGTTTTTACAGTGGAACGTCATGCCAGTTTGCATGAGAAGGCACGCGAATTGTTTCTACAACTTGGTATGGATATTCATTGTTATCTGGGTGATGGAAGTCTTGGATGGATGGACTTTGCACCCTACAAGGGAATTGTGGTCACTGCTGCCGCTCCTGATGTTTCTGAAAATTTGCTTCGGCAACTCGATGTAAATGGACGGCTGGTAATTCCTACCGGAGCAATCAGTGAACAGCGCATGAGTGTGTATCACAGGGCTGTTGATAATAAAATCAAATGCACCCTTTACGGCCGTTTTAAATTTGTTCCATTGATAGGGGAAAAAGGATGGAAAGAATGAGGAACAAACTTTTTGGTGCATTGATGCTGCTGATATTCACCATTTCAATGGCTTCTGCACAGGACATGGCACAGCCAAACCTTCTTACAACCAAGGCCAAATCTGGTGATGGCATTTTTACTTTGCTCAAGCGGTTTCATTTGAATGATCAACAATGTGCCATCGATTCCTTTCTCAGTTTGAATCAACTTAAAATTAGTGATTACCTGATCAAAGACAGGAGCTATCAGTTGCCAATTTTGATTCATGATTTTGATGGAAAAAGCATACGCAGCACCTTGGGTATGAATGATTGGGATCGGGCGGTTGCTATACAACAATACAACGGTAGTCTTTTTGAAGAAGGAGTGAAGCCGGGCCGATATGCAGAAGATCTGTCGCTATGGGTCCCCTTGCACCTGAATGAATGCAATTTTGGTGTTCCATCGGAAAAACCTCTAGAAGCAACTGTAAAATCGGTTTTGGATGTGCCGCTTTTTGGAGAAGCTTACCAAAAGGTTGAAGTCAAAGATGATCTCTTGAAAGGTCATGTATATTATGTCATTAGCGGACATGGTGGTCCGGATCCTGGGGCAATGGGAGAGAAGGATAAGAACACTCTTTGTGAAGATGAATATGCCTATGATGTGGCAATCAGGCTTGCACGAAATTTGATGGAGCACGGTGCCATCGTGCACATGATCATTCGCGATGAAAATGACGGTATCAGGGATGAAATGTACCTCAAACCCGATAAAGACGAAACATGTCTGAATGCTGGAAACCTACCACTCAATCAGTTGCAGCGTTTGCGACAAAGAGTAAGGGCTGTGAACGATTTGTATAACACATATCGGAGACGAGAAGACATTGTATTCCAGCGTGCCATAGTGGTTCATGTGGATTCGAGAAATGAAGGCCAAAAAATTGATCTCTTCTTTTACCATTATCCGGGCAGTGAAAAAGGACAGTCGCTGGCAAAAATGATGCTTAAAACCGTGCGTGAGGAGTATGCCGAGCATCAAAAAGGCAGAGAATATTCAGGGGTTGTAAAGCCGAGAGACTTGTATGTTCTCAGAGAAATGAAGCCGGTAACGGTGTACATCGAGTTAGGAAACATCACCAATACATTTGATCAGAAGAGGTTGGTGGTGGTTAATAATCGTCAGGCTTTGGCCAATTGGTTTAGCCAGGGTATACTGAATCATCAGGGAAGCCCATGATGAAGATAGCACTTGATGCCAAGAGGGCATTTCATAACCCCACCGGTCTCGGCAATTTTAGCCGATGGATGATTGCGATTTATGAAAGCTATTTTTCAACGGATGAGCTGTTGTTGTTAAGCCCGGCTATCTCCAAGTCTTCTTACCGACCAAGGCTGCCATCCACCCAAATATTGGATCATGGCCGAGGGCTGCAGGCGGCCTGGCGCAGAACCTTTCCATTGAAACAACTAATGGCTAATGAAGTAACGCATTACCATGGCATGAGCAATGAGCTTCCACTTCAAATGCTCAGAAAACACGGTATCAAGAGTGTGCTCACGGTTCACGATCTCATATTTAAACGATATCCAAATTACTATTCTGCAATCGATCGTAATTTATACGACTTTAAAATGCGCGCAGCGCTGAAGAACGCTGATTTGGTTCATTGTATCAGTGAATCTACGGCCAATGATCTTCAACATTTTTATGGAATTGGTGAGAAGCGAATACGGATCATTCCTCTTGGTAACGGCATCATCTCACCCTTGGTATCCGTGCAAGGCGCTCCCTATACATCAACGGCTCCGTACCTTCTGTGTGTGAGCAGTTTTGAAGATCGCAAAAACCTTTTGCGTCTCATACGGGCATTCGCAAGTTCAAATTGGCACAATGCCGGTCAGCTGATCATTGCCGGGAAAAAAGGAAATACCCTTGAAGATTGTTTGCAATTGATAGCACAACTTGGATTGCAAAAAGAGATCATTTGCATTGCAAGTCCGGAATTATCAGAATTGGCTTCGCTCTACAAGGGGGCAACAGCCTTTGTTTATCCATCCGAATTTGAAGGTTTTGGCATCCCCTTGTTGGAGGCCATGTCGTTTGCATTGCCAATGTCCTGCTCAAATACTTCTAGTTTGCCTGAAGTTGGCGGAAATGCTGCGCTGTATTTCGATCCGTTGTCGATTGATTCAATCTCTGAAGGGCTGAATCAACTGTTCGACCAGTTAACAGATGAGGCCTATTTGGAAAAAGTACGAATGCAATTCGAATCATTCAATGATGCGAACATTGCAGCGAAATGGCAACACCTGTATCAGGAGCTAGCCTGATTCAAATGTCTAATTTAGAACAGGTATAAATAAAATTAAGCCATCTGAGAATGTGGATTTTATTTCCAATGCGATTGTTTTTTTCAAGTAATTTTGCCCGCATCAGCGTTTCGGCTACAAACAAAAGAAGCGCAACCTAATTAGTAGAGTAAACAAATATGAATTTGAGAACCTTCTTAACTCGTTTTCTTTTCCTGCTTGCAGTTTCTGCCCCATTCTTGTCTACCGCTCTTCCTGAGAGCAGCGTAACTGGAATGGAGGTTTCGGTTGAAACCATTAACAAGGGAGGAGACCTGTTTCAGGCAAATTGTGCATCATGTCACGCATTGAATCAAAAGCTGGTAGGTCCGGCACTCAAAGGAGTGGCAGGTCGTCGCAGCCATGAGTGGCTGCTCCGTTGGATCAGAAACAACGAAGAGCTTCGCAAAAGTGGCGATGAGGATGCCATTGCCATTTACAATGAGTACAACGGTGCAGTGATGAATGTTTTCACCAATCTTAGCGATGAGGAAATCAACTCCATTATCGTTTGGATCGAAGCTGAAGGCAAAACGGGTGATGAGCCGGCTGCGGCTGCTACAGAAGGAACCGATGGTGGAACTGTTGCCGCAGATCCATCATTGATTAAGAAGGTGAATTGGGGGCTCTTGCTCATCGTGATTGTGATTGCCTTTGTGGTGCTCACTGTGATCAAAATTTTGGATTTGGTGAGTCGTCTCACCGGAAGAGAAATCATCAATTGGAATAAAACCAATGGAACTTTAATGATTCTTTTCCTGATTGTAGGGATGACCGCTGCCATATGGGAAACCGTGGTGCACGGAAGACATCTTCTCCCAGAATCAGCTTCTGAGCACGGAGTGGCACTCGATCAAATGATGAATATTACTTTGATCATTACCGGAGTGGTATTCTTTATCACGCAAATTCTTTTGTTCTACTTCTCATGGAGATACCAACATAAAAAAGGCCAAAAGGCTTTGTTCTACCCTGTTAACGACAAACTTGAACTTGCATGGACCATCATTCCTGCCATCGTATTAACCGTTCTTGTGTTCGGAGGGTTGAAGGCTTGGAGGAATATCACTGCCGACCCGAAGGCAGGTACCGCAGAAATTGAAATTTTTGGTTACCAATTCGGTTGGACTGCCAGATACCCAGGTGCCGATGGTGTTTTGGGTAACGCAAATTACAACCTGATTAGCTCGAACAATGAGTTGGGAATTGCCACCCCTTCAAAGGCTGAAGCTTTGGTGGTAAGTCTCAAGGAGGAGATTGCAGAAATTGAGCAGCAAATTACAAACATCCCCAAGACGCTGGCTTCTTACCAATCAACTCTTGGAGGTCGTGTGGATGACGACAGAAAAAATCATCTCAAGAAAATTGCTGAAATCGAAAGTGGTTCGTACGAAAAAGAACTTAGGCTTTCAATCCGTCGTAAGAACACCCAGATCGAAAGAATTGAGCAAGGCCTGAGTGAAGAAATGCGCTCTAAGGTGTTTGATGGCACTGGAGAGGATGATATTGTGGTGAAAGAAATTCATATCCCTGTGAACGAACCGGTAACGCTTCGTTTTAGAGGACGAGATGTGATTCACAGTGCGTATCTTCCTTATTTCCGTGCACAGATGAATGTGGTACCAGGATTGCCAACACAGTTTTCTTTCACACCCACCATTACCACGGAAGAAATGAGGGGCAAACTCGAAAACCCGGATTTTGACTATCACATTGTTTGCAACAAGATTTGTGGCAATGCGCACTTCAATATGAAAATGAAGGTGGTGGTTGAGTCGAAGAAAGATTATGAGAAGTGGTTGCGCGCTCAAAAATCATTTGAGGATGGAGCCATCATGGCTGAAGACAATAAGGCAACTGAACTTCCGGCTGAGATCCAGCCGAATAACCAGGATACAACTGCGAACAATCAATTGGCTATTAACTAAAACTTTTCCGGAATAATTATATCAACATGGGTACAACAGCACACGCACACGATCACGGCCATCACAAGGAGACCTTCCTTTCGAAGTATGTCTTCAGCATGGATCACAAAATGATCGCCAAGCAGTTCCTCATCACAGGGATTATCATGGGAGTCATTGGGATGACCATGTCCATTCTATTTCGTTTACAACTGGCATGGCCAGATAAGAGTTTTCCAATTCTTGAAATGCTGCTCGGTAAATGGGCGCCCGACGGAAAGCTGGATTCAGGTTTCTATATGGGACTGGTGACCATACACGGTACCATCATGGTATTTTATGTGTTAACCGCAGGTTTGAGCGGAACATTCAGTAACCTCCTCATACCATTGCAGGTAGGAGCCAGGGATATGGCATCACCTTTTATGAATATGTTGAGCTATTGGTTCTTCTTTTTGAGTTCAGTGGTTCTGCTTTCATCGGTTTTTGTTGAAACTGGACCTGCCTCAGGTGGATGGACGGTTTACCCGCCATTGAGCGCGCTGCCAAAAGCCATGCCCGGTTCTGGAATGGGGATGACACTCTGGTTGGTGGCCATCATATTGTTCATTGCTTCATCGCTTCTTGGAGGAATTAATTACATTTCTACAGTGTTGAACATGCGTACCAAAGGGTTGTCAATGAACAGGCTGCCTCTTACCATTTGGGCCTTCTTGCTCACAGCTGTTTTGGGATTGCTTTCTTTCCCGGTATTGTTGGGCGCAGGATTGTTGCTGATGTTCGACCGCCTTGGTGGAACAAGCTTTTATTTGTCTGATATTTGGCTCAATGGTGTAGGTGCACTGGAAAATACCGGTGGTAGCCCCATTCTTTACCAGCACTTGTTCTGGTTCCTTGGTCACCCTGAGGTGTATATCATTTTGATGCCTGCATTGGGAATTGCCTCTGAAGTAATCGCTGTGAACTCAAGAAAACCAATATTTGGTTATACGGCCATGATTATTTCATTGCTCGGTATCTCTTTCCTCAGTTTCATTGTTTGGGGACACCACATGTTTATTACTGGGATGAACCCATTCTTGGGTACAGTTTTCCTAATCACAACGCTCATCATCGCGGTGCCTTCTGCAGTAAAAACCTTCAATTATCTCGCAACCCTCTGGAAAGGTAATATTCGTTTTACCAATGGGATGATGTTTGCGATTGGATTGGTATCGCTCTTCATTTCGGGAGGTTTAACTGGTATTTTCCTTGGAAATGCAACCCTCGATATTCAGCTGCATGACACCTATTTTGTGGTGGCTCACTTCCACTTGGTAATGGGTAGTGCAGCCATATTCGGCATGTTTGCCGGAATTTATCACTGGTTCCCGAGAATGTTTGGTAGAATGCTCAACAAGCCATTGGGATACATTCACTTCTGGCTCACTTTTGCCTCGGCATATATGGTGTTCTTCCCCATGCACTTTATGGGATTGGCAGGTGTTCCACGTAGATATTATCAGTTTACCTTGCTTCCGGAATTCAATGTTTGGTTGGATGTAAACGTATTCATCACGCTTGCGGCCATCATGGGTGGAGCTGCTCAGGTTATATTCCTGTACAATTTCTTCAGCAGCATTTTCCGCGGCAAGAAATCAGAGCAGAATCCATGGGGAGCGAACACGCTCGAATGGACTGCACCAGTTAAGCACATTCACGGCAACTGGCCGGGAGAAATACCCACTGTATACCGTTGGCCTTATGATTACAGCAAGCCTGGAGCAGAACAAGATTTTATACCTCAAAATGTTCCGGATGAAGGCAATGAAGAGGAACTGGCGGTAGGTAGCCCAATTTCCGCCCCTGAGAAAAAAGAGCAGGAAGAAGAGTCAACCGTAATGTTTAGCACATTGTTGAGAAATTGGTTTCGTCTTGGACGTGCCTAATGAATAAAGGGTAAAGTCCGCAGATGTTTTCAGAAAAAACTTTTAATAAACTAGCTTTTCTGAACATATCTGCGGTTTTTATACTGTTTTTTCTCGGCGGTTTGGTGAGATCCACCGGTGCAGGAATGGGGTGCCCGGATTGGCCAAAATGTTTTGGTCAACTAATGCCTCCTACCACAGAAGATCAGCTTCCTGCCAATTATCAGGAAATGTATCTTGAGATGCGGAAGGAGAAAGTTTATCGGCTAACCGGATTGTTGCACCGAATTGGCTGGCACGAAAAAGCAGAACAGATTAAAAATGACCCCGTCATTTTTGAAAAACATGAATTTAACTTGGTAAAGGCGTACACAGAACATATCAATCGATTATTTGGTGCATTAACCGGCTTGGTTAGTGTGCTACTGTTGGTGTCGTCTTTTCAGTTTAAGAAAACAGACCGAGTAAGATGGCTGCTGGTTGTTGGGGGCGTACTCTTCATTTTCTTCAACGCTTTTCTTGGAGCCATGGTGGTAAGTACAAACCTGCTTCCGGGATTGGTTACCGCTCACTTTATTACGGCATTTCTTTCTATTACGGCATTCATGTTGGCCCGATTCAGAAAAATGGAGATACCCAGGTTGCCCTCCATTCAGAAGATGCCTTTCACCAGTTTGTTTCTGATGATGGCGGTGCTGCTCATTCAAATAGTTTTTGGCACCCAGGTTCGTGAAAGCATCGATGGCCTGGTAGGATCTGCCACGTTCGAGTTAAGTAAATATACCTATGGCGAATTGGGAGCGAGCTTTCTGCTACATCGCATGTCGTCCTTTTTGCTTTTGCTGCTTACCGGATATACCCTCTATGTGGTATTCACTCATAATGACTTGCGCGATGTAATGGGCAAGCCTCTCATTTATTTTGTATTGGGCATCTTGATACAAATCATCAGTGGTAGCGCAAATACCTTATTCAATTTACCCGATTTGGCACAGGTGGTTCATATCACCGTGGGGTCTTTAATGTTTGGAATTATTTTATACATCTGTATGGTGGCAATTAAGGCATACAGAGCTTATATGATTAGGGCATGATAGCTGGAGCAGAACAATTAGAAAAAAGCAGTTCTTGGGCATTGAAGCTCAGGGACTATCACCAGTTGGTGAAAACAAGGCTTACGCTTTCTGTCGTGATTTCGGCAGTACTCGGTTTCTGGCTGGGAGCAGGTGATGCTACCTCATTTATGCTCATGTGGCCTTTGGCCATTGGTGGTTTTTTGGTGGTTGCTGCCTCCAATGGATTGAATCAGGTAATCGAAAGAAATTTTGATAAATTGATGGAACGCACCAACAACCGCCCGGTAGCAACCGGACGCATGAAGGTGGCAGAAGCCTCTGTGTTCTCTCTTTTGTCGGGGGTGGTAGGTATTTACATTTTAGGCAGCTATCTAAACCCGTTGAGTGGACTGCTCGGTTTCATCGCCTTGCTGTCCTATGCTTTCGTTTACACGCCTTTAAAGCGTTTTACTCCATTTGCTGTATTCGTAGGTGCCATTCCGGGAGCCATTCCTCCGTTGTTGGGCTGGGTAGCAGCCAGTGGTAGCATTGGCATGGGAGGGATCGTGTTATTCATGATTCAATTCTTCTGGCAGTTTCCACACTTTTGGTCGATCGCATGGCTATTGGATGAAGATTATCAAAGGGCAGGCTACCGATTGCTGCCGTCTAGAAACGGAAAGAATAAAACCTCTGCGATGTTCACCATCTGGTATAGTTTTATACTCGTTCCATTAGGAGTGGTGCCATATTTTATTGGCATCAGCGGAATTGTTTCTGCTGCCATAGCCATTGTATCGGGCTTGGTGCTTACATGGTATGCCATTAGGCTATTTCAATCTTGTGAGAATCGTGAAGCCAAGCGTTTGATGTTCATTAGCATCATTTACAACACTTTGGTATTGTTGGCTTTTTGTTTAGATAAAGTTTGAACATGGATCATACATTGAGTTTCAAGAAACAACAATCAACTTATCGGGTTCACCCCAAAAAGTTTGCCCTCTGGCTTCTTTTGGTAGGTGTTACCATGCTTTTTGCCGGTTTTACCAGTGCTTATATAGTAAGAAGAGCAGAGGGGAATTGGCTCGAATTTGCCCTTCCTTCTGAATTTATG
>CAZYJD010000012.1:0-39884 GCA_964647785.1 uncultured Chitinophagaceae bacterium
GATGCAAACTCTCGTCCACTATAGAAACATACCCATGGAGTTCGAAGAGCGCCATGGATTCAAAGTGAGGCATGACTACGTCTCAATTGTCGATGACCCAAAGCAAAATGAGCACTCCCGCACCTATGCTGAGGTATTGCTGCCAGCCAAACCAGCCCAATGTGCTGCCTATGGATCCCATTACGGCTCCCATGAGCATGTATGTGAGCAATCTGCCGCCGTTGTACAACAACCGACCAATAACGAGTCCGGTGCGCCCTGAACCGGGTTTAAATGGCAGCGACAGGGCAATGGGGCCACACATCCCTGCACAATGCAGGCTGCCCACCAAACCGGTAATCAATGCTGTCCACCAAATCATTTTTCTTTGAAAAGCCGGGTTTCGAAATAGTATTTCTTGTCTGCCGATTGCCAGTTCATCTGCACTTGCCACATGCCTGAGCTCAGTTGCTCCACTTCAATCATTCGATTAAGAGAACCACCCTCGGCAATTTCTATCAAGGCTTTTTTATCCTGGCGCTTGTCGTCTGGTTTTATGAGAGCAATCTCAGCCCTCAAAGGCAAGGGCACCCTTGGGAAATTAATTTGCAGCTCCTTTCCGTCTGCACTAAAGGCCGCCTCTACATTTCCCGGCAGATTTCGGTTGTTCTGCAAACGCTCATACATCTCGTCGTGTTGCAGTCCTTTTTCATAATAATTGTCTTCTTCTAGAGCGTCGGTTGAGCGGAACATCATCACCCCCATGGCCACAATGAATGCGATGAACACGACCATGCCTACTGCCAGCGCTTTACCCCAATTCATCAGTCAAATTTAACCGGTCCGTAGAAAGTGGTTTCATAGCTCCTCAGCAACTCCCCATTCAGATAGATACTCAGTTCAATGGGCGTTTTATTCTCTTCAATGTCTTCTGGCCGCATGCTGATCATGAACACCTTTTTCTTCACCTCATTGCCATTGATCGTATTTTCCTGATCGGCCATTCGGATAACCGCTTTTTCGTCATTCAATTTCAGCTCATACTCCATCGGATCGAAGGTTTTGTTCACCAGCTCCAAATTGTAAAGATTGGTGATATTTCCATTCGTTTCAGTGAGATAGGTTTTGCCAGGCGATCTGAAAATGTTGGCTTCAATATCCGTTCTGGTAACAATAATACCAATGCTAATGCCCATGAGCACCAACAGGGCGGCGATGTAGGCAATCACACGCGGGGTGAACCTAAAACCACTCTTGTTCTCAATGTTATTGATGGAATCAAAGCGCACCAAACCGCGAGGTTTGTTGATTTTATCCATCACTGAATCGCAAGCATCGATGCAGGCAGTGCAGTTCACACACTCCAACTGTGTGCCGTTGCGGATATCAATACCGGTGGGACATACATCCACACATAAACCGCAATCAACGCAATCGCCTTTGTCGGTCTGGTCTTCTTTCTTTCTGATCTTGCCCCTGGGTTCGCCTCTCTTGTAGTCGTAAGCCACCACCACAGAATTGGGATCGAGCATTACGCCTTGTAAGCGACCATATGGACAAATGATGATGCAAACCAATTCTCTCAGCTTAGCAAATACCAGGTAGAAAACAAAAGAAAACACCACGATGGAAATAAAACCACCAGTGTGTTCACTGACTGGCTCGGTGATGATCTTAATGAGCTCATCGGCCCCAATGATGTAGGCCAGAAAAGTATTGGCAATTAAAAAGGAGATGAAGTAGAACACCAGGTGCTTGGCAGTCTTTTTAAAAATCTTCTCCCGGTTCCAGGGCATGACATCGAGTTTTTTCTGCTTGTTGGCATTGCCTTCAATCAGGTTTTCAATTCTTCGAAACACCATCTCCATAAAGATGGTTTGCGGACAGGCCCAGCCGCACCAAACGCGGCCAAAAATAACCGTAAATAGTACAATGAATACCACACCAGTGAGAAAGAGGAAAACGAAAAAATGGAAATCCTGTGGCCAAAAAGGACGGCCGAAGATCACAAATCTCCGCTCCAAAACATTGAGCAAAAGAATGGGGTGTCCGTTCATTTTAATAAACGGCCCCGCAAAAAGCAATGCAAGCAGTGCCCAGCTAAACCAGCTGCGCAACTGATACAACTTGCCTTGAATGATCTTTGGATAAATCCAAATCCGTTTTCCTCCCTTCTCTACGTTTGCGAGTTGGTCTCTAAAACTTTCGGTGTTGGCATTTGACATTGAAAACCTTATAAGCTGGCTGGCGCCTGATTGTTTGTTGTACTATCCGTTGCTTCAGCATCAGGAGTGTGTACTTCAGGTATATATTCTTCTCCTTCAGGAGCCTTTGGATTAGGAGGGTTGCTTCCTTGTAACGAGAAGATAAAACTCGCCACTTGTTGCATCTCTGCCGGTTTTAATTGAAACTGCCAGCTTTGCATGCCCTTCTCAATAACGCCGTATTTAATGGTCCTATAAACATCGGTAAAGCTGCCACCGTGCAACCAAAACTGATCGGTTAAATTGGGGCCAATATTTCCTTGACCCTGATCGCCATGGCATGCAACGCATTTACCTTGGTAAATGGCTGCACCCGACTTCAATTCTGAAGCATCCGTTAACAACACCATCTTACTATCATCTGCTGCTTTGCCTCCTTCGCCTCCAGCATTGCTGTTAAGCAGGGCCTCATGGGCAGCTACCTCCGCCAAGTACTCTTCTTCTTGGGTTGGGCCTGAGCCAATGATGCTAAAGCGCACAAAATAGATCACCGCAATTACAATGGTTCCATAAAACAACCACATAAACCAAGGTGGTGCAGGATTGTCCAGCTCTGTAATGCCATCGTAACTGTGATCCATCATCACATCTTTATCTGTGGTGGTGGAACGCACCTGGAACAAACTGCCCAAAAAACTTTGGCGCTCTTTTTCTTCCTCTCCTTTGATGTAACTCACCAGGGCATTGCTAATTCGATAGAGAAATACTGTTAGAATAAGAAGAACAGCGATAAGAATATAAATTCCCCAAAGTATTCCTTTGTCAAGATTCCAAGGAGTGCTCATCACCCCTACTTTTTCAGCTTCTTGGGCAAAACTGATGGCGGGAAAAAGTAGCACACCCGCCATGGTTGCTATATATTTAAGTTTTTTCATGGTTTTACATTGTGATTAAGTTCATCGGTTTGCAAGGGTAGGTTCTCCATTTCCTCGATCGTATTTTTATCCATTTTCACTATGTAAATGGCTGTTCCTATGAAGAACAACAAGAATAAAAGGAGAGAGAAAATGAGAAACACATCTGCACCTTGCACGTATCCAAGCATTTGATTCATATCTGTTTACTTTTGAGCGGTTCCACTATTGTTTGCATCTTCAGGATGGATATCGCGACCGAGCTTCTGCAAATAGGCAATCATCGCAATCACCTCTTTATTGGGGTCGCATTTAATTCCATTGGTTTTCAACTCATTGGCGATAGCCTGTGCCTGCTTTTGAAGATCCTTTTCAGCGCGATCTTCAAATCCTTCCGGATAGGGTACGCCCAACGTACGCATGACAGAGATCTTCTTCTTCAGGGTGGAAGTATTCAGGTCATTGGATAAGAGATGCGGATAAGGTGGCATGATTGAACCAGTTGAAATATCCTGAGGCGCTTCAAAGTGCTGATAATGCCAAGTTGCCGTTTTGAACTGCGGGCTCTTGCGGTCGCCTTCACGAGCCAAATCCGGCCCGGTGCGCTTCGACCCCCAAAGGAAGGGGTGATCATAAACAAACTCGCCAGACTTGCTATAATCGCCATAGCGCAACGTTTCTGACCTAAATGGACGCACCAACTGCGAGTGGCAGCTATTGCAGGCCTCTCGAATGTACAAATCTCGGCCCTCCAATTCCAATGGCGTATAAGGCTTAATGCTCGAGATGGTCGGCACATTGCTTTTCACCAAGAACATCGGAACAAACTCCACTGCCCCTCCAATTAATATGACGATAAGTGAGAATACAAGCAGCTGTACGGGGCGACGCTCAATCCATCGATGCCAGTAACTATCTTCGGGTTTCAATTCCTCATCAGAAGCCATTGGGTAAGCCTCTGCTGCCTCATTTGACACAAGTGAACCTGATGCTGCAGTTTTCACCAGGTTGTACGCCATCATGATGGCACCACTCAAATACAACAAACCTCCGAAAGCACGCAGCATATGCATCGGCAGAATCTGCAAAGTGGTTTCCAGGAAGTTTCCATAGCGCAGCAAACCGTCTTCGGTAAATTCCTTCCACATCAAACCCTGGGTGAATCCACTGAAATACATCGGTATCACATAGAAGATCATTCCCAGTGTGGCGATCCAAAAATGCGTGCCTGCCAACTTCATGCTGTACAGCTTGGTCTTGTAAATCTTTGGAATGATGTAATACAACATGGCGAAAGTGAGGAACCCATTCCAGCCAAGTGCACCTGTGTGAACGTGAGCCACAATCCAGTCGGTAAAGTGCGCAATGGCATTAACATTTTTCAACGACAGCATGGGGCCTTCAAAGGTGGCCATACCATAAGTGGTAATACCCACCACCATGAATTTCAATAATGCGCTGTCGCGAACCTTATCCCAAGCGCCTCGCAGCGTAAGCAAACCGTTGAGCATCCCTCCCCAAGAAGGAGCAATCAGGGCAATGGAGAATATAACCCCTAAAGTCTGTGCCCAATCGGGCAGCGATGAATACAACAAATGGTGAGGACCAGCCCAGATATAAATAAAAATCAGCGACCAGAAGTGCAGAATGGATAATTTATAACTGTATATGGGCCGATTTGCCATTTTTGGCATGTAATAATACATGAGCCCTAAAAACGGCGTGGTGAGGAAAAATGCCACCGCGTTGTGACCATACCACCACTGAACAAGCGCATCTTGCACCCCTGCGTACATGCTATAACTCTTGGTGAGGGAAACAGGAATTTCAAAAGAGTTCACAATATGCAAGACTGCTACCGTTACGAAGGTGGCTATGTAGAACCAAATGGCCACATAGAGATGCTTTTCCCTGCGGCGAAGTATGGTTCCAAACATATTGATACCAAATACAACCCAAATAAGTGCAATGCCAATATCAATAGGCCACTCCAATTCAGCATATTCTTTAGATGAAGTGAGTCCCAGTGGCAGGGTAATGGCCGCGGCCACAATAATGAGCTGCCATCCCCAGAAGTGTATTTTACCAAGGGTGTCACTGAACATTCGTGCCTTTAAAAGGCGCTGTAGGGAGTAGTATACCCCAGCAAAAATGGCATTGCCCACAAAGGCAAAAATGACCGCATTGGTGTGAAGCGGGCGAAGACGACCAAAGGTCAGCCAATGGGTAAAATTGAGGTTGGGAGCGAACAATTGCGAGGCAATAAAGACCCCCACAAGCATGCCCACTATTCCCCATAGCACCGTGGCTATGGCAAAGTTGCGGACAATCTTGTTGTCGTAATAAAATTGCTCTTTTTGCATGTTAAATGGTTTTAGGTTGTTTTGATTTTACTGGTTTATGTTCCTTTTTACTAGGTTTGGTTTCATCTTCAAAAAGCATCCGTACTGAAGGGGTGTACAGATCTTCGTTCTGCCCGTTTCGCACACTCCAGAAAAAAGCCACAAGAAAGCCTCCTCCGAGCAGTACACTAATTCCTATGAGCATGAATATCACGGTCATTTCAGTCCTCCTTTTTTTGCTACATAACGAGTAGCCATGGTATTAAATAGCACCACTGAAATTGAACTCAATGGCATGAGTATGGCTGCAAAAACCGGTGATAAATTTCCGCTTACCGCCCAGCTTAAGCCTACGATATTGTAAGCCAAACTAATACCGAAACTGATGTGTATTATGTCGAGGGTTTGTTTGGAAAGCTTGAAGTACACCGGTAATTTCTCAAATTGCTCTGCATGAAGGATGGCTTTGGCTGCCGGAGTGAAATTGTTCACATCTTCAGTGATTACAACACCCAAATCAGCCTGCATAAGGGCGCCTGAATCATTCAGTCCATCGCCCATCATCATCACCTGTTTGCCCTCTGCTTGCAGGGCTCGAATGCTGTTCATTTTATCTTCGGGAGAAGCCTTGAATTGCAGATCGGCGAATGCAGGATATAACGTCTGAACCTGCGGCAACTCAGACGCATCATCGCCTGAGACCAAACTCATTTCATGTTTCATCCCCAATGAGTTGAGCGTTTCCTTGCTGTGCGCCCTGAACCTTGGACTCAAACTAAAAAACCCAAAGTATTCGCCGTCAACCTTTAAATGTACCCCTTTCTCGCGGTGATCTGAATGCACTCCCAGCCATTCAGCCGAACCCAATTTGATTTCATGCTCGGCTGCACGAATGACGATGCCTTTCCCCAGCTGTTCTTCAAAATCGACTGATGGCATTTGAGCACTCCTGCTCCATTCTGCAACGGCTCTGCTATAGGGGTGTTTAGACTGTCGGCTGCCGGCAAAAAGAATCGCTTTTACATCTTCATCAAGGGCCTTTCCTTCATAGGTGGTTCCAAAGCTGTTACTCATGCTCAGGGTACCCGTTTTGTCAAAGACAATGTGATTGATATGCGCCATTCCTTCAAGCGCCTGTGAATTCTTCAGATAAAATCCATTCTTGCCCAAAATGCGCATCATATTTCCAAGTGCAAAGGGTGATGACAAGGCAAGCGCACAAGGACAGGCAACGATGAGTACACTGGTGAACACAAAAAATGCCTTTGAAAGATCATAGAACGCCCAAGCAGCAAATGACAGGATGGCAATCAACAGAAGCCCCCAAGTGAAATAACGACTTACCGTATCGGAAAACGACTTCACCCGTCCTTCATTCTCGCTTACCATCCCGCTGTTCCACAGCTTGGTCAAATGCCCCTGATTGACATCCCGAACCACTTCGGCCTCAATGGCCCCACCTATTTGTCGGCCGCCTCCGTATACCAATTCTCCGAGCGACTTAGAAACGGGTGCCGACTCTCCTGTTACAAAACTGTAGTCAATCTGCGCATCGCCTGAAAGCAGTATGGCATCTGCGGGGATGATTTCACCACTGCGCACATACATTCGATCGCCTTTTTGCAATTGCGAAACCATGCGCGAACTCAGCCCATCGCCCTCTACTACACTCACTGCCAGCGGGAAGTACGATTTATAATCCCGCTCAAAACGAATATGTCCGTAGGTGTACTCCTGAAACCATTTCCCTACAAGTAGAAAGAAAATCAATCCGGTGAGAGAATCCATGTATCCGGCGCCCACTCCACTCATAATCTCATAACTGCTGCGCCCAAAAAGTGCCAACATGCCCAACGCGAGCGGAATATTGATGTGCACCACGCCTTTCTTCACAGCTTTCCATGCCGAAATGAGATAATCACGCCCGGAGTAAATCAAAGCTGGCACGGCCAAAAGCATATTCAAGCCTTTGAACAGCGCACTAAAACGAGCGTCCTCGGTGGTATTCCCAAACCCGAAATACTCCGGAAAACTGAACATCATGATGTTACCGAAGCAAAAACCGGCCAGAGCTATTTGTTTAATCAGGCGTTGCTGTTCATTGCTATTTTGCTTCTTCTCTGCACGCTCAAGCGATAAGTCCGGTTCATAACCAATGTCTGCCAGCAACTCAACCAGCTGGCGCAGACTCATTTTTTCAGGATCAGCTGAAATGCTGATTTCCTTTTTCATGAAATCAACCCTCGACCAACGTATGGCAGGATGAATTTGATGCAAATGCTCCAACAACCAAATGCAGGAACTGCAATGTATAGAGGGTATTTGCAGGCCTACCTTAAACACATCCCCTTCCTTGAACTGAATTAAACTGCCTGCAATTTCAGGATTGTCAAGAAAGGCGAAGCGGTCATTTTCGCGGCTCTTGTTCAAATTCAAGCCAGGGAACGCATCCATTTCATAGTACTTGCCCAATCCACTTTCCTGAAGCATGTGGTAAACAGTACGACAACCATCACAACAGAAAACAGCTCCACTCGCCTCATCAGGCAGTGTACCAACTGCACATTGATCTCCGCAATGGGTGCAGCGTAAGTTCTGTTCGGTGGTGATATTCATACAGGCGTCAAAAATGCCTGCTCACTGCATTTTTCCTCATGAAGTTAGTCAAACTACAAACTGATAAATATCAGCCTGCAGACAACACTCATGAAGAAAGACTTTAGAAGCGCCGGAATGATAAAGAATCATTCCAAATAATGACTTTAATCCTCTGAAAGCATCAGAACAGGTATTTCTGAGCTCAGGGCGACGGCCCTGCTGACACTAGGATTGAACAAGCGATCTAACCAAGCGTGTTTTTGGCGATACACCACCAGTATGTCCGGATGTTTTTTTTCTGCGTAGGCGTGCAAGCCTTCATCCACCTTTTCATTGCTGATGGAAACCACATTGATATCATAACTTGGAAATAAGGCAAAGAAATCACTTGATACTTCTGGCGTACTCACTTCCTTTCCGGTGTTCACATGGACCAATTCAATCTGGTGGTTCTCAGTTTTATTGATTTTTGCCAAGAAATCATGCAGAGACTTGGGGTCGAACATCTTTTTTAGATCAGATGCCACCGAAATAAGATCAATGGCTTCACTTTCGAGCTGGTACTCATCGGGCACTAAAACCACAGGAACCTTTGCATTTCGAACAACTCCTGTGGCATTGCTGCCAAGCAAACGCCCACTCAATCCACTGCCACCTTTGGTACCCATTACGATGTAATGGATATTGCCCCGTTCACAAACTTGCTGAATATAATCACCAATGTCTCCTATCTGCACAAAGGTGTCTACACGAAATTCCTCGCCGTGCAGAGATTTTAAGTTCTGCAGCTCTTCGTCCATTTGTTCTTTGGCCTCTTTCAGTAGAATGTCTTCTATAGAAATAAGCATGCCCCCTGACTTAGGAGGAGGCACACAGATATGGTAGAGAAAATACTTTACATCTTTATAACCGAACAATTGCACGGCATAGTTCACGGCTTTACGAGCGTGATCAGAAAAATCAGTTGGCAGGAGAACATGCATCATAAGTTCGAGGCGAAAGTATTATTCCAGATCTAAATCTTCGATATCCTGCGGAACGACATTTCCTTTGGCATGACTTTCCTCCGAAATTTCCATTTGATGCTTGAGGGTCCAGCTATCGGTATGAACCGTTTCTATCCAGTTTCTGCCTGTTTTTCTAAATATCTGAATAAACAAGCCAAAATGATCTTTAAACATTTGCTCCACCTCACTTACCCGCATGTTGGCGCGTATCTCCAAATTATGCAGCTCATGACCATTGGATAGTTGCTTGAGCGCTAAATCTTCTTTGATAATATCCTCTCTGGAGCTGCCCTCACTTTCTTTATGAGCACGTTTCACGAACTCTATTTTAAGTCCGGGAAAGGAACGCTCAAATTCAGCTTTTATCTCACTCAGCCTCTTGCTCGCATCAAAATGTAACTGCATAAATTGGATTCAATTAATCGGTAAAAAAAATCAACCTTCCAGAGATATCAAATGACATTCATCAGGCTGCAATCTATTTCTACATGGTGGTCGATAGAAAACGACTTAAATCAGATTTCAATTCAGCAAACAATTTCCTGAATGTTTCCATTCCCTCTCTCAAGCCGGCATGGTCTGGCATTTGCCTGTGATCAACTGCCACCTGATTGGCCTTGGCGTTGGCAACCAACTCATCTTCATGAACATTGATGCTGTGATCTAATTCATCCACCACTTCATTCTGTCGAATGATTTGATTCTGAAGTTGCTCTAACTTTGAAAGCACATCGGTTCCCGTATTGCGGCTGGCAATTTCACCAAGGCGATTTTTAAAGGTCTCCATTTCATCGCGTGCGAAAGCCAACTCTTTTTTCCACGTCGTATGCTCGGCATGCATGGTGGTAATGTGTTCTTTGTTTTTGTTCATATGCTACTTGTGATAATATTTCATTTAAAAAACCAAAACCGGCACCTTGCTATGGTATGCCAAGTCTTTGGTTACACTATGGTGAAAAAGGTTTTCAATGAACCCTCGTTTTTGTTTGCGAACGGCCAACAATTGGATGTCTTCCAAGTCGACATAATCGTCCAGCCCTTCTGCTATTGAATCGCTAAAAAAGCGCTGAAACGCGGCATCCGGCATTTGCTCAAACAAGGCATTCTTAAATGCGGCACGCTCCTCTTCTTCGTCGTTCTTTTCGTCTATGTGCACCAGCGTAATTTCAGGATTAAATTGTTTGCAGAAATCCTGTACCTCCAATGCCAAGTCAATATCATCGGTTTCAAGACTGGTAGAAACAGCAATCTTCCCGAAGCCACTGAATAAAGCATGCTGTGGTATGATCATGACCCTGGCATCCACCCTTTTCATTACCTCAGCTGTAATGCTCCCAAAGATTCGGTCCACCACATTTGATGCGCCTTTGGTTCCCATAACCACTAAATCTGGCTGGAGCTGCCGCACAGCATTGGCAATAACATCTGCCGCAAAACCAAATTCAATGCGGGTCTCAGCTGCTATATCGTGCTCATTTTTCAATATTTCCAGCAGTCCCTTCATATTTTTCTCAGCACTCTCGCGCAATCCTTCCATCATTTCTTCAATAACAGGAACGGCGCCTGTGTCAACCATGGGCACGTGCACCGCATTGACCAAAACCATTTGCCCCTTGCTAAACTTGCAAATTTCAGCTGCAAACATCAAAGCTGCATTGGCATTGTAGGAAAAATCGGTTGGGAAGAGAATTTTCATCTGGAAATTATTTGACATCAAAGGTGATGCATCTGCAGGGTTTTGATTCTGAAGATTATCAAATCGTGCAATGACATTTATCAGCTGAGGTGGGATAATAAAAAATCCCGACAACAAATGCCGGGATTCTCAAAGGCAGAAACAAATCAATTGATGGGGATGGATTTACCATTCAATGGTTGTGATGGCTCATTTTTTTTGAGCGAAACCCTTAAAACTCCATCGGTATAGGTAGCGTGTATATCATCTTCATCGGCGTTCTCAGGCAATCTGAATGAACGGTTAAATGATTGATAGCTGAATTCTCGGCGCGTATAGTTGGCCTCCTTTTTATGCTGTTCGCTTCGATTCTCTGCCGAAATGCTCAAAACGCCATTCTCAATGCTGATGTTGATATCTTCCTTCTTCATGCCCGGAAGAGCTGCTTCCAACTCCCAGCCGTTCTCGTGTTCTTTTACATTCACGGCCGGCATGTTGTTGCTAAAAACCGATGGCATGGAAGATTCATTGAAAAAATCACTGAACCACCGATCCCAAACCGATGGAACATGGTGCTTGTCTTTTTTTACGGATGTGCTCATGATGTTTGATTTTTTGACAAACGAAAATGAGCTTGGCAAAGAAATGGACGACTGACAAGCATCAATATTTCAGTTGATTCTTGTCAGTACTTTTGCTGTTGGATGAAAGGTCAGTAGGGCGCCTTTCTTAGTTTTTCTACCTCTATCAGCTTTATTTCACTTCCTTGAATTTCAATCAAACCGGAAGACTTGAATTCTGAGAGCATTCGAATGGCCGATTCCGTTGCAGTTCCCACCATACTGGCCAGGTCTTCTCTTGAAATGGAAATGCTAAAATCAGGTTCGCCTTCGGCGTGGTATTTATCGTAAAGCCGAACGAGTGCATTGGCCACCCGTTTGCGAACGGTGTTGTACGCCAGATCCAACAATTGCTTCTCTCGCTCTTCTACATTGTTTGACAACATTCCTATAAACTTGGCCGCTACTTCTCGATTCTGATACATCAGTTGCAAGAAATCTTCACGGGGAATCATTACCACTTCTGAGTCTTCAAGCGTTTCTGCCGATTCGAAAAACTCTTCACCCTTCAACAAACTCTCATACCCAAAATATTCGCCTCCTTTGAGCAAATTGGTAGTGATTTCTTTTCCATCTTTGTTGATTTGATAAATCTTCACTTTCCCCTGCACCAGTAAATACAAGAAATTGGTGTTGTCTTTTTCTCGGTAAATGATGCTTTTTTTAGGGTATGCCTTTTTTCGCCTTTGCTCACCAAGTGCTTTTAATTCTTCAAATCCCCTGGCGTGATGAATCAATTGATCCAGCCCCTCTTCATTGCCGCCCTGCAGTTTTTTCAATGCCTCGCTCTTCCGCAAGCGGGTTTGAACAACATTCAGCAAATCGGTTTCCTCAAAAGGTTTGGTTAAATAGTCATCTGCGCCCAAATTCATCCCTTTGCGAACATCGGTTCCTTCTGCTTTTGCTGAAAGGAATACAAAAGGGATCAAGGAAGTCTTAGGGTTGCCACTCAAGGCTTGAAGCACCCCATAACCATCGATGCCGGGCATCATGATGTCGCAGATGATCAAATCAGGGAGCCATTCATTGGCCACTTTAAGCCCCGCTTTTCCATCTTCTGCCATGCGTGTTTCATAACCGGATAGGTCGAGAATTTCACTCACATTTTCTCTGATTTCTTCGTTGTCGTCGATGACAAGAATTCTTTTATATTCACTCATGATGATAATTTTGGGGTATGCGAATGTAAAATGTTGTTCCCTTTTCAGGTTTGCTTTCAAAATCAATTTCTCCACCCATCATGTCTACGTACCTTTTCACAATATGCAAACCCAAACCGGTTCCCTTGACGTTTCCACAGTTGGAAGCGCGAAAAAAACGTCCGAATAAATGGGGTTGATCTTCTATGGGTATGCCAATTCCTTCGTCATGAATGGCTATAGTGTAGCCTTTCGGTTGCTTCTTTAAGCTAATATGAATGGATTTACCCTCATCGGAGTATTTCGATGCGTTGGAAATAAGATTGTTCACTATATTCCTGAGAAACTGCTTATCTGTTTCTACGGGATAATGGCCTGCTTCGGCTTGCCACAGTACTTTCTGACCTTCTTTCAGAGAACCCGTCATTTCATCTACCGAGTCATGCAAGTAAGCCGAAAGATCGAAAGATTCTGACCTAAAGGTGGTGGCACCTTCATTCAATTTTTCAAGCGATAAAAAATCTTCAAGAATATTGGTAAGATTCTCCACATTGGCCTTGACTCGACCGATGTGCTTTTCTCGCTTTGGCTGATCCTCATCTTTGGTGTATTTTCCAATGAGCAAGGCAGAGCTGGAAATAGCACTCAAAGGTGTTCTGAACTCGTGCGAAGCGGTGGAGATGAACCTGGATTTGAGCTCATTGAGTTTTCGCTCGCTCTCCAGCGCTTTTTGCATCTCATGCTCCAATTGCTTTTGTCTGCTGATATTTGTTTCAACAACCAAAATGCGATCAATTGAGCCTTCTGTGCCAGTTAAAGGTACACATCTCAGCGAATAGGTGTTTTCCTGATGCTCAATTTCGAAATTTACCGAAACCCCATCGAATACTTTTTGTAATTGATGGCGCGTGGATTCTCTAAACTCGGGTTTGAGACGCTCAATAAAACCACTCCCAAGCAGCTTTTCAGGTCTGACACCAAGGGCCCGAAGCTCCTTCCCCTCTGCAAAAACGTATTTTAAATCGCGGTCAAAAACATTGATGGTGCCATTGGGGAAGTTGGCTGCAATGGCCTTATACAATTGCTGGCTGGCCAACAATTCATCCTGCACCTTTTCGCGCTCATCAATCTCGGCATACAAAAGCTCATTGGCTTTTTTAATTTCTCTGGTGCGCTCATTGACCATGCTCTCGAGATTGCGCATATAATGCTGTATGCGCTCTTCTGCCTTTTTCTGATCGCTGAGGTCGTGAATGATTCCATTGAATAAAATCTCATCACCCATTCTGATTTCGCTCACTCCCAAACGAAATGGAAATTGTTCCCCATTTTTTCTTTTCCCTTTCAATTCCCGCCCCATGCCAATGATATGACGCTCACCGGTTTCAACATAGCGATTCAGGTAACCATCATGCTGCCGGGCATCTCTTTCCGGCATAAGAATACTGATGTTTTTACCGATCAATTCGGCTTCTTCTTCATAACCGAAAATGCGCACCGCAGAAGGATTGATCTGTCGGATCATACCGTAGTGGTCAATGAGAATGATCCCATCAATCGAAGTATCGATGATCGACTTTAAAAGGTGTTCAGCAATATTGTTCTGCTCTTGTGCAGACATAAGCTCAGCGAATATCCCACAAATCGAACAATCGGCTAATCAGCCGGTCCTCCTGTTCTTGCACCGATTCATCTGCATTGATCAGGTCCATCGCAAAGTGCAAAAACTTCATGCGTTCATCCGGGGTGCTGTCTGAGTAAAAATCTGCTGCTAAATCTTCCAATTTGTTTTCATAATCCTCAGCCGACATCATACTGAGTTCCTCTACTGCTTCGTCGAGGTTGCCCCCCAAGGGAAACTGTTCCTTGATGTAATCCACAACCACTGTTCCTTCCCGGGGATCAAAATCTCCGTCAATTTCAGAGAGGATACATAAAATCTGATAACCTGCAACGTCTTTATTTTTCTTACTCATGCTTTGTATGCTTGCAAGCAAAAATAAGTGCCCTGATGTTTATTTGTGGTATGCATTTTAATAAATACGCTCCTTTGACCTGGCTCATCTTCGGTGGCTTTCTTTTCATTTCTGAGCAATGTGTTGCACAAAAATTCGGAGCGCAACTCAGTCTTGGCTTCAATGCGTCTCAGGTTGATGGCGATCAATACGCAGGCTACAACAAAGCAGGTCTTCATACTGGTATTGCGGTCAATCGCAGGGTCAAAGAAAAATGGCTCGCTCAGTTTGAGATACTTTATAGCGGAAAAGGCAGCAGAAAACGCACCAGCGAAGAAGATATGACCATTTTCGGACTGCGGTATCGGTACATTGAATTGCCTCTATTAGCCATTTATGAATGGAACCAAAAACTTGCGTTGCATGCCGGGCCTTCTGCCGGCTTTAACATCGGTGCTGACTTCGACGATGGCCGCGGATGGCTTCCTTCCAATCCTCCCATCAATAAGTATGAAATTGCCGGGCATATTGGAGCAGCTTATCAGCTCAGTGATCGCATAGAACTCAATTTGAGGCATAGTCTTTCAATCATAAGGGCCGGCAATCCAAACAATGGCAGCCAGTTTTATCGCATTACAGCCAACGGACTTTATAACCGACTTTTCACCTTTTCGCTGCGTTATGATCTGATGTCAGATTAATCTCTACAACATTTCAGCATTCACATCTATTCATTAAGAACAATTCACCATTCAGTTGCTCACTGATCGCTCCAATTCTCACGATCTAAGCTCCTGTACTGAATGGCTTCTGCAATGTGCTCCATGCGTATGCTTTCACTTTGTGCAAGATCGGCTATGGTGCGGGCCACCTTGAGAATACGGTCATAAGCCCTGGCGCTCAATTGCAATTTGTTCATGGCATTTTTCAGAAGCAACTGACTGCCATGATCAAGTTCACAATATGACCTCAAATGCGTGGGCTGCATTTGGGCATTGCTGTATAATCCACTGGCCTCATAACGGCCATATTGGATTTCTCTGGCTGCCAGCACGCGTTCTCGAACCAGCTCGCTCTTTTCGCCCTCTGGTCTGCTCCCGAGTTCATCAAAGCCAACAGGGGTTACTTCGATATGTATATCAATGCGATCGAGCAACGGACCAGATATTCTACTCAAGTAACGCTGCACCACGCCCGGTGCACATACACATTCTTTTTCTGGGTGATTGAAATAGCCACAAGGACAAGGGTTCATGCTTGCAACCAGCATGAAACTTGCCGGATAATCTACCGTAAACTTGGCTCTGGATATGGTTACTTTTCTTTCTTCAAGGGGTTGCCGCAGTACCTCTAACACTGTTCTTTTAAACTCTGGTAATTCATCTAAAAAAAGCACCCCGTTGTGTGCCAAGCTAATTTCACCGGGCTGCGGATGATTTCCACCTCCAACCAAGGCCACATCGCTAATGGTGTGATGGGGCGATCGAAATGGGCGATGAGCCACCAATGAGGCATCACTTGCTAATTTACCTGCTACAGAATGAATTTTGGTCGTTTCCAGGGCCTCATGTAAATTCAAGGGCGGCAGAATGGTTGGCAAGCGCTTGGCCAACATGGTTTTACCCGCTCCCGGAGGACCGATGAGTATGATGTTGTGACCTCCAGCTGCTGCAATTTCCATGGCGCGCTTGATGTTCTCCTGGCCTTTCACGTCGCTGAAATCCACCTCCCAATGTTTCAGGTTCTCAGCAAACTCGGCCCTTGGATCTGCCTCTACTGCCACCGGATGTTCATCGCCACGCAAATAATCCACCAACTGCTGTATATGATCGATTCCATGAACCGAAATCCCTTTAACAATGGCAGCTTCACGGGCATTGGCACTGGGTAAATATAATCGCTCAAAACCTTCCTTCATGGCTTGAATGGCGATGGGTAATGCCCCTCGGATGGGCAATACTCCACCATCCAATGACAACTCTCCCATGATTACACTCTTGGCTAAAGCATCCGTAGGAACCTGATTGGATGCAGCCAAAATGCCCGCTGCAATGGTCAAGTCGTAAGCCGAACCTTCTTTTTTCAAATCTGCAGGCGCCATATTCACCACCACCCCTTGCCTGGGCATGCGCAAACGGTTGTTCTTCAATGCACAATCAATTCGATGATAACTCTCTTTAATGGCATTGTCTGCCAAGCCAACCAAAAAGTATTTGGTCCCTTTGCCCACATCTACTTCAACAGTGATGGTATGCGCATCAACTCCAAAAACAGCACTTCCGTAAGTCTTAACCAACATATTATTTTGAACAAAAGAAAACAAAAGATGGGCCGGCTTCAAACTTTGAACACCCGGATATTTTTTTATTTCAATAATATCTTGCAAAGCGCATCTCAACTGAAGAGAGTTTTACTGTAATAAGAATAAAGCAAATTACAAAGGGGCTGCTATTGCACTATTAACAAATGAGCTTCGGACACAATTACCTTGCATGCAAACATTCTTCTGACTTTTTTTTCTTTATTTGAAGTCTTGCTATGAAAAGGATGAAAAGCTTCACTTTTCTGCTATTGCTGCTCTTCAGCGCCGCTTTTTCCATGGCGCAAAGCATCAGCGGAAAGGTAACAGATGAAAATGGAGAGCCCCTTATAGGCGCAGCGATCAGGATTAAAGGCGATAATACTGGAACCATAACCGATGAGAACGGAAACTTTCGATTCGAAAAAGTGAACCTACCAACCACGCTCGTGGTTCGATACATCGGTTTCAATGATCGAGAAATTCAGGTGGTGAAATCCGGAAATATTGGAACCATTCGCTTGGGAGAGGACAGCAAACAACTGGATGAAGCCCTGGTGAAGCGCGCCCGCGTTACTGAAAAACAAAAGGAATCACCGCTAACCGTCGAATCCATTGGTGTGAAAGCCATACAAGAGGCCCCGGCTGCATCTTTTTATGAAAGTTTGGGCAACTTAAAGGGAGTGGATGTGACGGCTGCGAGTCTTGGGTTTCGGGTGGTGAATACTCGCGGTTTCAACAGCACCAGTCCGGTGAGATCCCTGCAACTCATTGATGGCGTTGACAACCAATCGCCCGGACTCAACTTCTCGCTTGGAAATTTCCTCGGTGCAAACGATCTGGATATTCGTAGGGTCGATATCATAGCTGGTGCCAGTAGCGCATTTTATGGCCCAAACGCTTTCAATGGGGTGATCAGCATGGAAACAAAAAATCCTTTTGAATTCCCCGGCCTTTCTGCCGAACTCAAATTGGGCGAGCGCCAACTCAGCCAGTTTTCTTTTCGAATGGCCGATGTGGTGAAAGATAAAAACGGGAAAGATCGTTTTGCCTGGAAAATAGGCATGCTCAATATGCGGGCCTACGATTGGGAGGCAGAAAACTACAACCCTTCGTCCGACAGTGAATACGGCAGGAGCAACGCCGGCGGATATGATGCCGTGAACATTTACGGCGATGAATCGCTCGAAGCCAATAGCGACTATACCGATCCGGTGGACCAGCTCGAAAATCCGGGCCTGGGCTACTTCTATCGCAGCGGTTACCGTGAAAAAGACTTGGTGGATTACAACACAGAAAACTTCAAATTCAATACCGCCCTGCACTACAAACTCACCGACAGCACAGAACTGATTTACGCATTTAATATCGGTGGGGGCTCTACGGTGTATCAGGGCGACAACCGCTACCGGCTGGAAGACATTCTGTTTTGGCAAAACCGCCTTGAATTTCGCAAACCCGATAAATTCTTTATCCGCTTTTACCAGACCAAGGAAGATGCGGGCAGCAGCTACGACATTGTTTCAACGGCATTTCAACTCAATGAAAACAGCAAAAGCAATGCAGCCTGGAATAACACCTATAAAACCAACTGGAAGTTGCTGCGATTCAATCGCGCTGTTGAAGGACTTGAAGGCTATCCGTTCTACAACCCCAACGATTATGGCAGTGTAGATGAATGGGTTCGCTTTGCCCTTCAACCTTTTCTCAACGCCAATGCCGATACCCTGAATGCCTTGCATACCCTGAATCGACAATACGTAGATCAAGCTGGTGGCGGTGGTACCTTGCCCCGATTTGAAGTGGGCACCCCCTTGTTCGATAGCATGTTCAACGACATTACCACGCGCCTGTTTAACAATATGGGAACCCGCTTCTACGATCGCTCTGCCCTCTACCATTTGCACGGCGAATACCGCTGGCAGCCGAAAAATGCGCAGGTTGTTCTGGGCGGAAACGGCCGCTTGTACACCCCCGATTCCAGAGGCACCATCTTTATTGATACAGCAGGTGAACAAATCAGAAACTACGAGTTTGGAATGTACTCGGGCTATGAACGGCGCTGGATGAATGATCAGCTAAAAATGAATATCACCGCACGCTTGGATAAGAACCAAAACTTCAACTTTTTACTATCTCCTGCTGCATCTTTGGTGTACCTCTACAGCCCTGAACATACATTCAGATTCTCATTTTCAGCCGCCATCCGAAACCCAACTCTCGCTGATCAATATTTGTACTATAATGTCGGCCGCGCAATCCTGCTTGGGAACCTCAATGGCTATGATTCGCTCATTTCGGTTGAATCCTTTACCGATTACCGAACCGGTTTGGATGTGAGCAAATTGGAATACTTTAATGTTGATCCCATACGCCCTGAAAAAGCCCGCACCCTTGAATTGGGTTACAAAGGCTCACTGTTCGACAACTCTGTGTTTGTGGATGCCGGCTACTATTATACCTTCTATCGCGACTTTATCGGTTTTAACATTGGTTTAGATGCACAATTCGATCCTATCACCCGTTTCCCTGTGGGTGGCATTCAGGCCTATCGCGTAGCAGCCAATGCCCAATCGGTGGTTACCACACAGGGCTTATCGCTGGGCATCAGCTATTTCTTTAAAAATCTTTCTCTAAGCGGAAATTATTCCTGGAACAGGCTGAATAAAAAAGGGACCGACGACCCAATCATTCCGGCATTCAACACTCCGGAACACAAATTCAACATAGGGCTCACTGGAAGAGACCTAAAATTCCCGGGGCTCAAAGGCAAGAATTTTGGTTTTGGAATCAACTACAAATGGATACAAGGTTTCATCTTTGAAGGTTCGCCACAGTTTACGGGGTTCATCCCCACTTACGACATGCTAGACGCACAAATGAACTACCGTGTTCCTAAGTGGAACTGCACCTTTAAAGCAGGGGCCAGCAACATTCTCGGACTCATGCCACTGTTTCAACCCGATGCCGGACACGACCGAACGGTATTCAATAACCGAAACTTTCAAGTTTATGGCGGCCCCTTCGTAGGTCGCTTGGCTTATCTCTCCATTTTGATCGATCTTGCGAATAATCCCTAAGCAGACAAGTTAAATTTTCGTTAAAAAACTTACTTTTACCACCTAAAATCATCAAACAATGAGAAAAATTTACGCAATTGCCCTGACAGCTGCCTTCATTTTAGGCGGCCTCAGTACACAGGCACAACGGTATGTGAAAGAAATTTATACCGATGCCGACATCACGGTGCAAACCAACATTACGTATGGCACCAACATCGATTTTTTGACCAGTAACTTTAGCAACCCTATGCGGGTAGGTGCTGATATCACCACCATCAAAACCGCATTGGCTTTGGGCAACCCCATTCCTGCAACGCACTACAACCCACTTGATACCAGTACCAAAGTAAAGGTAACCGATATCAAAATGGATGTATATTACCCATCTGCTTCGGTTGACCAAACCACGAATCGTCCGGTGATCATTTACCTGCATACCGGAAACTTCCTTCCTCCGGGAATCAATGGAAGCCCGCTCGGTTTCAAAAACGACAGTTCGGCCATTTACCTCTGCCGCCAATGGGCAAAGAGAGGTTATGTAGCCATCTCTGCAGATTACCGCCTGGGATGGAACCCCATTGCCACCAGTGTTCAGGAAAGAAGAGGAACCCTGCTCAACGCGGTTTATCGCGCCATTCACGACATTAAATACTGTGTGCGTTATCTGCGCGACGATGCCAATGGAAGCAACACCTATGGCATTGACCCAGATAAAATTGTGCTCTTCGGAGAAGGTACAGGAGCCTACGTAGCCAATGCTTACAACACTCTCGATAAATACTCAGAAATGGAATTGCCCAAATTCATCAATCCATTAACCAATAAGTCGTACATCGATACCCTCACCGTAGGTCGCATCGATGGATCGGGCGGATTGTTGAACCTCTATAATCCATCTTCTACCCCTACCAACATCAGTGCAACAGTGGCCACCGGTGGTGCTTTGGCTGACACCAGTTGGTTGGAAGCCGGCGATGCCCCCATGCTTGCCTTGCAATGTATCCGTGATCCATTCGCACCTTTTGATGAAGGTACCGTAATCGTTCCAACCACACAGGAAGATGTGGTGGATGTGCAAGGCGCCAATCTGTATGTGAAGAAATCAATCGACCTCGGCCATCATGATGCCATACTCGATATGCCCGCTGATGCTTATACCCTGGCTGCACGCTCACACTACGGAAAAACCTACGATTATATTTTCCCTGCACCAAGAAACACCATTTCAGTGAACAACGACCTTGAAGGTTTATTCCCGGTTGTTCTTCCACTGGGCGATAACCTGTTTCAAAACCAGGCAGGACCATGGCAGTGGTGGGATCCACAATCACCCGCAGCCCAGCGCATTGTTGCCCCACCAAGTACCACCGCCCATTTGGCTTCATTGGCGTCAAACCCCAACATGGGTCAAGAAAAAGGCTTGACCTACCTCGATACCATACAAGGATATATCATGCCGCGTTTGGGTGTCATACTCGGATATTATACCACCGACAATGTATCCGTACGTGAGGTACAGCAGGTGAATTCAACCATCTACCCCAACCCCACCAACGGCAGCCTTTACCTCCAAACCGATGCCGCCGTTCGCATGATCAAAGCAGAACTCTTCGACCTCAGTGGCCGCATGGTGTTCAGCAGTGAACTCAACGGTCTCAATAGCGAACAAATTGACCTCAGCGGACTGAAAAACGGCATCTACCAATTGCAAATCCACACCTCTGAAGGCGTTTCCCTGCAAAAAGTGGTGCTGAACAACTAATCCAAATAAGTTGATCTCCTTACAAGAGATCGCAATCAAACATATTCAAAGCCATCCTTCGGGGTGGCTTTTTTTATTGGGCTATTTTGGTTCAGAATCAGATAATCAGCACGTTCCCAGCAGATGCTCACAGTGAGGCCTCTTAGTGCAAAAGCGAAGTTCACATCTATTCAATTTGTACATTATCAGGCACATGCGGTTTATTTCTTACATTACTATGAATATTTAAATCAAATACATATTTAATTTAGCATTCTTTTAAACTAAACTAAAATATCATGAAAATTTCACAGCAGCACAGCAGCACAAATGCCTAAATCTCATCACCTTTGGCGTATTGCATTAATTCTTGCAATATTATTTGGACAAACCTCATCGTCGAAAGCACAAGGAACCGAAGAAGTATTTGGATCTCCTTCCTTTAGCAATTGTTATCAAAAATTTGTTTGGGATGTGGCCGAAATGGATACGCTAAATGTTCGATTACTTAACACCCCTGGTGGCAGATTCTTACAATTCTCTGCTCAAGTTAACCCTATTGACATCAGTGGTTACGAAATCATCTATTTTGATGAAAATGGCAACCAAATTCAATCCACTCAAGTTTCTACTTTCGGAAACATTCAGGTTCCTGCAAATATTCCAAGCTTACAAATCAACCCCATTAATAATACCGGTGGATGGGCTGGCTATTACCCAGCAATAGCAACTTTCGTTGATCCTCTTGATGCTTTTGACCTTACTCCATTTAATGAAGATTGCTTCACCTACAACAATTTTGGTTTCAATGCCATCCTTAATTTGGATGGTCTTTGTAAACCTGATTTGTTAACTTATGAGTTATTCTCGAACATTAATGGTCAAAAAATCCCTTTTGGCCCAACTGAACTTGAGCCTGGAATAAGCTATTCTATTGATGGAACCGAATTTTGCTATCCGCCTTTTCAGGAACCATGTGAATTACCACCTCCCTGTCCAAAGTGTACTGATTTCACAATAGAAATCACCATCTATCCATGTGAAGAAATGCAAACTGACCCCAATTGCCCTCCTCTTTTAATTGAATACCCCATCGAAATCTGCTGTTTCTGTGGAAATGAATCAACCCATAATGAATAATCCCATGAAAAAACTGTTATTCACCTTCGCACTCATCTGCACACAACTGGCATTGCTGGCCCAGTTCCGCTATGCAGATATTGAAATGAAACTCATCAGTCATGAGCAAAATGTCTTTATTAAAGGTCCCTATCAAGATACCCTCACCTTTGAAATCACCAATTTGGGACCCGATACCATCAAGCAAAAAGATACATTCGTTTTTGCAGCAAGAGATATGAATAATACATCACAAGCCGTGTTTCTTTTTTCAAGATTTGGTCTGGATTACGATCTTCCAATGGGTGTATCATTCAGGTATAAGTACCCCATAGAAATTTCAACTGATAAAGATTTCTATGGCCCAATTAGGTTTACCATCAGCCGTTTTACCAAAGACCCTGTTGGGGACCCTTTACGTGATGAAAGTGAAGACCAATTGTACAACAATGTAGTACGTTGGAACATCACCTACCGCTCTGCCACCAGCAGCATTCCAGCTGCTTCAAGGGTGAGTTCCACCATCTACCCCAACCCCACCAACGGCAGCCTTTACCTCCAAACCGATGCCGCCGTTCGCATGATCAAAGCAGAACTCTTCGACCTCAGTGGCCGCATGGTGTTCAGCAGTGAACTCAACGGTCTCAATAGCGAACAAATTGACCTCAGCGGACTGAAAAACGGCATCTACCAATTGCAAATCCACACCTCTGAAGGCGTTTCCCTGCAAAAAGTGGTGCTGAACAACTAATCCAAATAAGTTGATCTCCTTACAAGAGATCGCAATCAAACATATTCAAAGCCATCCTTCGGGGTGGCTTTTTTTTGTTCATGAACCTTCCCGTTGTTGCGCAGTGCCTCAGGAATTCTTCCGCTAATATCAAGAGTGCCTGCTTTCCTGTAAACAACCAAAGCTGACAACAATCAAACATACGCCTGGGTATTTCAGCCAGTTTAGATACTAACTTTGATACATGAACAAAATTCTCGGCTTGTCATGGATCCTGTGCTCGTGCCTGCTCATGCAGTGCGCCGGTACTAAAAACGACTCCGGCCCCCAACCTTCTGTAATGCTGCCACTAAGCGGCGATTTTGATTTCGACCTCTTCAGAACGGAAACAGCTCTATATCCTGGGAATGTCATCATCTCCCCCCTTTCTGTGAAGCAGGTCCTGCTCATGATCACCGCAGCAGCGAGCAATCAAGGGCTGGACGAATTGAGCAAGGCACTGAAAATAGACGATCTTCAGCAAAGTCTTGCCGCCAACCGGCAAATGCTCAACACCATTGACAAAACCGAAGAAGCCGAAATAGGACTCGCCAATCTCGTTTTTCACGACCCCTCAAGAATCAGCTTGCTGCCGGATTTCAAAAACCAAATGCAGCAGTATTTCAATGCCGGATTGGAAGAGGCCGATTTCAGCAAAGCCGAAGCAGTTACTCAGGTCAATCAATGGGTAAGCGATCAAACACAAGAGCGTATTAAGGAAATTCTGCAGGAAATCAACTCAGATGAAGCGGTTTTTCTCATCAACACGCTTTATATGAAAGCCGATTGGGAAGAAGCTTTTGACGAAAGACTAAGCATGAAACGCCCATTTTGGCTCAACGATCGGGATAGCATTCACACTATGTTCATGTATGCCGACAGATCCCTGAAACACGCCGAAAACAAAGGCATACACATGGTGAAACTGCCGTTGAAAAACAGTGAAATCAGCGTTTTACTGCTACAGAATGAATCCGGTACTGTTGATGAACTGATACAGAAACTGAACCAAAATACACTCAACACTTTAGAGGAGAACCTCAGTCAATCGCGTTTTCTCTTCTACTTGCCCAGGTTCGAACTGGAATACAGCAATGAAAACATGCGTCCAAGCCTGGAAAAACTCGGCATACGCTCTGTTTTTAAAGAAAATGGCCATTTGAACAATCTGGCTGAAAACAAAAACACCATCCTCTCGAGGGTCATTCACAAAACCTATCTCTCCGTTGATGAAAAGGGAGTAGAAGGTGCTGCCGTGACTGCAGGGGGCATCAGTGTGACCTCCCTTCCTCCAAGCATTGTTTTTGATAAACCCTTTGTAATGGTCATCCGCCACGAAGCCAGCGGAAGCTTTCTCTTCATGTCGCGCATCAGCAATCCCACCAAAGGATAGCGCTGAAAAAGACATCTTGCAAAACAGCTTCCACTATTTTATCTTTGCAGCCCTTGATCGGGAAGGCGTTTCCCCTTTTAAATATGCCCAGATGGTGAAATTGGTAGACACGCTGTCTTCAGGCGGCAGTGCTTAACGGCATGCAGGTTCGAGTCCTGTTCTGGGCACCTTCTCAATACGGCTTCGGCCGTATTTTTTTGCCAAAATTTTAAGGCATTCCCCTTTTTGATCAAATGGGTTTTATCCCATGTTAGAGCGATCTGCAGTACACGCAGAAATCGAATGCAAACTCATTTCTTTCGTCTGCATCATAATGCTCCCAGGCCCTTCTATCCCATTCTTCCATTTTGAATTCCGGGAAGAAGGTATCCGCTTCCGGGAATTGATGTCGCACATGACTGATGTACAGATGATCCGCCATGGGCAAGAATTGCCGGTAGATTTCTCCACCACCGATGATGAAGACTTCATTTTCTTCTGCATCGGTGCAACTCTGCAAAGCCTCATCGGGATCGCTGAAAACCTCCACCCCTTCTGATGCATGCATGGTCCTGCTGACTACAATATTCCTTCTATTCGGCAAGGGCCTGCCGATGGATTCAAAGGTCTTTCTCCCCATAATTACAGTATGCCCCTGGGTATAGCGCTTAAACAACTTCAGGTCGTCTTTCAGCTGCCACAACAAACCATTCGAACCACCTATTGCCCGATCGTCTGCCATGGCCACCATCATTGAAATGATCATGCTGCAAAATAAATTCTATTTTGTTATCTAATTATGTTTCGCATTGCCTGGGATGAAATATATGCGCACCCCTTGCCGGAAGGGCACCGTTTTCCAATGGAAAAATACCAGCTTATTCCGCAACAACTCATCTACGAAGGCAGCATAGAGGCCGAACAATTATTCAGACCCGAAGCGGCCACCGAAGAAGACATCTTGAGGGTACACGATCCTCACTACTGGAGAGATCTTATCAACCTGAGTCTGAACCCCAAAGCCATACGAAAAATCGGTTTTCCGCTGAGCAAAGCGCTGGTAGAAAGGGAAGTGCTCATTGCCGGTGGAACCATACAGGCCTGCCAGCATGCCAAACACGATGGCATTTCCTTCAATGTTGCGGGAGGCACCCATCACGCTTATGCCGAAAGGGGCGAGGGCTTTTGCCTGTTGAATGACATCGCCATTGCAGCGAGCAGGATGCTGTATCACAAAGAGGCTGAACGCGTTCTAGTGGTAGACCTCGACGTGCATCAAGGCAATGGAACAGCACGCCTTTTTCAACGAGATTCAAGGGTGTTCACTTTCAGTATGCACGGGGCTGACAACTATCCTCTGAAAAAAGAACGATCTGACTTGGATGTGGCACTCCCTAAAGGCACCACTGGGTCGGTATATTTATCTTTATTAAAAGAACATCTTCAACGCATTCAACATAATTTTAAGCCCGATTTTGTCTTTTATCTCAGCGGCGTTGATGTGTTGGAAACGGACAAACTAGGCAAGCTCGCTTTGAGCATTCAGGAGTGCAGAACAAGAGATCAGTTGGTGCTCGAATTCTTCCATCAACTGAATATCCCGATGGTCGTAGTCATGGGCGGAGGGTACAGCCCAGCATTACGAACCATTGTAGAAGCACATTGCAATACCTATCGACTGGCCTCTAGTATCTTTGTATGATGCCAGAAGCCCATATTTCGATACCTAAAACAGCCCGATACGCATATTCAGGAAATAGAGAAACACCAGATGAAGTTTGGATCGTCCTTCATGGCTATGGGCAATTGGCCCCTTATTTTCTGAGGAAGTTTGATGCGTTCAACCACCCTCAACGTCTCATCATTGCACCCGAAGGTTTGCACCGATTTTATCTGAAAGGTATGAACGGCAGGGTGGGCGCCAGCTGGATGACCAAAGAAGCGCGCGAAACAGATATCGCAGATTACCTGCAATGGCTCGACCGGCTGGCTTTGCAATTTGAAAAACCGATTCAACAAGCCAAAAAACTACTTTTACTTGGCTTTTCGCAGGGAGCTGCTACAGCTGCGCGCTGGGCATGCCATAGTTCACTTGATTTTACCGATGTTGTTTTGTGGGCGGCTGCATTCCCGCCTGACTTGCAATTACCACAACATGAAAAACCCTCCAATTGGCATGTGTGTATGGGTGCAGAAGATCAACTCCTTAAAAACAATGCTCAGCTCACTGCAGACTTCGCAGCTGAAAAAATACAAACCTTTAGCTACAAAGGAGGACATGAAATTCCTAAAAATGCTCTCGATGAGTGGCTGCAGAAACAGCATTATATGGGCGAGAAATGAAAGAGAGAGATGGCGTTCAGCCTCCGATCTTAACTTTCAAACTGATATCCAGACTCTTTACCGAATGGGTCAAAGCGCCGCTCGAGATAAAATCAACCCCGGTTTCGGCATATTCCCGTATGCTATCAAGTGTGATGCCACCGGAAGCTTCCGTTTCATAGGCACCTCCAATCAAGGTTACAGCCTCCTTCATTTCAGCCGGACTGAAATTATCCAGCATAATCCGATCCACACCACCGCATGCCAGAACTTCTTTTACCTCAGCCAGGTTGCGCGTTTCTATTTCAACCTTCAGCGACAAGCCTGTGTGCCGCAAATATGCCTGGGTATTTTCAATGGCCGCTGAAATACCACCGGCAAAATCCACATGATTATCTTTTAGGAGTATCATGTCATATAAACCTATGCGATGATTTAACCCACCACCAATGGTAACCGCCCATTTTTCAAGCGAACGCAGCAGAGGAGTGGTCTTTCTGGTGTCTAGTAAACGTGACTTGGTGCCCTTGATTCGCTCGTTCATGTTGTGCGTAGCGGTAGCAACACCGCTCAGTCGCTGCATAAAATTCAGCACCAAGCGCTCAGCTGAAAGAATCGCACGGGCATCACCTTCAACTTCCATTCCTGTCATGCCAACCTCTACTGCATCGCCTTCATTCAAGAAAATTGAAACCTTTGCATTCGGATCGCAGGTAAGAAATATCTGTTTACCAAGCTCCAAACCGGCTACAATGCCTTTTTCCTTGAACAAAAGGGTGGCACTTCCGCGGGTGCCTTCCGTGATTGATGCCAGGGAGGTGTGATCGCCCTCACCAATGTCTTCAGTTAAAGCTTCTTGAATTAATTTCTTGATTTCCGATGATTGGAAATCCATGTTATTCGAATCGGAGTTCATGAATCTGGTATATCCCTTCGTTTTTTTTAGCGAAAATACTAACCCTGAAAGTTTCGTCTCCGGTATCGGTATAATTCCCTACGGCAAATTTAGATCCCGTACTGGAATAGCCTTGATGTCGCAATTCAAAGCCCGCAGGGGGATGCTTATCAAAAAAGCGACGCAGAATTTGCTCTGCCTGCGATTGACTGAAAATGCCTTTGCTTCCGGGCGTTTCTAATTCGACTGAGCTGTAACAATATTTCACCACCTCCGATGCATTCCCTATACCAATTGAAGATCCCACCTTGCTAAACATATCCTGTGCTGCATCTTCTGTTCGGTGAAAAGAGCTAAATATCAATGAAATTGTCAAAAACCAGAGCACGGAATTCCGATTCCCAAGGGGTAGGTACATTTTTCAAATTTAAGGATAATACAAGCACAATTGCTTAAACTTGCCTTGCAAAGTCCGTACCATCAAACAGCCCATGAGTTTTCATTTACATCATCTCGGGGAAACCCAAAGTATGCTTTCCGTATTCATGGGGCAACTTCGCGATATCTCTCAACATGGAAACAAGGCATGGTTCAGAAGGCGACTCGAACAATGCGGCCGTCTCATGGCCTATGAACTGAGTAAAAGTCTGGAATATGAGACCATTGAGGTACAGTCGCCCCTTGCAAAAAGCAAAGCTGCTCAAATCAAAAACAAGCTGGTGGTCGCATCTGTTTTGCGGGCAGGCCTTCCGCTTCAGCATGGGGTGATGGATGTGCTAGAAGATGCTGATGGCGCTTTTTTATCGGCGTATCGGAAGTATAAAGACGAAAGTGAATTTGAAGTGGTTACCCGATATGCCGCAACACCTCCATTGGAAGGAAAAACACTCATTCTTTGTGATCCGATGTTGGCCACAGGACACTCCGTTGAACAGGCCTATCGCGAATTGCGAAAATTCGGAACCGTTGAAGCATTGCACATTGTTGCTGTGGTAGGGAGCACTTCCGGGGTTGAACACATTCGCAAACATCTGCCCAACGCACATCTCTGGATTATGGCAATCGACACTGAATTAAACCCACACAAATACATTGTACCCGGTCTTGGAGATGCCGGCGATTTGTCTTTTGGTGAAAAACTGAACGAAGCACCTTGAAACTTAAACACGTATTCTTCGATCTCGATCACACCCTCTGGGATTTTGACACCAATGCCCGGTTGGCTTTAGAGGAACTTTATGAGCGTCATCAGCTCAGAGAATTTGGTGTGGAAGCCTTTGAACGCTTTTACATGATGTATGCTTCCATCAATGAAAAAATGTGGGAGCAATACCGAAATGGTCTCATGAGCAAGGAAAATCTGAGGGTACAACGTTTTGAAGAAACCTTTCGAAAACTTGGGGTTCCAGATGAACATATCCCGGTCAATATTTGGGATGAATACCTGGCAATAACACCGGAGAAAACCAATTTGATTCCAGGCGCAATGGATTTACTAAACTGGTTGGCTTCAAACCAAATTCGTCTGCACATCATCACAAATGGGTTCAAAGAAACCCAGAAAAGAAAACTTAAAGCCTCCGGGCTGGACGAGTTTTTTAGTTCGGTAATCATTTCTGAAGATGTAGGGGTTCAAAAACCGCATCCACAAATTTTTAAACATGCTTTAGAACACAACAATGCCAAGGTATCCGATAGCATTTACATCGGCGACCATCCGGAAGCTGATGTGCGCGGGGGTATAGATGCGGGATTGGCCGTTGCATTTTACAACCCCGGGCGTGTGGAACACAACTTCAATGTACTGGCCGATTTACAAGAATTAATGCAACTCCCGCCGTTGATCATTGAAAACAATATGATCTAATCCTTATTCCGTGCGCAACACCATTTTGTAGTGTTGAATCCCGGCTTCTTCGAACTGGGGCCCTTCTTTCCGGAAACCAAAGCGTTCATAGAGTCCACTCACCTGTATTTGACTGTGTAAATATACATTGTTGCTTTCTGGAATCTCTTGAAGAATGCGACGAATAATCGCCGCAGCAACCCCTTTGTTTCTGTGCTCTTTTAATACTGCAAAACGCTCCAACTTAATTCCATTTGGCGTTTTTCTCCATCTCGCAGTACCCGCAGGTTCATCGCCAACGTAGGCCAAATAATGCTCAGATGTTTCTTCGAAACGATCGTATTCGATTTCAGGCTCAACAGATTGTTCTTTTACGAACACCTCGTCGCGGATGTGAAACACTTCATCCATCTGGCGATCAGAGCGGGCGTTAACAATACGGATATCTTCCATAATTAAGGGCTTATCACAAATGTAAAAAATACTACTTTTGCCACGGCACATAACTTGACAAAACAACCATGAATATTAGCGAGATCAAGGACTTATTAGGAGAAGAAGCATCATACCTTCTCGACCACGAATGCAAAACCATTCAAAAAGAACACATTACACTTCCTTCAGGTGATGTGGTGGACAACATTTGGTGCGGTAGCGACCGGAATCCTCAGGTTTTGAGAAGTCTCGGACAATTATATGGAACAGGCAGGCTAGCCGGTACTGGATATTTGTCTATTCTTCCGGTAGACCAGGGAATAGAACATACTGCCGGATCTTCATTTGCACCAAATCCTGCTTACTTTGACCCTGAAAACATCATAAAACTTGCCATTGATGGAGGTTGCAATGCTGTTGCTTCCACATTTGGTGTTCTCGGTATCCATGCGCGCAAATACGCCCACAAAATTCCTTTTATAGTTAAGATCAATCACAATGAATTGATGACCTATCCCAACAAATATGATCAGGTCATGTTCGGATCCGTAGAAGATGCCTGGAATATGGGGGCTGTTGCCGTTGGTGCAACCATTTATTTCGGTAGCGAAGAGTCATCTCGCCAGATCATAGAAGTAGCGCAGGCGTTCGAAAGAGCCCATGAATTGGGAATGGCCACCATTCTCTGGTGTTACACCCGCAACAACGGATTCAAGAAAGATGGCGTGGATTATCATGTAGCGGCAGATCTTACTTCTCAAGCCAATCATTTAGGGGTAACCATTAAGGCGGACATCATCAAACAAAAGCTGCCTGAAAACAACGGTGGTTTTACTGCGATAAATTTTGCTAAGACACATCCTAAAGTTTACAGCGAGTTGAGTTCTGACCACCCCATCGACCTCACCCGTTATCAGGTTGCCAATTGCTATATGGGCAAGGTAGGCCTGATCAATTCAGGAGGCCCATCTGGCAATGATGATCTCGCCCAGGCTGTTAAAACAGCTGTGATCAATAAAAGGGCAGGCGGAAGCGGTCTTATCTCCGGTCGCAAGGCTTTCCAGAGGCCAATGAACGAAGGGGTAGAACTTCTCAATGCCATTCAGGATGTGTACCTCAGTAATGAGGTAAATATTGCCTGATCGCACTCTCAAGTAACACCACCGGTCTTTCCGGTACAAAAAAATCAGTATGAGCAGTTGGTTTAAACGAGTTAAGGAAGGCATACTAACGAAAACCAAGGATAAAAAACCCACCCCAGATGGGTTGTGGTACAAATGTCCTCAGTGCAAAGCCATTACTTCTACAAAAGACATTCAACAAGCCCTGTGGGTTTGCCCTGAATGTAATTTTCACGACAAAATAGGCTCTGAAGAGTACTTTTCTATCCTTTTCGATGACGAAAAATACACCGAACTCGACACTGAGTTAATCTCGGCTGATCCTTTGCATTTTGTCGATACCAAGGCTTATCCCGATCGCATCCAAAACGCCATTGAAAAAACCCAATTGCATGATGCAGTCCGCACTGCACATGGCAAAATAAATGGAACACGTATGGTGGTGGCATGCATGGATTTCTCCTTCATCGGCGGATCTATGGGGTCGGTTGTAGGTGAAAAAATAGCCCGTGCAATCGATCATGCCCGTGAAAACTATCTGCCATTGATTGTCATCTCCAAATCTGGCGGAGCTCGAATGATGGAGGCTGCATTTTCACTCATGCAAATGGCCAAAACATCGGCCAAGCTTGCGCTGCTCTCTAAGGAAGGGTTACCATACATTTCCTATCTAACAGATCCCACAACTGGAGGGGTGACCGCAAGTTTCGCTATGTTAGGCGATTTCAATGTGGCTGAACCCAATGCACTGATCGGTTTTGCTGGACCAAGGGTTATCAAAGAGACCATTGGTAAAGACCTTCCAAAAGGTTTCCAGCGATCAGAATTCCTTTTGGAACATGGTTTTCTTGACTTCATTGTAGAAAGATCAGAAATGAAGGATAAAATCAGTACGCTCGTAAGCCTCATCTATGACAAGCGCCAAAAAACACAGATCAAAGAAAAAGAACAGCAAGAGAACTAATTTTTTTAATAGCTTCGCAAACAACTAAATGAACCTGATAAAATGAATTTTCCGGAAGAATTGAAATACACCAAAGACCACGAATGGGTAAAGGTTGAAGGTGATGTTGCTACCATTGGTATCACAGACTTTGCTCAGGGAGAACTGGGCGACATTGTTTTTGTTGAAATAGAGACCGTTGGTGAAACCCTGGGAGCGGAAGAAACCTTTGGAACCGTAGAAGCGGTAAAAACAGTTTCTGATTTATTCATGCCGGTGTCTGGTGAAATCCTAGAATTTAACGAAAATCTGGAGTCATCTCCTGAAGTGGTAAACAGCGATCCTTATGGCGAAGGCTGGATGATCAAAATTAAAATCACCGATAGCTCTGAACTCGACCAATTACTGGATGCCGCAGCCTACAAGGAAATGACCGGAAACTGATTCCCGTCACATCAGAGCTTTTCTAAAATACAACTATCCTGCCCTCATTTGGGCTGCTGTAATCCTGATTCTCACCGCCTTGCCAGGTGGCAGTTTCCCAAGGCTTGACTTTTGGCATTTGCTCAATTTTGACAAGTTTGCCCATGCCTTCTTTTTCGGCCTCCTTGCTTTCAGTATCGCCATGGGACAATACAAGCAACATCGCTTTTGCTCCCTGCGTTTCGGTTGTGCCCGAAAAGCTATTTTAATGAGCATTGTTTACGGCATCTGCATCGAAATCATGCAAGAATACCTCTGGGCTGACAGACATGCCGATTTATTGGATGTCATCGCCAATACCATTGGTAGCATTGCAGGCGTTCTATACTTTAGACTGGCCTTTCGAGAACAAATGAATTTTAAATAATCGTTATCTTCATTTACATCTCTTTGTCTTGTGGTATGAATAGACAAAAACACATATTTTTGACCTTGTAATTCGAGTTATGGAATTAAAGAAAAACCCCAAAGCTGATTTAAGGAAAAGTAGCTTCACTTTTCTAGAGGTTGGTTTAATCGTATCCCTTCTCCTGGTGCTCGGTGCATTCAACTATACAGCCCGTGAGGCAGAATCTCAAGGGCTGGGCGAATACGTACCGGATGAAGAAATTGAAATCATGGAAAACACCGTTCAGGAGAAAAAACCACCTCCCCCTCCCCCTCCTCCACAACTCGAAATTGTGGAAGATGATGTGGTGATTGAAGAAGAACAACCTGAAATTGAGGAATCTGAAGTGGACCAAGAGACCATGATTGAACCGATGATTGAAGAAGAGGAAGAGCCTGAAGAAACTGGTGAAATTCTCGAGTTCTATGAGGTATCAGAACAAGCCCAGTTCAAAGGTGGAGAGGAAGCCATGTACAAGTTCATTGCAGAAAACCTCGAATATCCCCCAATGGCTGTAGAAAATGAAATTGAGGGACGGGTGATGATCGCCTTTGTGGTAGAGCCCAATGGGACCTTATCCAACATCCAAATTCTCGGTAATAATAAATTGGGATGGGGCTGCGAAGAAGCGGCCATAAGTGTTGTAAAGAAAATGAGTGGAATGTGGCGTCCGGCAAAACAACGTGATAAATCAGTTAGGGTTAATTTCCGATTACCCATTCGATTCAAACTTTATTAACTCGCGTTAGCACAATTCATTAAGCTCGTTCTTCCGGAACGAGCTTTTTTTTTGTCAATTGGCCGTAAAAGTGTTGGCGTCTAAAATGCAATTAAGCAAAGCCATCGTTCCTAATATATGGAACGTAGAAAAGAACCTCATGCTGACCTCTCGCGCTATCGCGTGGTCTTTTTTCTCACAGGATTAATCCTTGCCCTCGGTGCTGCTTTGTGGGCCTTTAGCTATAACCAATGGCACCTTATCTCGTCGGGCAAAGCCTCCATCTGGAAACCTGATTTCGAAGACAACTTCATGGAAATTTTTTACCTGCCGGAAAAGAAGCAAAACGCCACCGTATCAGCTTCAAATACCCAATTAAAAACAACACCAATCCTTGAACAACTGCCCATTGATATCCATCCCAATATCGGAGTTATTTCAGTTGGCAATCCACTAAGCAACCTGCCGGCAGATGAAGCCGTTTTAGAGGGGTACTCAGATGACGAATTTGAATATACCGGCGAAGTACTGCACATCAGTGCTGTTTCTGAAGCAGCCTCTTTTATTGGAGGCACAGAAAAAATGTACGCTTACATTCAGGAACATCTTCAATTCCCAAAGGAAGCACTCCAACAAGGCGTGAGTGGCAGGGTTGTTATTGCCTTTGTTGTGGAGCAGAACGGAAAACTGAGCCAAATTAAGGTTGTATCCTGCAACCCTCAGGGTTATGGCTTTGAACGAGAAGCCATACGCATCATAGAAAAGATGAGCGGTCAATGGAAACCTGCAAGACAAGGTGACCGGTCTGTTCGAATGATGTTTAAAATGCCTGTGGTTTTTGAGCTTTACTGATTGGGGGTGTGAAAGAGGTAATCCCCCTCAATATGCAAGCCACTTGGAATATTATTTTCATAAAGCATTCCTGTACCCAGTCCCTGATGCCCCTTGTATGGAAGCGATGAAGTCCATTGCGCAATCGCTCTAAGACCAATATTCCCTTCCAAAGCTGATGTAACCCACCAACCAATACCATTTGATTCAGCGAGAGTTATTCGTTCTTCACAGGCCTTAAAACCACCCAAAAGTGAAGGCTTAAATATGACATATTGTGGTTGAATATGGGCAAGCATCTCCCCGTATTCTTCCAAATCTTTGCCAATGAGTTCTTCATCCAAAGCTATAGGTACAATGTTCTCAGCACACAGCTTCGCTAATTCATCCCATTGCCCTGTCTCAATGGGTTGCTCAATGCTATGAATATTTAATTCGGTCCAACGTTCAAGCTTAGCCGCTGCTTCATATGTTGAATAAGCACCATTGGCATCCAGTCTAAATATGGCTTTCGGATATCGTTGCCGCAATCTTGAAATCATATTCCACTCTTCTTCAAAATCGAAGGTGCCTACTTTAAATTTCATGCAACCATATCCGGCTTGCAGTTTTTTCAAAGCTTGAGTCTCCATCGCATCAATGGTATTCATCCAAACCAGACCATTGATGGGAATACCGCTCTCTCCTCGACTAAAAGGAGTATCCCAAAGAATCTCTGATACCGATGAAGAAAGTTCTTGCAATGCGGTTTCAAGACCAAATACCAATGACGGCCAATGAGCTGCATCCGTTAACAGTGGCACCTTACCTTTTCGATTGATTTCTTTGACCATTTCAGCCAATCTATTCTCGTATTGCGGTAGATCATCTACGCTCAGCAAACTCAATGGAGCACATTCACCTCGAGCAGTTCTCCCCGATTGTTGATCCGTAATAGATAAAATATACACCTTCCTACTCTGAAAAACATTTCGCGAAGTTCTTGCCGGTTCAATGAATACCAGCTCATGAGTTTCGTAACTGGCAGAAAGTTTCAAAACACGGAGAGAATTAAAAAGACCAGAGAACACATAAAAGTACCAAGTGCCTGGGATTTAAGTAGTGCATTCCAACGCTCAGAACCGAACATTTCCATGCCTCCATCAGGATGGTTTTTCCAATGAATGAAAATGGGTATGAACACCAACAAAACCAACGAATACCACCATTGATCAACGAGCAACGCAAATAACAACCAGCCACACACCGATAAGGAGTGTAAAAACCACTGATATCTGACTGCCTTATTTCTTCCTAAAATCACTGCCAATGTCCTTTTCCCGCTCGATGCATCTCTTTCCAAATCTCGCAGATTATTGAGATTCAAAACTGCTACCGACATGCATCCAACCGAAATTGCAGGCAGCAGATGTGTTCCATCAATTGCTCCTCTGAACAAAAATTCCGATCCAAGCACCGCCACAAAGCCAAAGAATAGCAACACAAAAACATCACCCAATCCATAATAACCGTATGGTTTTTTTCCCATGGTATAATTCAATGCAGCGGCAATGGCAAGTAAGCCTACGATGAAAAGTATCCAAAAAGAAGAAGAAACCTCCGGAAATGCTGTTAGGAGCATGATCACTCCACAGATTAAACTCAAGAGGGCAAAGCTTACCACTGCACGTTTCATTTGCTTCTCGCTAATTTTTCCAGAGGTAAGTAAACGATCTGTGCGCTGAAGATCATCCGTACCCTTCTGAAAGTCCCCCAAATCATTGGCAAGGTTGGACAGAATTTGCAGAAAGATGGCTGTAAATATTGCAAGAAAGAACAAAAGCACATTCCCAGCACCACTTTGAATCGCAAGGGCAAAACCAGTAATGATTCCCGAAAGCGCCAATGGAAGCGTTTTTGGCCTAAATGCCTGCATCCATATGCCTAAAGTTCCCTTCACAAACAAAGGGTTCTTCCACCATCAACAGCGATGCTGGTGCCATTGATGTAAGACGCAAAAGCAGAAGATAGAAATACAGCCAGATACGCAGGCTCTTCTGGTGTCGCAAATCGACCTGCAGGAATTTCAGCTCTCATTTCCTCTTCCACTTGCGCATGAGAACGACCACTCTTCTTTGATTTATTATCAATAATGCCCGTTAGACGCTCGGTAGCGGTTGCTCCGGGCAAAATATTATTCACGGTTATTCCAAAAGGTGCCAATTCCTGAGAAATGGTCTTTGACCAACTATTCACCGCTCCGCGAATGGTATTGCTTACACCAAGGCCGGCAATGGGCTGACGCACCGAAGTGCTGATTATATTGATAATTCGGCCGTATCCCTCCGATTTCATTCCTTCAGCACAAAAAGAGGCAAGTATCTGATTGCATATGAGGTGACGATTAAAAGCTTCGCGATAAGCATCTTTATTCGCGTCAATTGCCTTACCGGGGGCAGGCCCACCACTGTTATTTACCAATATGTGAACAGGACTGGTCGATATATCTAAGCTGTTTTTTAACACCTCTTCCAAAACATTTGGATGATCAAAATCTGCCACCAAAAACGCATGGCTTTGCCCCATTGAAGAGGGAAGTTCCTCCACCGACTTTTGCAAAGCTGCTTCATTACGAGCCAATAATATTATTTCTGCACCGGCATTTGCCAATGCTATCGCAATGGCCTTGCCAATGCCCTGGGTGCTTCCGGCAACCAAAGCCCTTTTACCGCTTAAATCGATTTGCATTATGAAATTACAGCGAGTTCTTTACCAATTTTTATGAATGCTCCGATGGCCTTATCGAGGTGTTCCTTCTCATGCGCAGCAGAAAGCTGAACACGTATTCTTGCCTGACCTTTAGGAACCACCGGGTAATAAAAGCCAATCACATAAATACCTTCTTTCAGCAGTTTGGCTGCAAAGTCTTGTGACAATTTGGCATCATACAACATGATTGGTACGATCGGATGATCTCCTTGCTTGATATCGAAACCAGCTGCAGTCATTTTTTCTCTGAAATATCGGGTGTTGTCTTCCAGCCGATCGCGAAGCTCCGTGGTTTCATTGATCATATCCAAAACAGTAATGGATGCACCTACTATTGAAGGTGCTAGGGTATTACTAAAGAGGTATGGTCTCGATCTCTGTCTTAACATCTCTATTATTTCTTTGCGACCGGAAGTAAAACCACCAGATGCACCACCAAGTGCTTTCCCCAAGGTTCCAGTAATGATATCAATGCGTCCAATCACATTGCGGTACTCATGCGTACCGCGCCCTGTTTTACCCATGAAACCACTGGCATGGCATTCATCAATCATCACCAAGGCATCATATTTTTCGGCCAGGTTACAGATTTCATCGAGTTGCGCGATGGTTCCATCCATTGAGAAGACACCATCTGTTACAACTATCCGGAAACGCTGGCTCTGTGCCTCCTGGAGACATTTCTCCAAATCTGACATATCGTTATGCTTGTAACGATAACGTTGTGCCTTACAAAGTCTTACGCCATCTATTATTGAAGCATGATTCAACTCATCACTGATGATTGCATCTTCTGGTCCAAAGAGAGGTTCAAACACCCCTCCATTGGCATCAAACGCGGCTGCATACAAAATGGTGTCTTCCGTACCGAGGAATTCGGATATTTTATCTTCAAGTTCCTTATGTATGTCTTGCGTTCCACAAATGAAGCGTACGGACGACATTCCATAACCCCTTGCATCTATGATTGCTTTCGCAGCCTCTATCACTTTGGGATGAGAAGAAAGACCGAGATAGTTATTCGCACAAAAGTTCAGAACCTTGCTACCATCTGTTAACTCGATTTCAGCACCTTGTGGCGACTTTATGATGCGTTCTGACTTGAATAAACCAGCCTCATTTATCTGCTGCAATTCATTCTGAAGGGATTCTTTCAGCTTTCCGTACATTTATCTATTATTTATTGAGATTTGTGGCAAAGTTAGAACAAATTGGAATTTAGGGGTGTTCAGACTTAGTTCGGCGAAATGACCGATTTTTAATGTGGAATAATTATTGAAGCAGAGGCTTCATTCTATACAATGGAAGATCAGAACAAACAGACAAAGAAGGATCAGAGAAAGATCGTTTTTAAGAAAGAACAGGGCAATAACAGGCCCGGAAATGGAGACCAAAAGAAAAAGCCCGGTGGGCCTCAGTTTAATTTTTATTGGATATATGTCATTCTGGCGGTAGTTTTTTTGGTGATGACCTTTTACCCGAGTCAGAGCGGGAAAAGCGTCAGCATGAAAGAACTTTTGGAAATGGTCGAGCAAGGTCATGTAGAGGGTATACTGGTGGTGAACAGAACTGAAGCTGAAATCACCTTGACTCCTGAAGCAAAAGAGAACAAGCTATATAAAAAAGACGTCCAACAAAGAGGGGTACTTTCCTCACCCGGTGGTCCAACCTATAGACTGGACGATATTGGCGATTATCAAACCTTCAAAGAGCAGGTTGATGACGCCCAAAAAGATTTGGCAGAAGACCAGAAAATCATCATTGACAGCACCATCAGAGAAAATTACTTCGACGGTATTCTAAGTTGGATATTTCTTCTCGTGATTTTCGGGTTGTTTTGGTTCTTCATTATGCGACGAATGGCTGGCGGAGGTGCTGGTGGGGCCGGACAAATATTCAGCATTGGAAAAAGCAGGGCCCAATTGTTCGATAAGGACACAAAAGTGAACATCACATTCAAAGATGTAGCAGGACTCGAAGAGGCTAAGGTGGAAGTTATGGAAGTGGTTGACTTCTTAAAGAATCCCAAAAAATACAGTGACCTAGGCGGTAAAATACCTAAAGGAGTTTTACTCGTAGGCCCTCCAGGTACCGGTAAGACCCTATTGGCAAAAGCTGTTGCAGGGGAGGCCGAAGTTCCTTTTTTCTCTTTGTCAGGCTCTGATTTCGTTGAGATGTTCGTAGGGGTGGGTGCCAGCCGTGTTCGAGATTTATTCCGACAGGCAAAAGAGAAAGCACCATGTATTATTTTCATTGATGAAATTGACGCCGTAGGCAGAGCCCGTGGTAAAAGTCTCATTCAAGGCTCAAATGATGAAAGAGAGAATACCTTGAACCAGCTGCTCACAGAAATGGATGG
>CAZYJD010000013.1:0-36551 GCA_964647785.1 uncultured Chitinophagaceae bacterium
AGTAGTGAAGTCATAGTTAGATGGTTGTTGATTTTATTTTTAAAGCGCGATAGACAATATCTTTTTCTGTTTTTTGCTTCGCTTTTGGTGCTGTTATTTTTTGCAGTGAAAACCGGTGAGGTTTTTCCTACCCATAATTATTATGTGATTCCATTTGTCCCCATCATGGCTGTGATGACCTCTTTAGGGTTGAATATTATTCCTCTGCAAAATTATCGCATCGCCGCCATGGCAATGATTGCCTTTGAAGCGCTGCTCAATCAGGCGAGTGATTTTTATATCAGGGAAGACCGCAAGGCATTTCTAAGGTTAGAAGAATGCATTGCTCAAAGCATACCCCAAACGGATACCATTGCAGTGTATACTGAAGGTAATCCGGTATTGCCCTACTTCCTTCATAGAACGTGCATAAGGGTGAATGCCAAATATCTTACAAAAACAGAGTACCTTCCATTTCGCAGAAGCTTACATTATTTTGTTGCCTTGAAAGAAGAACTTCCAGAAACACCATTCAAGGTTATCCAGCCCGACGAAGATCTGTGGATTTGTGAGTTGCCCTGAGTAGATTAAGATTCAGAGGTCGCTGTTTGAGGCGTACCCATAATCTTTTGCTTGATTTGCCCCTCTATTTGGTCCATCATTTCAGGATTATCATCGAGCAATTGCTTTACAGAATCTCTACCTTGTCCCAGTTTGGTGCCATCATAGCTGAACCAGCTTCCACTTTTTTGTACGATGTCCTGTTCAACGGCCAAATCCAATACTTCGCCTGCCTTGGATATCCCTTGTCCGTACATAATATCAAATTCAGCCAGTTTAAACGGAGGTGCAACCTTGTTTTTTGCAACTTTCACGCGTACGCGATTACCTGTTGCGTCTACGCCATCCTTAATTTGTGCAGTACGTCGAATATCTAGGCGAATAGATGCATAGAATTTCAAGGCGTTACCACCAGTGGTGGTTTCGGGATTCCCGAACATTACACCAATCTTTTCCCGAAGCTGATTGATGAAAATGCAAATACACTTGGTTTTGTTGATTGATCCAGTGAGTTTTCTCAAGGCTTGCGACATCAATCTGGCTTGCAGGCCCATTTTACTATCACCCATATCACCTTCGATCTCGGCTTTCGGAACCAGTGCTGCTACCGAGTCAATTACAATGACATCGATGGCACCCGATCGGATCAGGTTGTCGGCAATTTCTAATGCCTGCTCCCCGTCGTCCGGTTGTGAAATCAATAAATCGGAGGTGTTGATGCCAATTTTTTCGGCGTACACCTTATCGAACGCGTGTTCTGCATCAATGAATGCTGCCAGACCTCCTTTTTTCTGTGCCTCGGCAATGCAGTGCATTGCAAGGGTTGTCTTACCTGATGATTCAGGCCCGTATATCTCAACGATTCTTCCTCTGGGGAATCCTCCCACCCCTAAAGCTAAATCCAACCCTAGTGAACCGGTGCTAACAACTTCCATATTCCCGATGGAGTTGTCGTCCATCTTCATAATAATGCCTTTCCCGTATGACTTTTCAAGTTTGTCTATCGTGAGCTTAAGGGCTTTTAGTTTTTCGTCTTTTTCCGCCATTTCTTTCCTACTTGTTGTTGCCCAAAAATACCTACTCCTTACAGAAGTGGAAAGTGCTGCATGGTAAATGTTGATAATTTGACTCGCCGGCAACCTGCTGCCCGCATTCCAAAGGTCATTTTTTTAGGTCACTGTGGATATCAAAAGCCATTCAAGGGTCGTTATTCATGTAACTTTGACTCCTGCATGCAAGCATTTCATCTGAAATATCTCAGCCCGGTCTTGGGTCTTTTTTTGGGTTTGGCCCTTGAGTCGAATGCGCAAATTAATGACACGCTTGATCGTATTGAAAAAGTAGAAGTGGTAACCAAGTATGAGCCGGTTCTCTCAAATGCAAGAAAGCTGGATGTATATCCTGAAATTGAAGAGCCTGAGCAATCGCCCCCCGTCTACAGTTATGATTTGCCTTCGTTTAGATATGCAATCGAACCTATGTTCAAGCCTTCTGAGCCGTCTAAACTCAAGAACAAAACCGATCGGGATGCATTGAATAACATCACCAAGATAGGCATAGGAAATTATTGGACTCCACTGGTGGACGCTCACCTCCACAATGGCAGCAGTGAGAAGTATAGCTATGGAGCGCAAATTAGACATTTATCTTCTCGCGGAACTCCGGAAAATGCTGACTTCTCCGACAACTACCTCGGGCTTTATGGAACACAATTTCAGCGAAAATACCGCTTGAATGGTAAGTTGAATTATGAAAGAAATCGTTTCAACTACTATGGTTATGACCATGACTCCTTCTCCTTCAACAGCGATACCCTCAAACAAGTGTTCAATCAGGTACATGCCCATGTTGAATTGGATAACTATCCATCAACCAAGAAAGTAGGGAATAAGGCGGGTATTCATTTTTATCATTTTGGAAATGCCAGCTGGCTCGATTTTGATCTGGCATTCAAAGATGAATTGAGTATGAAATTCAGGAAGAGTCAATTCAAGCTTCACGCTTCCTATCGTTTTAATCAGACTTCTTTGGATAGCACAAATTATGTTCGAAACTTCATTGGACTGAATCCCACCTATCAATTTGAAATAAAAAAGTTCCAGATGGACGCAGGCTTGCGTTTCACCTTATTTTTGGATAGCGCAGATCAAAACACATTCATCAATCCATATGTACAGGTGGTATATCCGCTCGTTAAGAACCGAATGAATGCGTTCATGGGGCTGGATGGTGGCTTGCAGGTTAACTCGCTCCAAAGCCTTTCATTACAGAACCAGTTCATCAATGGCCGACCTGAATTGCGCAATTCTTTTACCAAATACAAGGTATACGGAGGGGTAAAAGGAAACCTATACGGCAAGTTAGATTATGTTCTAAGCTTTGATCAAGGGGCGATAGAAAATCTGCCGATGTTCCTGGCAGACAGCAATGACATTACCAGTTTTCTGGTGGTTTATGACGACAGGGCTTCTGTATTTACTTTTCATTCGGCCTTCGCATTTCGCCCTAGCTCGTCCATTGAAAGTGGACTTGCATTCAATTATTACACCTACAATTTGAGCTCAGAACCACAGGCTTGGCATTTGCCTGATTTCGACTTGTCTTTGAACATTCTTGCGCGAATTGGTGAAAAACTGAAAGTTCACACCAAACTTTTCGCCCTGGGAAGTCGAACCGCCGGATTTCTCGAAAGACCTTCCGCTACTTCTGACCTTCCTGTTTTTGTTGATTTCAATGCAGGAGCAGATTACCAATACAGCAAGAAAATGGCTTTCTTTGTGAATGTGAACAACATCACAGCTAGCAGATACCAACGCTGGGTGAATTACCCCGTTTTTGGGATCAATGCTTTGGCTGGTCTTACCATCACACTTTGATCGAATGGAAGTCGAGAAAATGAAGAAAGAAATATCAGAGGTAATTTCCTCTCTGCTGTACAGCCATAATTGTGTAATCATACCAGGATTTGGGGGGTTTGTGGCCAATTATACCCCTGCACACCTCCAGGAAGATAGATTAACCGTTCATCCGGCTTGTAAACGAATAGTTTTCAATGCCAGCCTTATAAATAACGATGGCCTTGTACTGAATGCCATTTCAGAGCAATTAGGCATCACTTACAATGAAGCTGAAAGTAAGCTGGAGGCATTTGTTCAAGAAATTTCGAGCAAACTCAATCAGTACCGGAACTTCGAATTTAAAAACCTCGGTACTTTTTATCTGAACCCTGAAGAAAACCTACTATTTGTTCCGTATTACGGCCAAAACTTTCTCGATGAATCTTTTGGATTGCCAGCACTGAAATTGAAGAAGGTTGCTCAACTTCCTGGCAACCACGGTAGAGCAAGTGCTCAGGTAGGTAAAAAACTGCTTAGAAGACAAAGCAGTCAGATGAACTCCGATCTTGCAAGCAGGAAAAGCAGCAATAAGAGAAGTAACAAGAAGGGCCTGGCAGCCATGGCGGTGTCTGTTTTGGGAGTGGCATTGTTGGCCCTTATAGGAATCACCCTTGTGCCCAAGCATGAGCTAAATCCCATTGCTAATGATGCATCAAAACAAGATCTCCAAACGGCAAAGCAGGAAGAAACAGCCTCTGTGATGCCCCATCCAACTGAGATTGACTTGCTAAATACAGAAGAAGAAATCATCGATGAATTGTATCCACCCATTACAAATGATCTTTCAACTTCGATCACGGAAGAAGAATTGTTGGATGAAGAAATGATCGTATCGGATGATGTTGAAACGGTAACCGATGAAACAAGTGTTGATGAATTGTTTGAGAGCTATCGCAATCAAAGACGGGAACAATTCGTTTACCATGTGGTTTGCATGCGTACCAAAAGTATCGATAAGGCTGAACGTCTGAAAAATCAACTCATAAGAAAAGAATATCGTGCTGAAATACTCGACCAGATAAAGTCTGGATGGTACTTGGTTTCGGCCGAGATGCTCTATACACGTGAGATGGCCGAAGAATTCGCAGAAATGACTGCACATGCAGAAAAACTGAAGACAGAAATAATAGAACTTAGCTTATAAAAAAACATGCAACTTTTCCTTCAAATTGTTACTGAAGCCGCCGATACCGCAGCGGCGGGAGTGGAAGAAACTTCACAAGGACTTAGTGTATTTGATCTGGCTCTCAAAGGTGGGGTGGTTATCATTCCTATCGCCATTTTGAGCCTGATTGGGGTTTACATCCTTTTTGAGCGATATTTTTCCATACGCAAAGCAGGAAAAACAGATCCTCTCCTCATTAAAAGAGTTAAGGACATGGTCGTTGATGGTAATATTAAAGGAGCCATCACCCTTTGTGAAACCACCAATACTCCCGAGGCCATGATGATTGCCAAAGGATTGACCAGAATTGGTAAGCCATTGAAAGATATTCATGTGGCCGTTCAAAACGTTGGCAATCTTGAAGTATACAAATTAGAAAAAGGATTGCCAATACTCGCAACCATTTCAGGGGCAGCACCCATGATTGGATTTTTGGGTACGGTAACTGGTATGATCAAGACTTTTTATGAGCTTTCTCAGAAGGCCGAAACCATTGATGCAGGAATGCTGAGTGGAGGTATTTACGAAGCCATGGTTACAACGGTGGCCGGTTTGATTGTGGGTATTTTTGCTTTTGTTAGCTATAACCTCTTATCGGCCATGGTTGAGAAAGTGGTTCATAAAATGGAAGCCACCTCCGTAGAGTTTTTGGATATTTTACACGAACCGGCATAATCAGGGCGTATGGCACTGAAATCAAGAAGCAAGGTAAAAGCAGAGTTCAATATGTCGTCTATGACCGACATCATTTTTCTCTTGCTTATCTTTTTTGTAATCACATCTACAGTGGTTCGTGAGCCGGTCATGAAAATTCTTCTTCCAAAAGGAGTGAAGAAAAATATTGTGAAGCAGGTGGTAAAACTTTATGTTGATCGAGACCTTAATTATGCCATCGACACAAGAATTATCGCATATGATCGTTTACCTGGTGAACTGGACTTGGTATTAAAAGCCAATCCTGGTGCTACAGTATCTGTTCATGCCGATAAAGAAATTGCCTACGAAAAGGTGATGGATCTGGTGCTCATGGCAGATAAAATGGATGCCAAAGTGGTGTTGGCGCTTAACCCTGAATAATAAAGAAAATGGATCTTCGAAAGGACAGTGACAGAAAAGGCTTTATAGGCACTATTGCAGTGCACGCTTTACTCATTCTCCTTTTCATCATTTCGGCATTTTCCCCGGAAGTGAAGCTTGAAGAAGAAGACGGAGGGGTTGAAGTAAGCCTTGGAGAACCAGACTACGGAGGTCCTGATGATCGTCCTGCTGAAACCATTGAAAGTTCACAACCTGAAAGCACCCCTGAAAGTTCAGATGAGCCCGTGCTCTCTCAGGATGAAGAAGCACCTGAAGTTCAGCAAACCACCAAGCCAAAACCCAATACAAAACCTTCCGAAACCAAGCCGTTGGAAGAGAGCAAGCCAGAAGAACGCAAGCCCGATCAACGTGCAATGTTTCCTGGTAGCAAGTCGTCTAAAGGACAAGGCAGTGGTGAGAAGACGGGCAATCAAGGGCAACCTGATGGAAGCGTCAATGGCAAACCGGATGGCACTGGAACGGGTAAGTCGGGCGATGGCAGCTATTCTTTGTCTGGTCGTTCCCCCGTGCAGACTTCACGACCCAAGCCCTCCAGGAGTATCAGTGGTACGGTAGTGGTGTACATTACGGTGAATAGCAGGGGAGTGGTAACGAAAGCACAAGCTGGAGCGAGGGGAACCACCATTTCAGATAAATACTTTTGGAAAATTTCTGAAGATGCCGCGAAGAATTGGAAATTTGATCCTAGAAAAGGAGGTTCTGACGATCAATTCGGCACCATCACTTTCGAGTATTCTCAAAAATAATCCATTGACTTACAGGGAAACCCTCGATTTTCTCTATGCGCAGTTGCCCATGTACCAGCGCCAGGGCTCATCTGCTTATAAAAAGGATCTTGGCAACACCATTGCCCTTTGCGAGTACCTCGGACATCCGGAAAAGAACTTCAAAAGCATTCACATCGCAGGAACCAACGGAAAGGGGAGTTGTTCGCACATGCTAGCAGCCATTTTTCAGCAACACGGATATAAAACCGGGCTTTACACCTCTCCTCACCTGGTCGATTTCAGAGAGCGCATCCGCATCAATGGCCAAATGATTCCTGAAGAACAAGTGATCCGGTTTACAGAAGATATACGCAATCAATTATTGGATGTCCGTCCTAGTTTCTTTGAGCTCACAGTGGCCATGGCCTTCGATTTCTTTGCCAGAGAGAAGGTGGACATTGCAATCATCGAAACAGGACTTGGAGGCAGGCTTGACAGCACCAATGTGATCATGCCGGAACTGAGCGTTATTACCAACATCGGCTGGGATCATATGGATATGTTGGGCGATACCTTGCCTAAAATTGCGTTTGAGAAGGCGGGAATCATTAAAGAGAAGGTTCCCATTGTGATTGGAGAAAAGCAGGAGGAAACAATTTCTGTATTTGAAGAAGTTGCGAGTGACCGAAATGCTGAGCTCTTATTTGCGGAAGATGCACTTGCGTCTATTTCCTTGCCGGAAAGTGATCTCAAAGGGAATTATCAGCAAAAGAATATACGCACCGTTTTAGCGGCGGTTAAGCAGTTGAAGGAGACATGGAAGCTAAACGATGATCAAGTTAGAGAATCCCTTAAATCGGTTGGCAGGCTAACGGGTTTACAGGGCCGTTGGCAAGAGATGCAGAGCAGCCCCAGGGTTATTGCCGATGTGGCCCATAATAAAAACGGACTTGAAGGGGTGATGCAGCAAATTCATGAGCAGAAGTTCGAAAAATTGTATATGGTAATAGGCATGGTTAAAGAAAAAGACCTGCACGGCATCTTACCCCTTTTCCCGAATGATGCTCACTATCTGGTTTGCGAACCGGAGATTCCACGCAAGTTGCCCTCTGGTGAGCTCTTTGAAAAAATGAAAGCCAATGGATTCAGCGCAGAGAATTGTACAAGGGTGAAAACGGCCTATCAAAGAGCCTTGCAATTGGCAGGGCATAACGACCTGATTTTTGTTGGTGGCAGCAGTTTTGTGGTAGCCGATTTGCTCAGCAATCTTCAAAGAACATAATGGCTTCAGGAATTGTCGGTGCATCCATTCTTTAAGGCTTCCGCATTAAAAACCATTAACTTTGCCCCATGCCATTACTCGATCAGATTTCAGAAGATATTAAAACGGCCATGAAGGCCAAGGATCAGCAAAGCTTGCGTACCCTACGAATGATTAAATCAGCGCTTTTATTACTTCAAACCAGAGAAGCTGGCGGTGAAATTACTGCAACCGATGAGATGGAAACCCTGGTTAAACTGGCCAAACAGCGAAGAGAGTCCCTGGATATATACCAGCAACAGGGCCGGGAAGACCTTGCCAAAACAGAACAAGAGGAACTGGAAGTTATCAGTCGGTACTTACCCAAACAGTTGAGTGAAGATGAGGTGCGTACAAAGATTCAAGCCATCATAACACAAACAGGGGCCCAGGGCATGAAAGACATGGGCAAAGTGATGGGCATGGCCAATCAACAAATGAAAGGACAGGCGGAAGGGCAATTAATCGCCAAGATCGTTAAAGCAATATTGGCAGCGGGCTGAAATATCTTTGCTTGCTATTCTTCCAAACCCGTCCTAAATCTTACATCCTAGGTCCTACATCAACTCCTCATACCGCCACCTGAAAGTCGCGGAGCACATTGTTCAATGAGGTTTTCTTATCAGTACTTTCCTTCCGTTGCCCGATTATTAAGGCGCAACCTACTCCAAACTCGCCTGCTGGGAATTGCTTGAGTTGTGTTCCTGGAATCACCACTGATCTCGCGGGTACAATGCCGCGATACTCAATCGGGCTTGAACCGGTAACGTCAATAATCTTGGTGCTTTGGGTGAGGGTAACACCTGCACCAATCACAGCTTCCTTTTCCACACGTACCCCCTCTACAATGATGCTTCTTGAACCGATAAAGGCATTATCTTCTATGATTACAGGGGCAGCCTGAACGGGTTCTAATACGCCTCCAATGCCAACACCACCGCTGAGGTGAACGTTCTTGCCAATTTGGGCGCAACTTCCAACAGTGGCCCATGTATCAACCATGGTTCCGCTGTCTACATAGGCCCCAATATTTACATAGCCGGGCATCATGACTACGCCGGGTGCAATGTAGGCCCCGTAACGGGCGATGGCATGAGGCACCACACGAACACCCAATTTGTCATAATCAGTTTTGAGTTTCATCTTGTCGTGAAATTCAAAAGGCCCCACTTCAATTTTCTCCATTTTCTGAATGGGGAAATAAAGAATCACAGCCTTCTTCACCCAGTCGTTCACCTGCCAACCATTGTCATTAGGTTCTGCGCATCGAAGCTCTCCTTTGTCGATGAGCTCTATCGCTTCGCGAATGGCACTTTCTGTTTCTATTTCTTTGAGCAGCTCCCTGTTTTCCCAGGCTGCTTCAATCCGTTCTTTAAGGGTTTGCATGGTGCAAAAATAAGTGCTCTTTGATTTCCGGACCGATTTCATTTGAGGTTAACTTTTCTCTCTTTTGCTTGTTGTATATGCATGTTTGGTTTATTCAAAAAGAAAGATCCCACGGAATCGCTGAAGAAAAAGTATCAGAAGCTGATGGAAGAGTCGTACAAGGTGTCCCATTCCGATCGGAAAAGGGCCGATGCATTAGCTGCTGAAGCCGAAGAGGTGATGAAAGAAATTGAGGCCTTGAAACAAGGTCACTGAGTTCGCTCTTTGAGCTCAATGGTTCTTCGAGCAAGAAAAATTTCCTCTTTCTTTTAGAGCATTTCTGCTGATTGAACTGTAGCCAAGAAATCCGCAAAAGACCGCCATTCATAGAGCGGTCCTATCTGCTTAGTCCGATAGACCTTCTATCAAATAGTCGGTAACTTTCTGCATAAGGTGTACGCGGTCTTTACCTCTAACATTGTGTTTGTGATGCGGATAAACAAAGTAGTCGAGTTGGATGCCTTTCTTGATTGCTTCTTCCAATAGAAGAAGGCTGTGTTGCCACAGAACCACATCATCTTCAGCGCCGTGAATGATGAGAAGTTTATCTTCCAGTTTGTCGATATGGTTCAGCAGATTGTTTGCCGCATATCCATCGGGGTTTTCTTCCGGAGTATCCATGTACCTTTCGGTATACATCACTTCGTATAACCGCCAGTCGATTACTGGTCCGCCGGCAACCCCTACTTTGAATGTGCCTGCCTTCCTGGTCATCAGCGAAGTGGTCATGAATCCACCATAACTCCAACCATGAACGCCCATGCGATTGCTGTCCACCCAATCTTTTGTTTTCAGCAATTCTATGCCTGCGAGCTGATCTTCCATTTCGAGGGTTCCCATTTGCCTGAAAACTGCATTTTCAAAATCAATTCCCCGATTGGCAGATCCACGTCCATCGATGGTAAAGACAATGAAGCCTTTTTGAGCCAAGAGGTGATACCATAAATTAGCGCCTCCGAGCCATCCATTATTCACCAATTGTACATGTGGGCCATTGTACAAATAGACAATTACCGGGTATTTCTTTGTCGGATCAAACCCCACTGGTTTAATGATGCGGTAATTTAGGCTGGCTTGTCCGTCTTTGCTGTTTATTTGACCTATCTCCATCTCTCCCATGGCGTAATTGCTCAGTGGGTTTTCTGCTTCAAAAAGCTTGCTGTAGAGTTTGCCATCTGTTTTCCGAACTTCTACACGATATGGCGTTTGCAGGTTATGATATACGTCTAAAATATATTTGTAATCGCTACTCAACATGGCCGTGTGTATGCCCGGTTGATCATTGATGACATTCATTTTCCCATTTTTCAACAAAAGCCGATAATTCTTTTGTGAAAGACCATTCTCGGAGGTGGCAGTGAATAAAATACAGTCATCCTTGGGATCAATGCCCAGTACATCCGTCACCACATATTCACCACTGGTAAGTTGTTTGATGAGCTTCCCGTCCGTATTGTAAAGGTAAAGGTGATTGTAGCCATTTCGCTCACTTTGCCAAACAAACTGGTCTGGCTTCGTATTCAAAAACAGGGGGCCGTGCTCTGGCTCTACATACTTGTCATGACTTTCCTCAAAAAGTATTTTAACCTGCTCGCCATTGCCGGCATGGAAGGATTTCAGCCACATGTGATTCTGCGCTCGGTTAACCACCGCAATGTAAATGTGATTGTTGTCCGGTCCCCAGGTAATATTTGTGAGGTATTGTTCGGCAGGTTCACCGGTATTCAGGTAGGTTGTTTTTCCATTCTTGAAATCATAAACCCCAACGGTAACATGATGACTTTTGCCTCCCGCAACTGGATAGCGAATCATATCGGCAGTGGCCGGTGTGCTTTTAAGGTTGTAAACTGGATATTCTGTCACCATGCTTTCATCCATGCGGTAAAATGCAAGCTTGCTTCCATCAGGCGACCAGAACAGGCCTTTCGTAATGCCGAATTCATTGCGGTGTACGCTTTGGCCATAAACAATGCCTTTGCCGCCATCGCTAGTGATAGCAATTTCTTCTCCGTTTTTTCTGATGATGATATTATCGTCTTTCACATAGGCCAGTGATCGGTAATCACCGTTGAATTCTGCATGACCATCAGTGGAAGGCTTATATTCTGTGAGCAATTCTATGTTTTGCTTTTCATGGTTGTAAAGAAGCATTTTTTCATTGTGGTAGAATCGAAGGTGGATTTCATCCATGAAACGGATTCCCGGCATGGATTTTAAGCTGTCGCCCGGATACACTTTTTGCAATGCTTCTTGTATCTCTTCCAGAGAAATTGTTCTCTTCATCCCGTTTTTGGTATCATCAAGCACCTGTATTTCTACCCATGACTTGCCTTCCTCCTTTTTTACCTCGGCAAAAGATTGTGTTTCGGGTATCCATTGCAACTGACTGAGGCGCTTTGGAGCTAGATTGGTATAACCTCCTATGACGGCATCATACATGCTGTAAGTCTTTTCTTGAGCAATTGCAGCCAGACTGAGCATGGCACCACATAAGAAAATGAGTCCTTTTTTCATGTGCACAAACTTAGAAATTCCTGTGGTTCAATGAATGAATTGCAGACCGGAGTTCACTTTTTTGAGACAAGCGATTATAAAAAGAACAGCTGCAATCTTCTAACAAGCATGTTCGATGGCCTGTATTCAAGGCATGGAAGGGGCTGAGAAGTCTTGGATCCTATCTAAATAAATAGCGAATAGATAACCCACCGGTATCCCCCCAAAAGCCATTGTGGCCAATGAGGTTCAAGGCGGGCTTCCAATCGGCACTTAAATTGATGGGGAAATCCCTCAGATTGTATTCAATACCAACAATGAAATCTACCCCGATGATCACAACCCCCTGATCATTGTTATTTTTAAACCACGGATTTCTTCCATTATCCGGGAAGAGCCCCAGGTGAGCTCCGGGACCATAGTAGAAGTTCAATCCCCTCATGCCACCAATCGCTTTATGAATTTCATACAAGCCTGTTATATTGAACCCGGCCCAGCGGGCAAATAAAATTCCTTCCATTGCTGCTTTATCTGAAATGAACAGCTTTCCGGTAACGCCATTTCCGGTTCCCCCTCGCACACCAAGGGCCGCATTGTAATCACTTTGAGCGTAATTTGATAACGATACAATTGAGAGGGTAAGGAACAGGAGGAGCTTTTTCATGTTGACAAGTATTTTCAAATGCAAACATACTTTTTTCGACTGTGCAAAAGAGCTACAAACTACCAATACAATGGATTGTTCTTGTGATATCTTTGCTGCAATGAAAAACATCCGCAATTTCTGCATTATTGCCCACATCGATCATGGAAAAAGCACCCTGGCTGATCGGTTGCTCCAGCTGACGAATACCATTACCGAACGGGAACTGAAAGAGCAGGTTCTGGATGATATGGATTTAGAAAGAGAGCGCGGAATCACCATCAAGAGCCATGCAATTCAAATGAAATACATGCAGGATGGTGAAGAATATGTTTTGAATTTAATAGACACCCCGGGGCATGTGGACTTTAGCTACGAAGTATCGCGGTCGATAGCAGCTTGCGAAGGAGCCTTACTCATCGTAGACGCCAGTCAGGGTATACAGGCGCAAACCATCAGCAATTTGTACCTGGCATTGAACCATGATTTAACCATCATTCCAGTGCTGAATAAAATAGACTTACCTGGAGCCATGCCCGAAGAGGTAAAAGACCAGGTTTGTGATTTGATCATGTGTGAAAGAGATGAAATCATTCCAGCCAGTGGCAAGACAGGACAAGGCGTTGATCAAATATTGAGGGCAATCGTAGAAAGAATTCCCGCTCCCAAAGGCAATCCTGACGCACCATTGAAGGCCCTCATCTTTGACTCGGTTTTCAATCCTTTTCGAGGCATCATTGCCTATTTCAGAATATTCGATGGCCAGCTCCACAAAGGAGATCAAGTGAAATTTGTGCATACCGGTAAGCAATATGAGGCCGATGAAATTGGCGTGTTACGTCTTCAAATGGATCCAAGAACAGAGCTTTCAGCCGGAAATGTGGGCTACATTATCAGCGGAATCAAAGAAGCGCGTGAGGTTAAAGTGGGTGATACCATTACCCTTTTGAGCAATCCTACCCAGAGCGTGGTGAAGGGTTTTGAAGATGTTAAACCCATGGTGTTTGCGGGAATATATCCGGTAGATACCGAGGATTTTGAAGAACTGCGCGATGCCATGCATAAGTTGCAGCTCAATGATGCTTCATTGGTGTTTGAACCGGAAAGTTCTGCTGCCCTGGGTTTCGGATTCCGATGCGGATTTCTGGGCATGCTGCATATGGAAATCATTCAGGAACGTCTGGAACGCGAGTTCAAAATGACCGTGATTACCACCGTTCCCAACGTGTCCTATCATGTATTTGATAAAAAGAGTGAAATGCATACCGTTAAGAATCCATCAGATCTACCCGATCCAGGAAAAATAGAACGGATGGAAGAGCCTTATATCAATGCACAAATCATTACCTCGAGCGACTATATAGGGCCCATTATCAATCTCTGTATCGAAAAAAGGGGAATCCTGAAGAATCAAACGTATCTCACCACCAATCGGGTCGAAATTATTTTTGAGATGCCTTTGGCAGAGGTGGTATTCGATTTCTTCGATCGACTTAAGAGCATCTCCAGAGGTTATGCCTCTTTAGACTATCATCCAATTGGATACATGGATAGCAACCTGGTGAAACTCGATATCTACATTAACGGCAAAGTAGTGGATGCACTCTCAGCCATCATTCACCGCGATAAGGCTTATGAATACGGAAAGAAGATTTGCGAAAAACTAAAAGACCTGATTCCTCGTCAACAATTTGAAATAGCCATTCAAGCCGGTATTGGCGCGAAAATCATTGCAAGAGAAACGGTAAAAGCCATGCGCAAAGATGTTACTGCAAAATGCTATGGCGGAGATATTTCACGTAAGCGTAAATTGCTGGAAAAGCAGAAAGCCGGTAAAAAACGTATGCGACAAGTTGGTCGAGTAGAGATCCCTCAAAGCGCATTCATGGCGGTGCTGAAATTGAATGATTGAATCAATGCAATTCATTTTTTTCTGAATCGAGTAAGGGCCTTCTCCTAATATTCATCTATTACTTGATTCTATTATGATTTAAGCTATGTACATGCCATGGCTCTTGAACTATGATTACAAAAGTCTTGTTTCAAATTAGAATGTATTAATTTCGCGCCTTCGAATAAAAAAGCACTTCGCTAAAGACATAAGACAATGGGAGAAAATTTAATGTATCTGATTCCTGCATTTGGTATTGCAGGTTTGGTAGTTATGGCCGCCAAGTCGGCTTGGGTAAGCCGTCAGGATGCTGGTGATGACAACATGAAAGAACTTGCCGGTCACATCGCCAAGGGAGCACTTGCCTTTTTGCGTGCTGAATGGAAGGTGTTGGCATATTTTGTCGTGATTGCAGGCCTATTACTGGCATGGTCGGGGACCTCAGAAAATGTGAATTCTTCGCCACTCATAGCGGTTTCTTTTGTGATTGGTGCATTTTTTAGTGCTTTGGCCGGCTATTTCGGAATGAATATCGCCACCAAAGCCAATGTGCGCACCACCCAAGCTGCCAGAACCAGCTTGGCAAAAGCCTTGAGTGTTTCATTCAACGGTGGTACGGTAATGGGCCTTGGTGTTGCCAGCCTTGCAGTAATAGGATTGGGAAGCATTTTTGTCATTCTATATCATTATTTCGCACCCGAAGATCCCAATGGTGAAACCATGGAAAAAGCTTTGGAGGTGTTGGCGGGCTTCTCACTTGGAGCTGAATCCATCGCTCTGTTTGCACGTGTTGGTGGAGGTATTTATACCAAAGCTGCCGATGTAGGAGCAGATCTAGTGGGCAAAGTAGAGGCCGGAATCCCTGAAGATGATCCAAGAAACCCTGCAACCATTGCTGATAACGTAGGAGATAATGTGGGAGACGTTGCTGGTATGGGAGCTGACCTTTTTGGTTCTTATGTTGCGACCATTCTCGCAACCATGGTTTTGGGTCGTGAAGTACTTTCTCAAGATGATTTCAATGGCATGGCTCCAATACTGTTGCCGATGCTGATCGCTGGATTGGGGCTTATCTTTTCAATCATCGGAACCTTTTTCGTGCGCATTAGCGGAGAAAATGGCAATGTGCAGGCTGCCTTGAACCGAGGCAACTGGGGCTCAATCTTGCTTACAGCTGTAGCCTCGTTTATCATTACCCAATGGATGCTGCCTGCTGAAATGAGTTTTGAAAGAAATGGCAGTGCATTTGTATTCTCAAACATGGATGTTTTCTGGGCAATAATGGTTGGTCTTGTGGTAGGTGCTGTCATGAGCATCATTACGGAATACTACACTTCAATGGGTAAGCGTCCCGTGCTATCGATTGTTAAGCAAAGCTCCACTGGACATGCCACCAATATCATTGGCGGACTAGCCATGGGAATGGAATCCACTATATTACCTATTCTGGTATTGGCGGCAGGTATTTTCATGTCATACTTCTTTGCCGGATTGTATGGCGTTGCCATTGCCGCTGCAGGAATGATGGCGACCACTGCAATGCAGTTGGCTATTGATGCTTTCGGTCCCATCGCAGATAATGCGGGTGGTATCGCTGAAATGAGCGGCTTGCCTGAAGAAGTTCGAGAAAGAACCGATAACCTAGATGCTGTAGGTAACACAACAGCTGCCACCGGTAAGGGATTTGCAATAGCTTCTGCTGCACTCACTGCATTGGCTTTGTTTGCAGCTTTCGTCGGAGTTGCTGGAATAGAGGGTATTGATATTTACAAGGCTGATGTTTTGGCCATGCTGTTTGTGGGGGCTTCCATTCCGTTCATTTTCTCATCGTTGGCAATTGCAGCAGTGGGGCGCGCAGCCATGGCAATGGTGAAGGAAGTGCGCCGTCAGTTTAAGGAAATCCCTGGCATCATGGAAGGAACAGCAAAGCCTGAATATGAAAAATGTGTGGAAATTTCTACACAAGCTTCCATCCGTGAAATGATTGCACCAGGTGCCATTGCCCTGATCTCTCCTGCATTGGTTGGCTTCCTTTTTGGGGCTGAAGCTCTCGGAGGTTTGCTGGCAGGGATCACTGTGTCGGGTGTTTTAATGGGAATGTTCCAAAATAACGCTGGTGGAGCCTGGGACAATGCGAAAAAATCCTTTGAAAAAGGGGTTGAGATTGATGGCAATATGGAATACAAAGGTTCTGAACCGCACAAGGCCTCCGTTACGGGTGATACAGTAGGAGATCCATTCAAGGATACTTCAGGCCCATCGATGAACATCCTCATTAAATTATCTTCTATTGTGGCCCTCATCATCGCCCCGCATATCGCCCATACAGGTGGATTAATCTCATTGGGTGGGGCTGAAGAGGCTTGCTGCAGCTCAGAAAAATATGAGCAATGCATGGATGCCTGCGAAGGCGACAAGGACAAGTGTGAAAAAATGTGCAGCGATAAGGAGGAGAGCAGCGAAACAGCAGCATGCCATGATAAAGGAGGGGAAGCACATCATGAAATGAATGCGCATCACGAATCTGCAACGGATAAGTCTGTAGAAGAATCGAGTGCTGAAGAGGAGTAATTTGCATAAAAAAATGTGTCAGCTTGGCGCAATATTTGCGCTCATTTGTACGTTCACCATGAGGTACATATGAGAAAGCTACTACTCACCAAAATCTTTCTTTTAAGTTTTTTCGTTCAGTCATTCCAGCTGAATCATACAATCGCCTATGCACCAAAGCATTATTCTGAGGTCGTTGGTTCTTGTTACGAAGAATTTTCCTGGAGCCCTCAAAAGCCTTCGCTTCGTTCGTTTGAGTTGGCCTACAAAGGTTATCTGAAACTTGAGGCTGAAGGTCGTTTGGCAAACAACCGATACCTGACCATCATCGATTTTAGTTTGTCTTCAAATGAAAAGCGGTTATGGACTTTGGATATGCACGAACAAAAGGTTCTTTTTCATGAAAGAGTATCTCACGGGCGAAACACGGGAGATGAATTTGCACGATATTTCAGCAATCAGCATGAAAGTCATAAATCAAGTCTTGGTTTTTATAGTACCGGTGAAATTTATATGGGGAAGCATGATGAATCCCTGCGCTTGATTGGTCTTGAACGAGGGTTTAATGACAATGCCCTCGCCAGGGGTATTGTGATTCACGCGGCAGAGTACGCAACAGAAGATTTCATTCATAGGTACAACAGATTGGGTAGAAGTTTCGGATGTCCTGCTGTGCGGCCTGAAATAAATGAGCAGCTGGTTAGCACCATAGCAGGAGGTAGTTGCCTTTTTATTTACTTCCCCGATAATCACTATCTCAAGAAGAGCAATCTACTCAATAGCTGATTTGTTTCATATGTTCATGCACCGCTGAATGATTCATTTCATTCCATAACATTCATCGGCATTCTTATACTACTTTTGGATGCATCATGAGCTTTCAGCGCCTCAATAGCTATTTATGGGTGTTTCTGTTTTTATTTGGCCTCCTGTCCTGTTATCAGAAAGCGACAGTATTGGATAAAGTTGATGGCCCATTAATCATCGAATTTGAGCCGGATAGCTTGCGCAAAGCTATGTTGTGGTGTTTTTCTGATGGTTCAAACATTGCTCCTTGCATTGATGAGTTCAAATATTTATCAGTATTAAGACTTCACTACAGCGCAAAGGATTATTCCGAACAACTGATCAGAAAATGGAATGATGAGCAGTGGGATAGTCTACAAAACCTAATGTCACTATTGCCCACACAGGGACTCGATGAGCGCATGTATCAATTTCCACTAATCGATTTCCTGCTGGATTCATTTAAATCAGACACCGGTTATGATTATGCCCTAATGGCGCAAATAGAGCTTTTAACCTCTCATGCATTGGTAGAATTGTTTCATGATCTGTACTCAGGTCGTCTCGTGCCAACTGAAATTTTTGGTCGGTATTATCATATCCCACATCATGAACTTGATGATCAAGCCATGCTCGAACTATTGAATATGGATGATCCGATAGGCCAGTTGAGATCGCTTTTTTTATCGGATTTGGACGCAGGGTGCCTTGCAGGTTTAAGGAGTGAATTGGTCCGATTGAAAGAAAGTGACTTTCATTGGCCTGTGATTAATTTTGCAAATGTAACCCGACTTGACCCCGGTAATAGTTTTCAAGATTTTAACCTCATTGGACAGCGCATGCTGCTGGAGGGGCTCATTGATAGTTCGGAATATCAATTGACCGATAGCAATTTTTATCCTTTATCTGCAGTGCCACTCGTACAGCGTTTTCAAGCAAGCAGAAACCTTCAAAGTGATGGCATTATTGGGACCAATACCATGGAAGCTTTGAATCAGCAATTGTTTGAACGCATAGGCGAAATTGATGCAAATTTTGAGCGAAAAAGATGGCTAAGGGGAGTGGAATCCATTCCCATGGTGAAAGTTAATCTTCCTGAATATCGTTTGTACATGTACAATGAGGATACCATTAGAAGCATGAAGGTTTGCATAGGACAACAAAGGGCAGCCAATTATGAACAACAGCTGAGAAGCTACCTCGATGGAAAATCACCTGCCAAACCTAAAAACCACGAAACGCCACAGGTTTATTCGGGCATCAATCACATGGTTTTGAATCCTACTTGGACCGTGCCTCAAAGCATTGTCAGGAATGAAATGCTCGGGAAAATGAGAAGAGATCCTAATTATCTGAAGCGAAACAATTATGTTATCCTCCGCGGAAACAAAGTTGTATCTCATGATTCCGTCAACTGGTCGAAAGTGAATCCATCTGCCTACACCATTCGTCAAACACCAGGACCACACAATGCGCTTGGAAAGATCAAATTCATGTTTGTTAATCCATTCAATGTCTATTTGCACGACACGCCTACTCAACCACCCTTTGGTTATACCGAAAGGGATGTGAGCCACGGATGTGTGCGATTGGAGCAACCCCTCGAATTGGCTAAATTCTTATGTGAACAAGATAGTCGTTTAGATATCGATGATATCCGCATCATGCTCGGATACCCGCCATTGGATGAAGAAAGGAGAAAAAATCACGATTCCTCCGACAGCACAGCTAGGGTGAAAAAAACCACTGACACCCGCATTCTTCATCTCAGTAAGGAAGTGCCAGTACTCTTTGATTATCGCAATATATTTTGCGATGAGACAGGTCAGCTATTCATCCGTTTTGATGCTTATCGCAAGCAACGAGCCATCTACCGTAAACTGGAAGCTTCTTACTAGCCCATAGGGTCTGGACTTGCATTCTGACCGATGGACTTCAAGTCTTTATCAAGCATATACATGGCACCACCATCGTTGCCGATGATTTTCAATTTGTCGAGGATGGTTCTAAATTGGCTTTCTTCTTCCATTTGTTCTGCGACATACCATTGCAAAAAATGATGTGTTCGATGGTCGCGGGCTTCCATACAAAGATTTACAAGGTTATGTATGGACTGTGAAACGGATTGCTCCTGTTCCAATATGGTTTCAAAAACCTGCTTGTAAGAATCAAAGTCGTGTCGCGGTTGTTCAACTCCTGGTGAGATAGCGGTATTTCCTGCTTCATTCACATAGTGAAAAAGCTTGATCATGTGCATACGTTCTTCATCACTTTGGGCGTAGAGAAAAGTGGCTGTTCCTTCATATCCGCGTTCTTCCATCCATGAAGCCATGGCGAGATATTGAGATGAAGCGAATGCTTCTTTTTCTATTTGCTCGTTCAGAGCCTTTACAATTTCGAAACTTAGCATGTGATATTATTGGGTTAATTCGTCCATGTGTTCTTCCAATTCAAACTCATCTCCTTCGAGATAACCGGTATGGGTGTAAACGATCTGTCCTTTTTGATTGAGCAGGAAAGTAACAGGAGGGTTGGTCACATTCAAAGCTCTTTGCAAATCAGCATTTGGATCAAGCAGCACTTCATAAGTCCAACCTTGGCTGTTAACAAATGGTTTGACCTTAATGGTATTTCGTGCATCATCCACCGATACTGCAATCAATGTTAAATCGTACTTTTCCTGCCACTCTTCATACAAGCCATCGATGTTTTTCAGTTCTTTAATGCATGGCTTGCACCATGTTGCCCAGAATGAAATAACTGTGAGTCCGCCGTGATCGGCCAGTGTTGAAATATCTACATTATTTCCATTGATATCTTTTAAGAACACTTGAGGCAGTTTCTGAAGATTTTTAGTGCTGTCGGACAAGTTTGCCCATGCCGAAATGGCGGGGATTGCGAGCATAAGAAGGATGAGAATTTTTTTCATGTGATGATCGAACCAAATATTGTTCCAAAGCAACAATATTTTAGACACATGCACAAGAAGGGGGAGAATGTGCAACGAGGGCCTGCATAATTGGGGTGCTATATTTGCTGCAAAGCCCAGATACGATGAAGATCAAAGTAGGCATATTCTTTGGCGGTGCTTCCCGCGAGCGTGAGGTAAGTTTTGCAGGAGGGAGAACCATTTACGACAACCTTGATAAAAGCATATTTGAAGCGGTCCCTATTTTTGTTGATCAAACAGGTCGTTTTATTCAACTCGACTGGCCATTTATATACAGAGGAACCATCAGAGATTTTTTTCCTCCGGCATCTTTTTTACCTGCGAGTGAAAATCATTTTCAGATTTATGCCGATAGTCTGAAACTCTCTGATTCTCAACAATTGGAAATGCTCCGTGAAATTGGAAAACCTTTGGAGTTGTCTGATTTAAAACGCTTGATAGATGTGGCCTTTCTTGCACTTCACGGACGTTGTGGTGAAGATGGTAGCATACAAGGGTTGCTGGAATGGCTCGAGATTCCTTTTACAGGATCAGGCATTGGTCCTTCTGCTCTGGGAATGAACAAAAGTTTGCAGAAAAGACTCATGAAATCAGCATTTGATTTGCCTGATTTTGAAGTGATTCCAGCCACCGATTGGAGTGAAAGTAGCGTCAATAAATGGTTTCATGCATGCGCCTCGAATGTGGGCTTCCCTATGGTGGTTAAGCCTGCCAATCAAGGGTCTAGCTTAGGGGTGAGTGTACTCGAAAATGCAGATATGCAAGCTTTTGAAAAAGCGGTGAACCATGCTTTTTTCAGGTATCATTTGAGCAAAGAGGAATGGAATAAGATGGACCAACATGCCTGGATTCGTAAAACCTGCGATTTACGTGAGGGCATAGGGCTGCCACTGCGAATGAATGAGGAATTGGTCATGCACCCTGATGAGCTACTTGAAAAATTGGAGGAGCATTTTGCTCATGCAAGTGAGGTATGGCTCGAAGCATTGGATCACGAAAGTGAAGTGGTGGTTGAAGCTTTCATCGCCGGCAGGGAGTTTTCTTGTGTTGTAATTGTTGACGACCATGCTAAACCAATTGCGCTTCCACCTACAGAGATCGTAAAGAGCAGCAGGGTGTATACCTATCAGGGAAAGTATCTTCCAGGCCAATCGCGTAAACTTACCCCCATCGATTGTGCTCCAGAAACACTGCACCACATCCGAAGAGAATGCGAGCGATTGTTTGCTTTTTTCGGTTTTGAGGTTTACGCACGTATTGACGGATTTTTAACAAAAGATGGACAGGTGTTTCTCAACGATCCCAATACCACCTCCGGGATGATGCCCAGTAGCTTTTTCTTTCACCAGGCCGCCGAAATCGGTCTGGATCCTTCCCATTTTGCCACCTATATTATCAGAACATCTTTGGCTGAACGACTCAGAAAACAAAATATTTTGCATCTTGAATGGGGACAATTGCTCAACCGATTGGATGAACAAATTCTTGCCAAAGGCAAAGGGAAACTTCATGAAAAGCGCATTGCCGTTGTGATGGGTGGTTATTCGAGCGAAAGACACATCAGCGTGGAAAGCGGCAGGAATATCTATGAAAAAATTGGTTCATCTGAGGGGTATAGCGCAGTTCCCGTATTTTTAAAAGGAACTGCGAACCATTGGAAACTCTATGAGATTCCCGTGAGTATGATGCTAAAAGATAATGCTGATGATATTGCACACCGCATCGATGCGTCCATTGAGAGTTCTGAGATGTCAATCATCAGAAAAGAATTTGCTGAGCTTAGCCGGAAGTATGCCGGTGGAGATCCGGTTTTTCAGGCTTCAGAATGGACTTTAGATCAACTGAAATTAGAGGCGGATGCGGTATTCATTGCATTGCACGGCAGACCGGGTGAAGACGGAGAGATACAAACAGCCTTAGAAGCAAGAGGGATTCCTTTCAATGGGTCAAGGGTGCACAGCTCTCAGCTAACGATCAATAAATTCGAAACCAACCGCATTCTAAGAGAAAATGGCTTTTTGGTGGCCAATCACCTTTTGGTTGAGAAGCACGAGTGGCTCAAAGATCACAAAGGAGTTTTGGATAAAGTTCAGAACCTTGGTTTTCCCTTAATTGCAAAGCCCGCTGATGATGGTTGTAGCTCGGCCGTGAAAAAAATTAAAACGATACAGGAGTTAGAAGCTTATGCAACCAACACCTTCAGGAATTCTGCTGAGTTCGATGAGCAGGCATCTAAAGTTTTGGGCCTGCATACCCAGGAGGAGTTTCCGGCTCGCGAATATTTCCTGCTGGAAACTTTTATTGACAAAGGAACGGCTGCACATTTTTTGGAAATTACAGGCGGGATGCTTACCCGTTACAACGCATTTGGTAAGCTTGAATATGAGGTTTTTGAGCCTTCGGAAGCACTCGCAGGTGGTGAAGTATTGAGTTTGGCCGAAAAGTTTTTGGCGGGTGAAGGACAGAATATTACCCCCGCGCGCTACAGCAAGGATGTCACGGAACAAATGCGCATATCCAAAATTGTGCGAGAAGAATTGGCTAAAGTGGCCATGTTGCTTCAGATAGAAGGATATTGCCGGATAGATGCTTTTGTACGAGTCTATCCCGATGGAAAAGTGGAAGTTATTATCATCGAAATCAATTCTTTGCCCGGAATGACCCCGGCTACCTGTATTTATCATCAGGCTGCGATCAATGGTTATAAACCCGCTGAGTTTATCACCGGAATTCTTGATTTTGGTGAAAAACGACAGAAATTAGCCAACTCATAAGCCTAGCCTGTTAACCGAATGAAAAAAATTCTGAAACACCTCTTTTTTATCGCACTTTCTTTGGGTGCTGTGCTCCTTCTAATTTTATTGTCGCTGAAGTTTTACACCAGACATGGCCAAATGCAAAATGTGCCCGATGTGGTTGAAATGCGCTCGGATAAAGCCATGCGATTACTTGAAAGTGAAGGTTTGATTCCGGTGATTGTAGATTCTGTTTTTGCAGAAAATTTCCCAAGGCTCGGGATTGTCGATCAAAACCCTGATGCCGGTGCTGAAGTGAAGAAGGGCCGAAAAATATATTTGGTCGTGAATTCTCTTGATGTGCCCATGGTTGAAATGCCTGACATTGCTGGAAAAAGTTCCTTGCGGCAGGCCAAAAACCAATTGGCTGTGGTGGGTTTGCGTGTTGGAGAAATCATTGAAAGGCCTGATCCCACGGTGCAAACAGAGTTCGATCAACCGGTATTGGAGCAGTTGTTCGAAGATGAGCGCATTTTACCCGGATCTCCAGTAAAGAAATTTTCTGAAATTGACCTGGTGGTTGGAAAGATGATTGAAAACAAAGATTCCACCTCCGCGGAGACATTGGAAGAAAAATTCTCTGAATAATCTTCTGACTTTTGGTGGCAGGCAACGAATGTTGCTTGGCCATAGTCTTATCTTTGTTGATAATAAATCTTCCTTTGCCCATTAAGTCGCCCATTCCTCAAATTGTTCGTAGCTCATTTGTGTTCTTAGCATGGGTTGTCGCTTCAGTGGCATGGGCACAACCAAAGGCAGATTTTTCATCGGATGTAAGAGAGGGTTGCGCCCCACTCACAGTTAACTTCAAGGATCTTTCAGGAGGAAGTAACTTAAATTATCGATGGGGGTTTGGAAATGGCAATAATTCAAATTTAAAAGATCCACAGGCCATATATTATCAGCCCGGAGTGTATGAGGTGAGTCTCACCGTAACAGATCCGGCCAATAGCTCCAACACCCTCACTAAAAAGGCGTACATACGTGTTTTTAGCAACCCCAAAGCCGCATTTAAGATAGATATCCCTTCCGGTTGCAGTCCTTTGAGTACTACTTTTCGTGATCAAAGCACAAAAGGAGATACAGCCATCACGAACTGGCGTTGGGACTTTGGAGATGGAACCGTAAAAGATGGCCGAGAGATTGAATTCCACAACTACACGCTTGATGGCAAGTTTACGGTGTCGTTGGAATTAACAGACGGTCATGGTTGCAAGGATAAAATTGTAAAACAATCCTTTGTTGAGGTGAAAAAAAGCCCTGAAATCGATTTTAGTGCAGATGAATTGTACAGCTGTCAAACCCCGTTTAAAGTGAACTTTACCTCTGTGGTTCAACCGGCATCGGGCAATTACACCTATCAATGGGATTTTGGCGATGGGAATACCGGCAATACTTCGAATCCTTCTCATACCTACACCCAGTCATCAATTTTTGATGTAAAACTTACGGTAAGTGCATCCAATGGATGCCGTGCACTCTTGGCAAAGACAGGGTACATTTCTACCGAGGCATTGAATCCAGACTTCAGCCTCAGTTCAAAAACGGGTTGTATACCCTTCCGACCCGTTTTAAAGCCAATTCTGAAGTTTGATCACCCCGATATAGAATATTCCTGGGACTTTGGAAATGGTCAAACATCCAAACTCAAAGAGCCAGCTGTTAAATATGATAAGGAGGGCCTGTACACGATTAGTTTGAAGGTGAGTATCAAGGGTAAGTGCAGTGATCAAGGCGTAAAACCAGGTGTGATTCAGGTGCTTAAAAGTCCGGAAGCATATTTTGAAGGATCGGACACCTTTAGCTGTGATGTGCCGGTAAACTTTACCTTCATTAACAAAAGTACAGGTGCCATCACTTATGATTGGCGCTACAGCACTGGTCAGAGTTCTTCGCGCGATTTAACCTATCGATTTACAAGCTTCAATGACCACTCGGTACAGCTGATTGCAACCAATGCAGCGAATTGCTCGGACACTTTTACGAAGCAAATAGTGATGCGAGACCCGAAAGTGAAGATCATTGCTGAGCCCCCAGAGGGCTGTGAGCCTTTCACTTCATCCTTTACAGATGCTTCGATTGCCTATGATGGCATTGTGCGAAGATCCTGGGATTTTGGAGATGGCGATACGGCTAGTGATGTACAGAAGATTTCACACACCTATCTCGATTCAGGAACCTATACCGTAAAATTGAGAATCATTACCGGAGGGGGTTGTGAGCGGGTAGATAGCATCACAATTAGGGTAGGAAAAAAAACGAATCCGTCATTTACACCCATGGCCGATACCATCTGCAACGGAGAGAGCCTGCAATTTGAAAACACCACCAAAGCAACAGCTGTCGTTGATCGATGGTCATGGCAAATAGATGGCAATCAATTTAGCCCCGATTCAAATGGGGTATTGGCCCAACGCCTTGATACCGGATGGCACGATGTGAGCCTCATCTCATTTAACAATGGTTGTCAGGATACATTTATACTCGAAAAGCAGGTTTACGTATTGCCACCCATGGCCGGTTTCGAATATGAACAGGATTCATGCGATCAGAGTCTGCTGCGTGTATACAATCGTTCAACCCTGAGCCAAAACAGTGCATGGACATGGTTTGTAGCGGGGAGCACTTTTTTCGGAAAGAATAGCCTTGAGGTAACATTGCCAAAAGGTAGCCACAACTTGCGTTTATGGGTGCGCGATACGGTGTTTAAATGCCAGGATATCAAGGATACCACCATCGAGGTGAATAAAATCATGAAGGTCGATTTTGGCATTCCAAAAAGTGGTTGCGCCCCTGCAACTGTGGTGCTAAAAAACCAAAGCCAGGGCGATCTAATTTTTCGCTGGGATTTAGGCAATGCAGACTCCTCCAAGTTGAAAGATCCCAAAACGATTTACAGTAGTTCAGGGAAATACACCGTTCAATTGATTGGTATTGACCGTCTTCAGCCCACCTGTAAGGATACCGTTCAAAAACAGATGGATATTTCTGGACCGTCAGTAGAGGGCTCTGTTGTTGGAAATTTCCAATGCCCTCCACTTCCGATACGAATGAAGTCTGATGCGAATCCTGAGGATTTTGAGGAGCTCTATTGGTTGATTGGAGGCCCAGCAGGAGAGCGGAAACGCCAAGTGTTCAGCCCAGGCGAAATAACAGATACCTTATGGAGTCCTGGATTTGCTCCGGATGGCAGCTGGCAAATAAGCCTGGTAGGAGTAGACAGCAATGGTTGTGTGGGGCGAAAAGATTTTAGCCAAACAGTTAAAGGCTTAACCACGGCAGGCATGCGCATCGGACAGTTTGCTGAGTGTACCGGCTTGAAATACACTTTTGCTGTGCGTTTACCGCCGGCCGCCGACGCCAATAAGATGAAATTTGAGTGGGATTTTGGCGATGGTAATTCAAACAACCTCATTGCGCAAACCTATTCATTCTCAAAATCGGGCATCTATCCGGTGCAATTAAAAATGACAGATTCGCTGGGGTGTAAATCCACCTACTTCGATACCATTGATGTGGAATCTAGAAAGATTCATGCTTCTTTGGCAGCCGATAAAACTGAAACAGAATGTCCCCCTTTCCTAGTTTCATTTTTCGACCAATCAGATGCTTTGGGAAGAAGAATCGTGCGCTATGAATGGGACTTTGGCGATGGCAGTCGATCCAATCTCAGAAATCCGCAACACAATTATGTAATGGCCGGTAAGTTTAGCGTGCGCCTAAAAGTGGTGGATGAATGGGGCTGCGAAGATTCTATCGTATACAAAGATCTCATATTGGTGGATGGTCCGGAAGGTAATTACGCCTTTGACAGGAAGGAAGGATGTGTTCCATTAACTGTGAATTACAATGCAGTAACCAAGGGGGCATCGGCTATGGAATGGGATATGGGAGATGGCAATGTAATTCGAGATAAGCTAACTTACTCGCATGTTTATCGGGATACGGGGCGTTACATTCCTTTGTTGATTTTGAGCGACAGCTTCGGTTGCACCTATACTTTGCCGCCTATTGATACCATTTATGTCCGACCTTTTCCTGAACCTGCCCTTCAATTCAGTAGACCCTGTGTAGGTCAACCCACTTCTTTTGTAAATGTTACGCCGAATTTTAGTGGTGCTGCCATGCAATGTTTCTGGGATTTTGGAGACGGTACCATCTCTAATGAATGCAATCCGGTTCATGTTTATCAGAATGGGGGAAACTACTTGGTGCGCCTGGAAGTGACCAATGAATTTGGCTGCAAGCGCTCCATCGATACGCTGGTGCGAATCAGGAAAACCCAGGCCAATTTTGGTACGGAAAGTGGGTTTGCTTGCGTGGGCCGGAAACTGCGTTTGGTGGACCGTTCTGTAAGTGATACTGTCATCATTGGCAGATGGTGGACATTTGATGACCTAACCGTCGATACTGCCGGCACAATAGAGCGAACCTATGACAAGGTGGGGCCCGTTCAGATACAATTGGTTGTGTTGGATGCATTGGGTTGTTATGACACGCTCTTAAGTAGCAGGAATTTGGTGATTGGTGATACGCTTCGTCCTCCTGCTGCCGATGCACTTCGCATAACAGTGGAGAGTGACTATGCTGTTCGTTTTGATCACAAGCCCTCATCCATTAATGATTTCAAATCATATCACTATTTTCTTGGCTCCAATGCCATTTTCGATTCAATAGGCTCTTCAGATCTCAATACAAGTACCACTTATGTCGCACAAGGGCTCAATACCCTCCATCAAGTGTATTGCATGTACGTGCAGGTTGAGAATGCTTGTGGTATGCGTGCGGCGGCAGATAGTCTTCAGGTGCATTGCAGCGTGAATGTTGAAGCCAAAGGCGATACCAATGCAGCCATCGTTCATTGGAATGCCTATCAGGGGTGGGATGATGTATTGCAATATGACGTATGGCGCGAACAATTGGGCAACTATGGTTCATATGATTTCCTGGCTACCGTGCCAGGCGATAGCTTGAATTATATCGATTCGAGCATTCATTGCCATGCCGAACACCGATATCGCATTCTGGCCGTTGAGCAGGGAGGTAACCTGCAGCAAAGTCAAAGTGATACCGCTCATGCCATTCCAATCTGGTATAACCTCATTCCCCTGAATGAATTGCGGGTGGCAACGGTTCGTTTGGATGAATACAACCGTATTTTTTGGGACTCAACCCCCAACCCCAAAGTCCCGATTGTAAAATATGAGCTCCAGAAATCATTGGATGGAGTGCGATGGTCACAACCGGAGCAGAGTGAATTTTTGCCTGACGATAGAGAATTTGATGACCGGCTGGTGAGGGTTGATGACCATTTTAGCATCTACCGAGTCAGGGCCTATGATACCTGCGGTGATATTAGCGGATGGAGCAACGAGGGACAAACCATACTCTTGAAGGCAGATACCACCAATACCGACCGGCCTTTTGTGCATTGGACCCATTACCGCGATTGGTGGCAGGGAATTACTCGCTACGAAGTGCAACGTGTAGAACCAGACGGAAGCTTTATTCATTTGGGAAATGTTGGCCCTCAGGATAGTATCTTTATCGATGAGATATCCGACTGGAATGAAAGACCATCTTACTGTTATCGGGTGCTTGCCTACCGGAAAATTCAACAATCAGGTGAGGAGCAGGTAATCAGCATTTCCAATGAAGATTGTGCGCCGGTGCGATCCAGAATTTATGTGCCCAATGCTTTTACACCCAATGGCGATGGCCTGAATGAGACTTTTAGAATAAAAGGAATGTATGTGAAGGATTATCGCATCCGAATTTATAACCGCTGGGGCGAACAGCTATTTGAGAGTTACAGCATGAATGACAGTTGGGATGGTATGTTTGATGGGGAAATGTCGCAAATGGACGTCTACATTTATATCATCGAGTCAATAGGGGTGGATGGGGTTAAAAGAAATTTTGAGGGCAATGTGCATTTGGTGAAATAACCCTCAAATAGGTTGTATTTTTCCGGTCCTGACTTTCATCTGTACTCTTGCTGCTGTTTCTTACACGCTCACCACAATGAGAAGGTGAGGGATTCGTTAAATTGAAGTAAGTTTGTCCGATAAATGTTGAAAAGACTTCTATTCCTCGTTTTAGGGAGCTGGTCCATGGGGCTCATGGCACAACCAATTCTGAAACCGTTGCAGTACAATGCAAATCTTTATTTAAGAACCATCCAACCTTCCAAAGATTTGCTTTTCAAGAAGACTGCTTCCGATACCCTTCAATTGCCTTTTAGAGAAGATTTTTTTCAGCAAGGCATTTTCCCAGATACAAGTTTATGGCTCAATAATCATGTGTACATCAACGGAGATTTTGGGGTGAACCCGCCAACCTATGGCGTGGCAACCTTTGATTATTTGGATGCCAATGGCAATCCTTACAGCACGCTCAGCACCAGAAGATCTCCAGGAGATTCACTTACGTCAAAACCCATCAATATGACTGTTTACCAAGGGGGGGCGCTAAGACCTGGTGACTCAGTTTACTTGAGTTTTTATTTTCAGCCACAGGGCAGAGGAGAGGCACCTTCGGAGAATGACATCCTACAGCTGCAGTTCAAGAATTCTTTTGGTGTTTGGCAAACCATGTGGGAGGCTGAAGGAAGTGGCCTGAAACCTTTTGAGCAGGTACTCATTCCAATTGATAGTCAACAATTTTTCCATGAAGCTTTTCAGTTTCAGTTTGTCAACATTACCCAGGAATCGGGCAACCTTAACCACTGGCATATCGATTACATCGTGATTGACAAAGGGAGGAATTTTAATGATATGTATTACGATGATTACGCCATTCAAAGTCGCCCCACTTCTTTTCTGAAAAAATATGCCTCCATGCCTTATGACCATTTTATGGAGGATGCCTCAGCTGAAAGTGCCGACAGCATATTTTTTAATGTGAGCAATCTTAACAATAGTATTCTGAACATTGAAGTTCGATATTCTGAATCAATTGAAGGAAGGGTTTTAAATAGTACTCAATTTGTAAGTAACGCGGCCAATGTGCCTTCAGGAGGTTGGGAGAAACGCCGCTTTTCATCCTATGACTTCGGTGGTTTAACGGGTGAGAAAGTGCTCATAGACCGCAGCTATGAATTGCGTGAACCCTCGGTCATCAATCGATATACGAATAATGATGCCCTGCAAGTACAACAAGTTTTCGATAACTATTTCGCATACGATGATGGTTCCGCAGAAGCTGGCTTCGGTTGGGATAGCGATGTCCCCTTTCCCGCAGGAACGGGAAGAATAGCTGTGAAATTTCATTTCAACCGTCCCGACACACTTTGGGGCTTGGGTTTCTTCTTCAACCAAAGTCGCGAGGATGTGAGTCGCCAGTCCTTCACCTTAAAAGTATGGAGTGATCTGGAATTAGGTCAGGGGCAAAGCACTGAGGAACTCTACAGCAGAGAGGTAAATGGCCCGGTATACACGAACGAAAGAAATGGTTTTTATATATTCAAGTTGGATAGCCCCCTCGTGATACCCGCCGGAGATTTTTATATTGGTTGGACCCAAATTGGAACCTTCAATCTGAATGTGGGCTGGGATATGAATCATGGGAATGTGGTGAACCTCGAAAATTCCAATCCTGGTATCTACTACAATATTTTAGGTAACTGGAAAGATTGGAATATTGCGGGTTCTCCTATGATAAGGGCCTATGTAGGTACTGAACCAGTCTTGGCTTCTGGCAGCGCGCTAAAGCAACTTTCATATGGTTTTTATCCCAACCCTGCAAAGAACACAGTCTACATCCGTGGTTTAGATAAAGGCGTTTTCAGTCTTTATTCAATTTCAGGCCAACTTGTTTCTCAAAAAAGATTTGAGCAGGGACAGATACCATGTGGTCATGTGAAAGAAGGAGTATACTTTTTACAGATCATAGATCCGAAAGGACAAATTTCTTATCAAAAACTAATCATCGAGCGATAAATGGAAGATATCACCGTACAGGAATTGAAACAAAGAATGGATGCAGGCGATGCACCGATATTGGTGGATGTCAGAGAAATGTATGAATGGGAGGAATTCAATATCGGCGGTCAGCTGGTTCCCTTGGGAACACTTCAGGCCAATTTGCCGGATTTGGAAGAATATGAAGATCATGAGGTAGTTGTCTTCTGCCGTTCCGGTGCAAGGAGTGCTGCTGCGAAAGATTTCCTTTTGAAACAGGGCTTCAAAAAGGTTCGTAATTTAACTGGAGGAATGCTGGCCTGGCAAGCCTCATTTGGTTCTTGATTCATGACTGGCCTGAGGTGGAAGTCGGGGCTTCTGCTATTGCTGGCAGTTTCCATCACCTTCACCGCACACATGTGTGGCAAGCTGAGTGATGAAACCGATAACAGTAGCCTTTTATATCTGAATCATCATGATACAGTAGACTACGTGGGCATGAACACCTGCCTGCAATGTCATACAGATAAGCATACTTTTAAACATACCGGGATGGGGCAGTCTTTTGATTTGGCGCATCCTTCGAAAAGCAGTGCGGTTTTTTCACCTGCACCGCATGTTTATGATACTTTTTTAGATCTGCATTATACCGCGTATTGGCGAGATAGCTCTTTGTGGATGTTGGAATACCGATTGAACGGCGCGGATACAATTCATGCCTTGGAGCAACGGATCGACTTCATTGTGGGCTCAGGCCAACATACCAACTCGCATCTTTTTTTGGTGAATGATATGGTATTTCAGGCACCAATGACCTGGTATGCACAGATGAAAAAGTGGGATCTTCCTCCCGGTTTTGAGAATGGCAACAACAGCCGGTTCAGCCGGATGATTGATCTGGAGTGCATGAGTTGTCACAACTCCATGCCTCAGATGGTCGAAGCCAGTGATCGAAGTTTTGATCAAATAGGCAGGGGCATAGACTGTGAGCGTTGCCATGGACCCGGAGAATTGCATGTTCATCTGAGGCAGCGAGGTCAATCTGCCATCGATGAAGATGGAATAGACCGGAGCATTGTTCACCCCGGGAAATTGAGCTGGGAACGACAAATTGATCTTTGCCAGCGTTGTCATCTTCAGGGACTAAACCTTCTGAAACCGGGTAAATCTTTTGCAGATTTTCGTCCTGGTATGCCCTTGAGAGATGTATTTGAAATTTATCTTCCTCATTTTCAAGGGGGCAAGGGGAAATTTGACATGGCCAATCACGCTCAGCGCTTGCAAATGAGTGCGTGCTTTCAATCGGTGGCTGATAAAGGAGGAATTACCTGTATCAGTTGCCACAACCCTCATTTATCGGTGAAAGTGACCGGTAAAGGAGTGTTCAATGAGGCCTGTATGAAATGTCACCAATATGATGCGTGCTCAGCACCCATGGCAGAAAGAGCTGAAAAGGAGGATTATTGCGCATCTTGTCATATGCCAAGTACCGGGGCTGATGATATCCCTCATGTTACTGTTCACGATCATTACATTAGAAAACCACTCAGAAAAAAAGAGTTTCAGCAACTTGGAATGCTGGCCGGTTTGTACAGCGTAAATAATTCAAATCCCCGAAATATCGATCGATTACGAGCTTATCTGGCATACTATGAGAAATTTGATAAGAATGAATTCTATCTGAACGAGGCACAAAAAATATTAAACATCGGAGGGGTGGATGAAATCATCCATTATTATTATCTAAAGGCTGACTTTATGAAGGTTCGCTCGCTTTCAGAGGCCTACCTGAATGAAGAAAAGCATTTACCTTGGACTTGCTACCGATTGGGAGAGGCAATGCTTCAAAGCAACCAAATAACCGATGCGGTTTATTGGTTGAGCAAAGCGGCTGATGGCAAACCTGATTCGTATGAGTTCATGACTAAAAAAGGGATTGCATTGGCTGAGAACAGACGTATTGAAGATGCCAAGGCGGCTTTTCAAAACGCACTTAAAGTCAACCCCAATTACGCGCTTGCAATGAATAATCTTGCCACCATTTATATGGAGCAAAAGCATTGGAATGAGGCCATCTTGTGTCTTGAGAAATGTATTGCTTTGCACCCAGATAATTTGAATGCACTGGAAAATCTATTGAGCCTTTATGCGTTTAGCGGTAAACCTACCCGGGCGATTCAGGTGGCGAAGCGAATTTTACAATTACAACCAGAAAACAAGATTGCTACAGAAAGCCTGACAAGACTGATAAAAGTTCGCTGATAAACTGCTTCCTGTCACCCAATTGACTTTTTGAATTGGTATCTTTGCAACTGTAATATTTCTGAATTATGGCTATAATGATAACAGATGAATGCATTAATTGCGGAGCCTGCGAACCGGAGTGCCCCAATAATGCCATCTATGAAGCCGGAGCTGAATGGGCCATCGCCGATGGAACAACAGTTTCCGGAATATACAAATTGGATGTAGGAGGGGAGACCGACGCAGATGAAAGGCATGAACCCATCAGTGATGAGGTGTATTACATTGTTCCTGACAAGTGTACAGAATGCGCCGGCTTCCATGAAGAGCCACAGTGCGCAGCTGTTTGTCCGGTGGATTGCTGCGTGCCGGATCCTGATCATGTTGAATCGGAAGAAATTCTTCTACAGAGAAAAGAGCGCCTGCATCTTTAAGCAGTGCAAAGGGTAAAATGGAATTATTTTTGCGAAATAAGCAAAACCACTGAAAGGAATAATAGTGGGGCATTGGTATGAAAGGTATTTGTAATTTGTCGTTGGTTGCTGTACGAGCTGAACCAGGAGGTAAAAGTGAAATGGTTACCCAACTGTTGTATGGTGAAACCTATGATGTATTGGAAGAAGATTCCAGTGGAGAATGGATTCGTATTCAAACCACTTTTGATCAGTACCAAGGGTGGATAAGTGCTTTGCAGTTTTCTGAATGGCACGAACATGAGTCTCTTCGATTAAGGGTGGTGCAGGTTCCTTATTTAGAGGTAGAGACCGGGCAAAATGGTATGATTCTGTCTGCCGGATCCATCATAGGCGATGAGTTCAATGTAACGCCACTTCAGGCGAGAGATTTCCAGCGTTTTACGGGCAACGATTTACGGGCAAGATTATCTTCTTTGTCCAGAAGTTTTCTAAATGCGCCTTACCTCTGGGGTGGGCGTTCATTCATGGGATTCGATTGCAGCGGGTTTACCCAGGTATTGTATAAAATTTACGGCATAAAGTTGCCTCGAGATGCCTATCGACAGGCTGAACAAGGTGAGCTGGTGAGTCTGGATGATGCAGAAGCAGGAGACTTGGCATTTTTTCACAATGAGAATGGAAAAGTGACCCATGTTGGAATGCTGTTGGAAGATGGAAAAATTGTGCATGCCAGTGGCAGCGTAAGGATCGACGGCATACGCGATGAGGGTATTTTTCACAAAGACCGGGCAAAAATTACGCACCGCTTGAAATTTGTGAAAAAGTACATCTAATTTCTTTCGTTGCTCTAGTTCACCCCTCCGGTTGAAATAGCCGCCAGTGAAATACTGAAGGTACTCAAGGCATGTGCTCCGCGCATTTTGTTCGACCAACCTTTGGCCAACCAAATCCACAATAAACTGCCAAGGCTGAGCATGCATAAAACAAGCATGGCATAGCCCATCAACCCATCGCTGGTCCACCACATCCAGCACGCAAGAAGCAACAACGGCAAGTGGATCAAATATGCTGCCTGAAGGCTTTTTCTCAAACCGAACTTAACAGTGACCGTTTCATAGCCCATGACTACATCACCGCGATGACCTCTGATGTTTTTGATCAATGCGCGAATGGCGAGCAACAGGGTGAACATAAGGCCATAAATGAGCATTTCTGAAGTGAGATGGCGGTAGTAAATAACGATGCTGAAAAAAGATGTAATGCTCAGAATGGCTCCGGTAACCTCTCGTAAGAATACCATCTTTTGGAGTTTATGGCTATAGAGCCAAAGAGCAAAAGCAAACAGAGCGAAGAAGATGAAAATATTGAAACTCGCCATGAGTGCCAGCAGCAGACCCAATGTATTCAAAATGAGATAGGCTCTAAATGCAAATGTTTTACTAATCAAACGGCCAAATACGGTTTTTGCGGGTTGATTGATCAGATCTTTCTCATAATCATAAAATGCATTGATTATAAAACCTGCTGCAATCACGCATGCGGTTGCCAATACAATGAGATGCAGATCAGGGTTTTGTAAAGTCTCTTTCCATGTGCCATTGCTCAGCGAAAAAACGGATGCACTGTATTGGGCTATTGAGGTGATCAGAACATTTTTCCAATGCACCAATGATAAAATGGCCAAAAGACGAACGAAGGGAAGCTTTCTTTGGGTGTCGTTAGACATATTAGAATGAATGGATCACTTCTATCTGGTGATCTTTCAATTTGATACGGGCATGCTCCAAGTCTTTGGTAAATCCAAGAATGTACCCACCACCTCCTGAGCCACAAAGTTTGAGGTAATAACTGTTGCTCTCAATTCCTTCTCTCCAAAGTTGGTGGAATTGATTGGGAATCATCGGAGAAAAATGCTCCAAAGCCAGCCTGGAGAGCTCTTTCAAATTTTTGAAAAGTGGATTGATGTCTTTTTGCAAAAATGCCTGGATGCAGGCATCGTTGTATTTTTTGAATTCCTTTCGGAGCATATTTCGGAATCCTTCCTGCTTCATGCGTTCCATGAAGATGTTCACCATGGGTTGTGTTTTCCCGGGACTTCCTGAGTTGAGTAAAAAGATGGCTCCTTTCCCTTCTGCACGATTTTCAGGTAATCCTACCGTTCCTAAGTCTTCACGAGATTTTATGAGAATGGGAAAATTCAAATAACAGATCAAGGGATCTAATCCGCTGCTTTTGCCATGGAAATACGATTCCATGAAACCGAGCTGTTGCTTTAGTTTCAGAATCTGATCACCGGTGAGCTGCTCTCCCGAATCAATTCTGTTCAACGCATAACGCTGGTAGATAGCTGCTACCAAGGCGCCAGAACTGCCAACCCCAAAACCCTGTGGAATATTTGAATGAAAACTGAGCCCGTTCTCGATATCTTCAGAAAACCGAATTAAATCAAGGGCAACTGGTAAAGTGCCATTTGAATGAGCTTCAGTGAGATATTCGAGATATTTTCTTAAATGCCTATTGGACGATTGGTCGCTTTCTTCTGCTTGCTCCGGAAAGCGAAAGCTTCCATTGTAATAATTATAAGGGATGCTGAGCCCCATGCTATCTTCGATGATTCCGTATTCACCGAAGAGCAAAATTTTCCCATAAAATATGGGGTCTTTTAGTATGCTTTTTTGAAGGCTCATTGCTCAAAGGCGGGTTGGACCCTTACCGATGCGATCACAAATATACATCCCATCTTGGCAATA
>CAZYJD010000014.1:0-35990 GCA_964647785.1 uncultured Chitinophagaceae bacterium
AGAGGCTTATATCAGTTCTGCCCAGTAACGGGTAGACTCGTTTGAAGATGCGCAACCATTTCTGAAACGCCCATTTTAAAGAAAAGAAAATGATCGGAACCTCCTTCTGTTAGCTTGAAGTTCCGGTACAGGTCCTGTGCGCGCTGCTCGGTAGCCATCAACATCAATCGGGCTCGCGTTACTTTATTCTCACGCAGGTAAGTTTTAAACTGTCGGGGGCGAAAATGAGTTAACATCGAACACCGGTATGTTTTTCCAAGCCATTTCTTTGGCAAGTCATCTAGTCCGAACAACTGTGCTGTTTTAGAAATACATTCAGCCCCTTGTTCTGCGGCTAAATTGAAGCTCAATCGGCTGTGTTTTAATGCCGCATCAGGTATGAGAAGGTAATTCGGTTGGTACTCCCTTTCTGAGCAATTCAAACGCTCGTTGCTGCTATATATTTCTCTTTCGCCACTTCTCTTCAGAACAGCAGCGCTGATTAATGTCGGAATCTGGACTTTTGGATCAGATTTAAATCGAACCCAAACTTCTTTCATTTCTCCATCAAGCGAAATGCAAACAATCTCATGCACCCGTGGCATGTTTTCGAATGGGGCCACATCCATCAAAGGCGATAATTTCAACTCAAAACTTGGCGCATATTCGAAAATATGATCAAGTAACGCAAAAACATCCGGGCTATGCCCGTGCACATCCACCTTATTGCCACCGGTTCTTCGGTCAGGATCGGCATACACCACATCAAAAGAGCATGTTTTGCCTTCGTTGAAATAATCCTCTGCGCTGGAATCAATTCTTTGAATATTGCAGACGCCCATTTTTCTGGCATTGTAGCGAAACATTTCGTTGATTCTTTGATTGGGATCGAGGCTAATCACCTGTTCAAAATTCGCAGCAAATGCGAGATCATCCACCCCCATGCCACCGCTAATATTTAGCAAACCACCGCCTCCACCCATATAATCTGCCCTGAATGCAGCCACCCTTTCATCGGTGCATTGTTCCAGACCTTTTTTATCAAGCGCGGGTAAAATCTCCAATAAGGAAGGCACTTTTTTTTGAGCCCTTCGGTATAAATCCAGCAACGAAATCAGATCATTTGCTAGTGGATCCCGACCGTGTAAATGCAGAGCCAGATGCTTTAAATCGCTATTTTCAGCTTCCTTTAAAAAAGCCTCAAATCGACCACTGTCAATCAATTCTTCTACCCTGGTTTTTTGCAATAGTTGTATATTTGAAACGTTTACAAAGTAACAACGCATATTTTATGAAGAAGTTCCTAGCTGCCTTTCTTTTTGTACTGTTCGTAACAGCTCTTGTAAGTTCATGCGGTTCCCGCCGCGATCGCTGCCCTGGTGTGGGTCAGATAGAAAGTGAAAACAGCTTTGCATCTTGATGTGAAAGCACTCACACATTCAGAACAGCTCAACGAAATTAAGACCATCTCGGAGAATCAACCCGTGATGATTTTCAAGCATAGCACACGCTGCAGCATCAGTTCCATGGCGCTTCATCGCATTGAAGCCCATCAAGATGAATTGTTAAAAGCAATTCCATCCATCTACTTACTCGATTTAATTCGCCACCGAGCTTTGTCAAATGAAATAGCTTTGATCTTTGGCGTGCATCACGAGTCGCCTCAAATTCTTCTCATTATGAATGGCGAATGCATCTACGAAGCCTCACACACAGAGATAGCAGCGAAAGATGTGTTGGAATTCATACATATGAAAAATTAACCTCTTGCTCAAGCTCGTCTGAAAGACTCAGCGCAACCGGGCAATGGAGCGCAACTTCTTCCAATCTGTTCTTAACCTCATCGCCCGCAGGCCGCTCAATAAATAAGTTTACCTTAATTTTCCCTACCCTTCTTGGAGCTGATTTCATTTCTTTAAAAACCTCGGCTCTGCAAACAAATGACCAGTCGTTTTTTTTGGCTTCAATGCCCATCACTGTAATCATGCAACTTGCCAGCGATGTTGCCAACAAATCGGTGGGTGAAAATGCCTGTCCAAGACCATTGTTATCTTTTGGGGCGTCTGTTTCTATTGAATGATTAGACTCCAAATGCGTGCAAGTGCAATGAAGCGATCCTTCATAATTGATATGGGCAATTTTTTTCATACGATTCAAGAGAGGTGGAAGCAATTTACAATACTATTTTTCTTCTTCATCAATAAAGTTGAATCACAGATGAAATGAAAGATGGCAGAAAAACATTTATTTTGATCAACGAGAATGGGTCTTCTTTTCAAATCCATATGGTTTACCGCATTGGCAATTCCGCTCGCAGCCATTGGTCAGATTCAAAATCCTTCATCATCAATGGGGGGAGTGGTGCTTCGATCCAATGGCATGGGTTTTCACTACAGTAGAATTTATGATCGAGACGTAAAACCCGCCATGAGTCTTGAATTGGAAGCGGTGAATCACCGCCATTCAAAGGAGATGAGAATTCTGAGCACCGATAACTTTGAACCAGGAACATTTAGCTACGGTAAGTTGAATCACGTAGGACTACTGAGAATGAATGTAGGCATTGTGCAAAGCCTCAATAACAATAACGATCATCAGAACCCTGTTTTGCTATTGCGTTGCCATGGCGGGCTGCAAATGGCTGCTCTAAAGCCCATCTATTTAAGGGTTCTTAATTATAGCGGCCCATCCGATGGTTTTGTCAGTTATGAACGATTTCGGGCCAACCCACCCACACCAAAAAGTCAAATTTTAGGCGAAGCACCCTTTTCTCAAGGATTGGATGAAACAAGCTTTCGGGTGGGGTTGCATATCAATTCATCTGTTCTATTGCAATGGACCAATCAATCAGGGGGCACGCGCAATGTTGAAATGGGAGCACAGGTTGATTTTTTTCGAAAAGGACTTCCCATCATGGCCCTGACAACCAATCGACCACTGACCATAAGTTATTTTATCTCATTCTTATTTGGTAAAAACAACCAAGCGCTTGACCCCATCTCCAATTTCTAATTTGAATTGATTTCTTCGAATGAGCCGCCTCCTTTTACATATGAATGGAGAACAAAACGCAGCTTGATTGGGTTTAAGGAATAATTATTTAAAAAGGATGTCATCTCACATCAAGTGTGACATTATTTTTAAAAAGCTGTTAATTACATTTGTGAACTTAGTTTGTTGGGAATAGCGGGATATGATTGAATTACCTACCATTGCAGGCCCTAAAAAGCGCACCAAACCCGATTGGTTAAAGATTGATTTGCCAACGGGCAAAGATTATGTGCGGGTAAAACAGATTGTGAAGGAAAATAAGCTTCACACCATATGCGAAGACGGCCAATGCCCGAACATGGGAGAATGCTGGGGAGCCGGTACAGCAACCTTTATGATTCTGGGCAATGTGTGTACCCGCTCATGTTCGTTCTGCGCAGTGGCAACAGGCCGTCCGAATGAATATGACCTGGACGAACCCAGAAGGGTAGCTGAAGCCATTCAATTGATGGGAGTAAAACACGCTGTGATCACTTCCGTTAACCGAGATGAACTGAAAGACAAAGGCTCCTCCGTTTGGGCAGCAACCATCAGGGAAGTAAAATTACTGAATCCCAATACCACCATGGAAACCCTCATCCCTGATTTTCGGGCAGATTGGGATGCCCTATACAGGGTTATTGACGAAGAACCAGAGGTGGTTTCACACAACATGGAAACCGTTCAACGATTGTATCGCCGGGTACGACCCCAGGCCAAATACGAAAGAAGTCTTGAACAAATAAAAAGAACCAAAGAAAGAGGACGCAGAACCAAGTCCGGTATCATGGTGGGCTTGGGTGAAAGCCGCGATGAAGTCTTTGAAATCATGGATGATCTGGTTGCATACGGATGCGATGTGCTTACGATTGGGCAATATTTGCAACCCACACGAATGCATCTGAATGTTGAAGAATATGTTCATCCCGATATATTTGCCATATACAAGGAAGAAGGAGAGAAGCGCGGTTTCGACATTGTAGAGTCAGGTCCCATGGTTCGCTCATCTTATCATGCAGAAAAACATCTTTAAACTATTATAATTGTTCACTATGAATAAAACTTTACGTTACAGCCTTACCGCAGCTTTGTCGGTCACCGCCATTACCGCAGCACTTTTAAGTCGCACCGGGCAACAAAAATCTTACTATGAGCCAAGAGAGGAGACAGCCACTTCAAGCGCTCATCTTGAGGAAAAAGGGGGTGCCCGAATGATTGGCGAAGCACTGAAGTACATGGCCGCAATGCGCGCCAATGAAATTACAGGCAAAGTAGATCCGGCCGATGTGCAAAGAGCCAAAGAACAAATTGCAGCACATGCCGGTAAGCAATACAAATCTAGATTGCCATTGATATGGAAAGAATCGGGGCCGGACAATGTGGGCGGGCGTACGCGTGCTTTCATGATTGATCGGAATAACAATCAGGTGCTTTATTCAGGAGGGGTCTCCGGTGGATTATGGAAATCGAGCAACGGTGGAAACAGCTGGTATAAAATCAATGATGATCAGGAAAACTTGGCGGTTGTATCCATTACACAATCTCCTGATGGAACCATCTACTATGGCACGGGCGAAGGCGCCATCCCTTTCAACTCTGCCAATGCCACCGAAGGAACAATGATTGAGGGAGAAGGCGTTTTCAAATCTACCGACAATGGACAAACCTTCACCCAGCTAAACAATACCAGAAACTTCCGCTCAGTGCTTGATATGGCAAGTCACCCAACACAGAACATTGTATTCATGGGCAATGAATTGGGGCTTTATTACTCCGACAACGGAGGTGATAACTGGAATCGAATCACCGCCGTATTGGGTACAGTGACAGAACTCAAAATGGATCCCAACGGAACCCTATTTGTTAATTCAAGGGGATTCATCTATCGTTCTGAGAACCCAACGGACAACGCTTCTTACCAGTCAGTACTTAGTGTTCCAGGAATGAATCGCATGGAACTTGCCATTGCCCATTCTGACAACAACTATGTTTATGCTGTGGCCTCCAGAACCGATAACTTCTTCGGCGGATTGTATCGCTCAACTGACAATGGTAAAACCTGGGAGTTGATTCAGCCAGGAGGCAGTGAATTTTTCACCCCTCTATCGAGTGACCTGAGTGCACAGGGAGGTTATGACCTTTGCCTTGGCGTTGATCCCGGAAATAAAGACCGCGTATTCATTGGCGGAGTGGATTTTGCCGAATGGACCCCTCAAAAAGGTGCCTATGAAGTGGCCAGCCTTTTCGAAAGTCCAACCAACCCACTTTACATCCACGCCGACAAGCATGCCATAACTTTCGATACCAAAAGCAATCCTCCCATCATGTATGTTTCTACCGATGGAGGAACCTATAAATCCACCAATGCCGGTCTTACTCGCTTTCGTCCGGTAAATAATGGCTATTCAACCATTCAATACTACGGTGTTGCAGGCGGAAGAGATGGCATCATTTTGGCCGGTTCGCAAGACAATGGAACACATTACATCAACAAACAAGGTTCTACTCCTCAGCAGGGAGTTGAAGTTCTTGGTGGAGATGGTTTCCGATCTGCGATTTCAAAATACAACAACAATATTTTCTTCATGGAATCTTATTTTGGTTCCATTTGGAGAAGCAGCAATAGAGGAAGGAACAATGCACAAATGTTCAATGGTGACAGCCGCATACCAACCCGTGCACGTGGCTCTAGTTTTGACCTCAACAGCGATTTTAACACCGAATTTACCCTTTGGGAAAAAGATGCTGAAACAAGTCGCTTCTTTGTTTCTACACCTACCGGTATTTGGATGGCAACCAACCCGACAAACTTCAATGAACCTCCGGTATGGTTCCGCGTGGCCGGACGCACCCGCTCATACCATAACATTGATGTGAGCAAAGATGGAGATCACATGTTTGCAGGCCGTTCAGGTGAAGTAATCCGTGTTAGCGGTCTTAATAAAGCCATTTTTACCATTGAAGCTCTCCCGGTAAATGATCAAATCTCTGATAGCTTGGTGCTCACCGACATCACTTCGAATCTGCCCAGAGGCCGTTTCATCACTGATGTAGAAGTAGATCAGAATGACCCCAATCGCGTAATGGTTACCCTTGGTAACTACGGTAACACCCAATACGTTTACATCACAGAAAACGCACTGGATGAGACACCAACCTGGCGTTCTGTTCAAGGAAGCGGAACCAATGGTCTTCCCGCTTTCCCAGTTTATGATGCTGAGTTCAGTGAAAGTCCAGGACAGCAAAATGTGGTCATTTTAGGCACCGAATTTGGCATTTGGGCCACCTCTAACATCAGTGCAAGCAGCCCGGTTTGGGAAGAACAAAATGGAGCCATCGACATGAGCGGAAATGCAGCGGTATTCCCCAGAGTTCCCGTTTATGAACTTGCTCAGGTTAGTGAAGACCCCAATCAAAGTGTAGATATGATTCTGTATGCGGGTACACACGGAAGAGGGGTTTGGGAAACAGGCTGGAGACTTTCTTCAGTTGAGAACAATAAAAACCTCAAAACAGCATCCATCAAAGCTTATCCAAATCCGGCTAATCAAGGCTATTCCAATTTGAGTCTCTTCACCAGTGAGGCAGCCAGTTTGCATGTAACTGTGGCGGACCTCAGCGGAAAAGTGGTTCACTCAGAACATATCCGTACACTCGCTGCACGTGAAACAAACTTGAAGCTACATACTTCAACATGGAAAAATGGTGCTTATGTGGTTTCTGTTAAAGGAGCTCAGTACCATGGAAGCAGCCGTATTTTGGTAATGAATTAATCCGCAGGATTCAACAAATCTGCTTGATATCAAAGTCGCCTTTTGTGTCAGCTTCGGAGCGAATAACGCCCTGCCTGAATGCAAAAGGCGGCTTTTTTTGTGCTTGCTTGAAAGTGCTCAGCTTTATTTACCCCATTCGGTTACAACAACTGCATTCTGAGTTCAGCGGCCCCATTGAAATTGTTCTTCGATTCGGGAAGGTGGAAGTAAATAACCACCAAGCCAATTATTCCTTTGGCAACCTGCACCGGGTTTTTAGCTACATTCTGAATAAATACAGTTCGATCGTTAGGTCCAAAAAAAACATCCTCATTTTAGGGTTTGGAGCTGGAAGCATCTATGAAATACTGCGCAATGAGCTCAATTATCCAAACCAAATAACCGGGGTTGAAATCGACCCACTGATGATTCGTCTTTTTCGCACCAGGAACAAATCAGACGATGATCAGCTGACCATCGAAATTTGCGACGCACTTTCTTATCTCACAAGACACAAAAATGCTTACGACCTTATTTTGATCGACCTATTTAAAACCCTCGAACACTCTCCCCTTCTTCACAAAACTGAATTCATTGAATTATTAAAGCAAAATTGCAGCGAAGATGGTATGGTCCTTTTCAACACCATATTCCATGATAAAGATCCTAAGCTGAGCAGTTTCGCAATCGATTTGCATCAAATGTTTCGTCATGTAAAAAGACAGCACGTCATGTATAACAACTACATTTTTATTGCAAGTGACATTGTGGCCGATTAAAAATTAATTTAGTGTCATTTTGTCTTATTTTCTTTCTGGTATACCTATTGGGCTAAGGTCGAAAAAAGAAAATAACATGATCACATTAAAACGAAATCACAGACTTCCCTCCGAGAGCGAGGCATTTATTCCTCAATCCTTTCAAGATTTAGTAGACTCTTTCTTTCAGCCGAGTTCAAATACACCTTCCGAGTATTATTTCAGGCCATCAGCTGAAATTATTAAACATGAGACTGGCTTTGAAATTCGAATGAATTTAGCTGGTGTAGCCAAATCGGATGTTCATCTCGAAATTGAGAACCATGTACTTCATGTAACCGGTGAAAGAAAAAATCCACGAGGAGACAAGTCGGCACTTCTCAGTGAATTTCCATACGGAAAGTTCAAGCGAAATTTCCGATTGAGTGAAGATCTTCAAGAAGAAAACATTGCCGCTAAAATGGAAAATGGGATTTTAGAAATTAACATCCCACGCAAGGAGGCACGCAAAGCATTGCATATCGAGATTGGATAACATCTCGTGTTAGGTTGGTTAGAAACGAACTCCATTGGGGTTCGTTTTTTTTTAGTCCATTGGACTGCTCACATTGTACTTTTGTCATAAATGATCACAACCATTACCATAAAAAATGGCAAAACTGCCAGCATTGCCAGAAAGCATCCCTGGATTTTTTCAGGAGCCATTGTTCCTCCGAATGAATCCATAGAGGATGGCTCTTATATTCACTTTGCGAGTTCTTCAGGCAAAATTTTGGGTACAGGTCATTTTTTCAATGGCAACATTGCCATTAAGGTGCTCCATTTTGGGCAGGAAATCCACGAAGAAGCATGGCTTGTTTGTCGAGCCATTACAAAAGCCTTCGAATTGCGCAGACAGCTACAGTGTGGAAACACCTACCGTTTGATCCATGGAGAAGGCGATTTTCTCCCGGGTCTGATCGTCGATATTTTCGATCAAACGGCTGTAGTTCAATGCCATTCTATCGGCATGCATCGGTTGATAAAGGTTATTGCGAATGAATTAATACAGCTGGGTTTTAAGTACATCTACGACAAGAGTAAAAACAGCCTCCCAGCTAACTATGCCGAACATCATGAAGACCAATGGATCGGCGAAAAAAACACCGAAGTGGTTGCCCAGGAATATGAAGTACGTTATCACATTCCGGTTGAGCTGGGCCAAAAAACCGGCTTCTTCATAGACCAGCGCGAAAACCGTAAACTACTGGGACACTATGCATCGGGTAAAAACGTGCTGAACACCTTTTGTTACACCGGTGGCTTTAGCCTAATGGCTTTATTACATGGGGCCATAAGGGTTGTTTCAGTAGATGTTTCGCAAAAAGCACTCGATATGCTGAAAAAAAACATTCATCTCAATCAATTGGTAGAAAAAGATCACGTAAGCATTGCTGCCGATGTTAAACATTACCTCAAAGAAAGTGATGAACAGTTTGATATTGTTATACTGGATCCACCTGCATTTGCCAAAAACATGAAAGCCCGACACCGCGCAGTGCAGGCCTACAAGCGACTCAATCTCTCTGGAATGAACAAGGTTAAACCCGGCGGCTTATTATTTACTTTTTCTTGCTCACAAGTGGTGGATACCAGCTTGTTTGAAGGTGCCGTTACTGCTGCTGCAATTGAATGCGGAAGGTCTATGCGTATCATCCATTATCTCTCGCAGGGGCCAGACCATCCTGTAAATATTTACCACCCTGAAGGGCGCTACTTGAAAGGATTGGTCCTACAACTCGATTGAATGAAAAAAAACGTTGAATTCATCAAAGGTGTGCAGTTGCTGCGGATGGGAGAACAACTTGTGCGGCAACCATTTCCATCCACAAATGGCGAATTGCTTGATCCCTGGTTGTTATTGCATCATTGGGGGCCCGTATGGATTGAGGCCGGTGAAGAAGGACTGCAAGTAGCGCCACATCCACATCGCGGATTTATGCCAGTAACCATTATGCTTCGCGGAGAAGTGGCTCACCAAGACAGCAGAGGCAATCGCGGCATTGCAAGAGAAGGCGATGTGCAATGGTTCAATGCCGGAATGGGAATTATTCATTCAGAAAGAAGCCCTCAAGACTGGTTGAGTCAAGGTGGGGAACTAGAGCTTTTACAACTCTGGATTAATCTTCCTGCAGAAAAGAAAATGGCACAACCGACTTACGATTTGATTCGCAAAGAGAACATTCCGTCCATTGATCTTGGAGGAAACACTATACTGCATCTCATTTCAGGAAGCTATCAAGGCACTGAAGGTCCGGCGAAAGCGCATAGCCCGCTTTTGCTCGGACGAATCACAGCCAAGGCCAATGATGAATTCAGCATGAAAATACCGTCAGGAGAGAACGTGATTATTTACGTCATATCGGGGCACATTGAAATGCAAGCTGAATGGTATGCCGAAGATCATCAGTGGGCCACATTATCAGAAGAAGCCGAAGAACTTCACATTCGCGCCATCAGAGATAGCCACTTGCTGGTCATGGCAGCCCAACCATTAAGGGATCCAATTGCCTGGAATGGCCCTTTCGTAATGAATACGGAAACCCAGTTATTAGAGGCCATGCGTGATTATCAGATGGGGAAAATGGGCATTTTGGTAGAAGAGAAAATTTAGTTCAATTGCCCATGCTCAGGATTTTCAGCCTTTTTCAACAACTTTGTATGGAAGATTGCTCATGAAAAAAACAATGAATGGTGTGAAACCCTTGTCGATCGACTTGGGCTTATTGTTGCTCAGAATTGCTGCAGGGGGATTGATGTTGATCAATCATGGATGGCCAAAAATCATCAATTTTGCAGATAAGGCCGATCGATTTGCCGATCCATTTGGCATTGGCTCAACCCCTTCCCTCATTCTGGTCATTTTTGCCGAATTCTTTTGCTCATCGCTTTTGGTTTTGGGTTTACTTACCCGGTACAGCCTCATTCCTTTAATCATTACCATGGTGGTTGCAGCCTTTGTGGTACACGCCGGCGATCCATTTCGAGAGATAGAAAGTGCTCTTTTCTTTCTCATCAGTTATGTGGCACTTTTCTTCACTGGTCCGGGAAAATATTCAGCTGATCACATTAGATGAGTTCTAGCCATTCATCCAGCAACATGGGAACCGAAAAAGTTGGGAAGCTGCTCATTGGGCAGGCAATACCTGCTGCTATCGGCTTCCTTGTGATGAGCATTTACACCATCGTCGACACCATTTTTGTTGGCCGATATGTTGGATCACTGGGAATAGCAGCCATTACAGTGGTGATGCCCGTTTCTTTTCTTATTTCTTCCATCGGTATGGCAATCGGTATTGGAGGCGCTTCCATTATTGCAAGATCCCTTGGTAGCAATGACCGCGAGAAAGCCGCTTTAACTTTCGGAAATCAAACCGCCCTTACCATAGTTCTTTCGCTATTGCTGGTATTGATAGGCTTTCTGCTGAGTGAACCCATCATGCGCTTGTTTGGCGCCAAGGGAGATATTTTCCCCTATGCACTAAGCTATTATCAAATTTTGCTCATCGGGGTGCCATTCCTCGCCTGGAGTATGATGAGCAACAATGCCATACGCGCACAGGGTAAACCCAGAATAGCCATGCTCACCCTGGTCATACCAGCAGTTGCCAATATGATACTCGATCCTATTTTCATCGTGTGGTTGGATTGGGGCATGGAAGGCGCCAGCTGGGCCACCACCATTTCATATGTTCTAAGTGCCGGCTATACCATCTGGTTTCTGTCCGGAAAAAAAAATGAGATTCCTTTTCACAAGGAAAACATCAAGCTCTCCCTACCAATTGTAAGGGAAATATTTTCCATCGGTTCCATTTCACTTGTTCGACAGGGTTCGGTAAGTATTTTAACCGTGGTGCTGAACCAGGTACTCTTCAAGTACGGAGGAGAGATGGCCATTTCGATTTACGGAATTGTAAATCGCATGATGATGTTTGCATTGTTTCCTGTGATTGGGATCATGCAAGGCTTTATGCCCATTGCCGGTTTTAACTATGGGGCAGCAAAATGGGAGCGGGTAAGGCAAAGCATTCGCCTAAGCATCAGTTGGGGTAGTTTAATATCAGGCCTCTTGCTGGTTCTGATTGTTTTATTTGCATCCACCTTGGTGAGCATCTTCACCAAAGAACCCGAGTTAATTGAAGCTGCACCCATGGCCATGATTATCGTTTTTATTGCGGCACCTGTGTTTGGGTTGCAATTGATCGGGGCGGCCTATTACCAAGCCATTGGACAGGCAAAACCTGCGTTGTGGCTTACCCTTGCCAGGCAGGGCTTGTTTCTCATACCTCTTGTACTCATTTTACCTGGTATTTGGGGGATTGATGGCGTTTGGTATTCCTTCCCTATTTCAGATGTTTTATCTGCCACTGTTTCATTCATCATGCTTCGAAACGGCATTCGCAAATTGAACTTGAATGAAGGGCCGGAAGCGGATTCAATAATCGAGTAATTCACTGAGCATGCCAGGCAATTGACGCACTGGAAGAAATTCAGCTTCAAGTGTGGCAGCAAAAGGAATGGGCGTGTCCAGGCTGCCCAATCGCCTCACCGGCGCATCCAAATATTCAAAACAATGCTCTGAAATCCAGGCAGCAATTTCAGCGCCCACTCCACCTGTTATGGTGTCTTCATGAAGCACCAGTACCTTCCCGCATTTTTTTACGCTGGCTGCCACCAGCTCTTGATCCCATGGGAGCAATGAACGCAAGTCAATTACTTCAATGGAAGCCTGCATACTTTCTGCAACTTCCAACGCCCAGTAAACCCCCCAACCATAGGTAATTACCGTCAGCTCATCTCCTTCTTGCACAACTTTCCCTTTGCCAATGGGTAGTTCATATGGTTCTTCCGGGACCATTCCTTTGATGCTTCGATACAGTTTTTTATGTTCAAAAACCATCACCGGGTTGGGATCATTGATGGCAGCCATCAACAACCCCTTGGCGTCATATGCATTGGATGGGTACAGAATTTTCAGTCCCGGCACGTGAAAAAACCAGGCTTCATCGCTTTGGCTGTGGAAAGGCCCGGCATTCACTCCGGCGCCAGTGGGCATTCGAATGACCACATCGGCCTGTTGCCCCCAGCGGTAATGCGACTTAGCCAGGTTATTTACGATTTGATTGAAACCAACACTGACAAAATCGGCAAATTGCATTTCTACCACCGCTTTTTTACCCCTGATGGATAGTCCATAGGCCGCACCAATAATTGCGCTCTCGCAAAGGGGGGTATTGCGTACCCGATCTTTGCCGAATAAGTCCACAAAACCATCGGTTATCTTAAAAACACCGCCGTACTCAGCTACATCTTGCCCCATAATGACCAATTCAGGGTAACGCTCCATGCTCTGGCGAAGGCCATCCCGGAATGCATCCACCATGCGCATTTCAACTGCTACCGCATCATCTGACGGTTTCACATTTTTCGGTGAATATTTTGCATAAACATCTGCCAACTCCTCCTTGGCATCGGCCACAATTTCGGGCAGAGAAAATGCATATTGAACCGCCTTTTCAATTTCCAATTTAATTTCCTGCCTTATTTCCTGAACTTTTTGTTCGTTCAGAACACCTTTTTTCAGCAAGAATCTTTCATAATTTTCAACAGGATCTTTCTTGCTCCATTCTTCAAACAAATGTTCCGGTACATACTTGGTGCCACTGGCTTCTTCATGCCCCCGCATCCTAAAGGTCATGCACTCAATAATTACCGGCCTTGGGTTTTCTCGAATATCTGCAGACCAACGACTAATGGCATCATAAACCGCCAAAACATTATTTCCATCTATTTGCTCGGCTTCGATGCCATATGCCGGCCCTTTTTGGGTGAAACTTTTAAAGCGAAATTGTTCATTCGATGGGGTACTCAACCCGTAACCATTGTTTTCAATGAGAAAGATAACAGGCAAATCCCATACTGCTGCTACATTGATTGCCTCGTGAAAATCGCCTTCACTGCTTCCTCCATCACCAGAAAAAACTAGGGTCACCTTTTTTTCGTGATCCAATTTATCGGCCAAAGCAATTCCGTCTGCCACTCCCAGCATTGCACCAAGATGTGAAATCATGCCCACCAGATGAAACTCATTGGTCCCGAAATGAAAGGAGCGATCACGGCCTTTTGTGAACCCTTCTTTCTTGCCTTGCCATTGTGCGATAAGCTTAGAGAGGGGAATATCGCGCCCGGTAAAAACCCCCAGGTTGCGATGCAATGGAAGGATGTATTCGTCCTTCTTCAATGCCGCTGCTACACCTGCTGCAATAGCCTCTTGCCCGATGCCGGAAAACCACTTACTCACTTTGCCCTGCCGCAGTAGAATGAGCATTTTCTCCTCAATCATGCGGGGCTTTAAAATGGAGCGGTACAACATCTCATGTTGTTCGGGTACATACGAAAAGGCTTTGAAATTCATCTTCAAGCACAAAGGTAGCACGCGCGCAGGAACTTGTGTCGACTTAATTATTTTCGCCCCTGTGCTACTCATGTTAGACAATTATGACTCTTTCACCTGGAATCTGGTGGACTACCTCAAAAGATTGGGAGTGGAAGTGAAAGTTGTGCGCAATGATGAGCTGACACTTGAAGAACTAACGCAATTCAATTGGAAGGGGATTGTGCTCTCACCAGGCCCCCGCAAACCTGCGCATTCCGGCATTCTCATGGATGTGATTGCCCATTACCACCAAAAGCTACCCATTCTGGGTATTTGCCTTGGCCATCAAGCCATTGGTAGTTTTTTTGGTTGGGAGTTGTTTCAGCTAAACGAGCCTTTCCACGGCAAAACAAGTGTATTGCAACATATTCAGCACCCCATGTACTCGCATTGTCCTGATCAGTTCAATGTATGTCGATACCATTCGCTTGCCTTGAAAGAGCAGGCAGGATGCGGGCTGATTAGCACGGCTTGGACAGATGATCAAAAAAATGGAAGGGTGTGTATGTCATTGGTCCATGAAAGCTATCCTTTGTGGGGCGTGCAATACCATCCGGAAGCCATCCTTTCAGAATGGGGCTTGCAATTGCTTGAGAATTGGTTGAATGTATTTACTTTGCGTGAATAGCAGTATGAGCTTGAATATTAAAGAAGAAAATGGTTATCAGTATGTGGAAGAAGGCGAAGGACCTGTGCTTCTTCTTTTGCATGGCCTATTTGGTGCCCTGAGTAATTGGCGAGATGTACTGGATGAATTCTCACCCAAATATCGAGTTATCATACCGCTGATGCCCATCTTCAGTATGCCCTTACTTGATTTAGGGGTGAAGGGTTTGGCCAAATTTGTACAAAAATTTGTGAAGTACAAGGATCTGCAAGATGTTGTTTTGTTAGGCAACTCCCTTGGCGGACATGTGGCCCTGGTTTATATGGACAACTTCCCCGAAAGGGTAAAGGCCATGGTATTAACCGGCTCTTCAGGACTTTATGAAAACGCCATGGGCGATAGCTACCCCAAACGCGGGGACTATGAGTACATCAGGAAAAAGGTGGCCTATACCTTCTATGATCCAGAGACTGCCACCAAAGAATTGGTAGATGAGGTGTTTGAAATCACCAACGACCGAACCAAAGTAATACGCATTTTGGCGATGGCAAAATCAGCCATTAGGCACAATATGCGCGATGAAATAAAAAAGTTCGATGTGCCTGTTTGTCTGATCTGGGGAAAAAATGATAACGTTACGCCACCGGAGGTGGCAGAAGAATTTCATCGCTTACTGCCGCAAAGTGAACTTCACTGGATCGACAAATGTGGACATGCACCCATGATGGAGCGTCCGCAAGAATTCAACAACATACTGAGCTCATACCTTGAGCGTTTATTTGAAAAGAAAGCTTGATTGCTGCAGGACTGATATCGAACCAGTTGTTTCCCCTTAAGCCACAGGATCAATGCCTTTATGCCAGGGAAATGTTTCAGGTATATCGAATCTCAGATTTACCGGTGGTTGAGAACAAGAAACTGATCGGCATGATCAATAGTCGGAATTTGATTGACTGCCCCGATCAAGATACACTATTACAGCATCTGCAATCAGTTCCCAGCCCAAGGGTGGAAGCTGACCGACATTTATTGGATCTCATTGGCTTGTTCAGCAAGTTTCAAGTGAGTACCCTTCCGGTGATGTCTGCCAATGATGAATTCATGGGAATCATTAGCATTTATGACCTCATTCACCATTTGGGAGAAAGCTCGAGTATACGGCAGGAAGGTTGCATTGTTTCAATTAAAATGCAGGCTTCCAACTACTCACTTTTCGACTTCAGCCGCATTGCAGAAAGCGAAAATACCCGCATCATCGGGCTGCTGATTACACATTTGCCTGACAGCGCCGATGTGTTGGTGAATTTCAAGCTAAACAGCCGGTATCCCGAAGCATTTGCAGGCGCTTGCGAAAGAATGGGCTATGAAGTTTGGGGTTCTTATTCGGCAGATGGGCACCTGACCGATTTCAAAGACCGATACGAATCTCTGATGAAGTACCTCGATCTTTAAATGATCCGGCATCAACCTCTTTTCTTATTTTTCATTCTTTGGCTAAGCAGTGCGGCTCTGTTTGCCCAAAAGCATCCTGTGGCCCATATTGCCATCCGGGGAAACCGCATCACACAAACCTTCATCATTGAGAGAGAACTGCTATTCCAGCCCGACAGCCTTTACAATCTAGCCACCATCAGAAGCATTTCAGAATTGAGCAGAAGACAACTGATTAACCTGAACTTATTCAATAAGGTAGAATTCAGCGACAGCCTCGCAGCAGACGGATGGCACATTCAGCTTTATCTTACCGAAAAATGGTACATCTGGCCCATTCCTTTCGTAGAATATGCCGATCGAAATTTCACCCAATGGCAAGATTTTCGATTGAACCCCGACCGAACCAACTATGGTTTCTACTTTTTCTGGTACAACCTGAGAGGGAGAAATGAAACCATGAAAATATCTCTGGTAGATGGCTACACGCGTGATTTGGGTTTGGAATATCGCATACCTTGGGTAGACCGGGACAAAAAGAATGGAATCACGGCCTCAGTTCACCACCGCAGAAACAGAGAAATCTGGTCAAACACCTTTCGAGATCATCTTCAGTTTTACCGGGATCCAGTCAAAGATCTTTTCATAAGAAATGAGTTCTTGCTGAGTTGGCAACACCGCAAGGCATTTTTTGAGACCCACAGGCTGTATGCCATCCATAAGCGCTACCGCATCGACTCTGTTGTAATGGAGCAATCTCTCAATTCCAATTTCATAGGAAATGGTCTAAAACTGTTTCAAAGCGGCCTGCAATATGAATGGTTGATCGAGCGCAGAGACAACCGCTTTTATCCCCTTGAGGGTCATTTTTTCAAAGCCTCTACTGGTCTTTATGCCCTCGATGAGGGAGTAGCAAACTTACGGTGGATGGCTGATGGAAAAGTTAGCACAGGTTATTACCTGCGGCTTCAGGAAAAACTCTACGCAGCGGGTTACGCTGAAAGCCTTGGAAGAGTGATTAATCAGGGTGGCATTCCCTATTGGCTCAATCGATCATTCGGTTACGGGCAAGGCGTTAGAGGTTTTGAACGATATGTGGTGGATGGCAACCGCTATTTCATTGGCAAAATGAGCCTTAAAACCCCATTGATGACTACAAAATATCTCAACCTTCCCCTGCTCAAACAATTCAGGGGCTTAAGAAACATACCAGCCGCCGTATATGCCGGTACTTTTTTCGACTTGGGCTATGTATCGCAACAACCCATGGTAAGTATGAGCAATAACCTTCCAAACCAATGGTTATCCAGTGCCGGATTCGGCATTGATTTTCTTTTTTACTGGGATAAATTGATGCGCGTGGAGATCAGTCGAAACTCTTTGGGTGATTACGGCTTGTTTTTGAATTTTAGGCAGGCCATGTAACATTTATAAGGCCAATAAGTTGGCGAATAAACGATATGCACCGGGCACTCCTGCCGGTAATTCTCGAAAGAATGATAAGCCCGTGTAGACATAATGCCCCTGACCATATTTCGCCACCAGCAAGCTTCCCTGGTGCGGTTCTTCTCCGGGGTCTGCCATTTCCAGAATTGGCTGATAATGCTCATCCCACTTTGAAGGGAAATACAATCCTCTCTCCTGCACCCATCCATCAAAATCGTCCGGACCAATTTTATTAGGGACATTCAATACCGGATGTGCTGCATCGATGAAACGAACAGGCGCATGCTCGTCCGTTACCCTGTCGCGCGATACGGTTAAAGGATATGGCCCCAGTGGCTCGGATGGCAAACCGTAAGATGTGTTGTACTGCACAATCAAATTCCCACCATTTTTCACAAATTCCATGAGATCGTTGTGATAAAGTGGAAGATCAGAGAGGGTATTGAATGCCCTGATTCCCAAAACAAGCACGTCATAAGCCGATAATTGATCTTTGGTAAGATTGCCAGTGGTGAGCAAATTACAATCGACACCCATGAGCATCAGTGCCTCAGGCACCTCATCGCCTGCCCCCTGAAGGTAGGCTACTTTTACCTTGGGTACCTGTATCTCCAAATGAATAATATCAGCAGATGCGGGAGGGAAAATACAGGTGTAAGGGATGTGCTCATAATTGATCTCCTGCATACCCAGGGTATAAATCTGTTCGTTGGTTTTTACCATGGCCCCCATGCTGGCCTTTTGAGCTTCTTTGGGTGGAATAACCTTGAAAATAAATTCCTGCTTTGGGTTTTGGTCGTTGAGTTCAAGTTCATAGAAAGCAGGCTCTGCAATCCATCCTTCGGGCAAATTGAGTTCGGCATATCCTTTAGCCGAATTTCCATTTAAACGCGCGCTCATTCTCACCTCTTGTGCTTGAGCGGGTTGAAACACATACACCTGTTTGTCCAATGAAACAACTACATCCGGAACGATGTGAAATGGTTGAATTACTTCGCCCTTTACGCGATCACTTCCGCGATAAGTGACAGGAACCTGCACGGGGATTGTTTCTTCGCCATACTTTAGCAGGAGCTCTGCCGTGTACGCTGGGGCATTAAAATCTTTACCCAACAGCCTGTAATCTTCCACCGAATACATGCCCATATCGTGCGGTTTCTGCAACCAATAAGGCTGTGAAGGCCTTCTATCAGATTCCACCATCAAAATGCTTTTTTCTTCCAGTTTATCACCGGGCTTTAGGACGCCTTGCAGTGGATATGGAAGGGTGTGCTCTTTCCCGCTTTCTACACTGACGATGGTAAATTCTTGATTTGCTGAACGATTCACTGCTTCCATCTTTAGCACCAGAGAATCTCCTGCTGCAGCGTGCCATTCTTCTACCCATGCACTTAAATACAATCCACTCATTTGCAGCAGTAATTCATCGCAAAGCGCAGTTTTTTCCTTCCTCAAATAGCTGTTGGAAGTTTTCTGAAGCGCCTTACGGTAATCGAGTAAGTCGGGGATGGAAGATTCCGGTGAAGCGGCTTGATAATTCTTGAGGAGTTTATCGTAGCATTTCTGAATTTCTTTGCCATTTTCCAGCGCACTCCAATTGGACGATAAGGCGGCAATATGGTTCTCATTTTCATGCCCATCGGCCTGCCACAACAATTGCAGGTATTCATTCAGCTGGCCTCTGCTTCCGGCCGTTCCAAATCCCTGACTTTTGTGCTGGCTTCTCGCCTCTGCCGCTATTTCTGAATAGCTTGTACCCAACAATGCATTGTAAGTGCCCACATCCACTCGAACCACTTCTCCTTGTTTCATTAAACTATCGAAAAGTTGTTCATTTCCATAAAACCACCAGCTTGTATTCCAGTAAACACTTTTCACCTGATGGATATCTGTGCGTTTTAGTTGATCTTCAAATGCGTTGGGATCCGCTGCCATTTCAACTGCTTTTAGAGCCAACTGGGCCGATGCAGTATGATGCCCATGAGTTGCGCGCGGACCGATTTCAGGAGAGAATCTCGTAATGATTTGATCAGGACGAAAATTACGGATGACCCACACCATATCATGGAGAACTTTTTCTTCATCCCAGATTTTCAGGGTTTCTTCAACAGATTTGGAATACCCAAAGTCATTGGCGGTTGTAAAAAACTGTCTGGCCCCATCGGTTCGGCGGGCCGCCATGAGTTCATGGGTTCTGATAACGCCCAATGCCTCCCGCAGCTCGGGTCCTATGAGGTTTTGTCCCCCATCTCCTCGGGTCAGCGACAAATAGGCTGTTTCGGTATGGAGGTGATTGGTTAACCAACTGATCAAACGGGTATTTTCATCATCCGGATGGGCTGCTAAATAGAGCACCTTTGATGTGTTTCCGAGCTTGTGCAACCGGTGAAGTATTTCTGCCGAACCCAGTTGTTCTGATCTGTTTTGGGCCTTTGAAGCAGGCATTGCCAAGCACAGGGAACAAAGAATGAGTAGAACGTTTCGTTTCATCATCAGTCAATGAGATTTGTTTAAAAATTGGGTACGCTTACAGAATGGAGCGGATGATTTCGTCAACGCTCAATCCCTCGGCTTCGGCCTTGTAGTTTTTCACAATCCGGTGTCTGAGAACAGGCTCTGCAACGGCTCTCACATCTTCAATATCGGGTGCGTATTTGCCATTCATCAAGGCGTTGCATTTTGCACCTATAATGAGATATTGGCTGGCTCTTGGGCCGGCGCCGTAATTCAGATATTCATTCACCTTGGCATCTGCCTCGGGTCTACCCGGACGGGTTTTGGCAACCAAACGCACGGCATACTCATAAACATTATCTGCCACAGGAACTTTGCGAACCGTTTGCTGAAACTGCAAAATTTCACGCGCTCCGATCACCTTTTGTAAATCTGCTTTTGTCTCACCCGTGGTGGATTTTACCACGGCTATTTCCTCTTGTAAACTCGGGTAATCGAGCACAATATTGAACATGAAACGGTCGAGCTGTGCTTCGGGCAATGGGTAGGTTCCTTCCTGTTCAATTGGGTTTTGAGTAGCCAATACGAAAAAAGGGGCAGGCAGGGCATGCATCTGTCCGCCAACGGTTACATTTTTTTCCTGCATAGCTTCCAGAAGTGCCGCCTGTGTTTTTGGAGGAGTTCTATTGATCTCATCGGCCAAAACAATATTTGCAAACAAGGGGCCCCGGCTAAAGCGGAAGTTCTTTTGCTCATCCAACACTTCCGAACCTGTAATATCCGAAGGCATGAGGTCTGGAGTAAACTGTATTCTGTTAAAACTCAGGTCGAGCACCTCGCTTATTGTTTTAATTAAGAGTGTTTTAGCCAATCCTGGCACCCCAATTAGGAGACTGTGGCCATTGCACAAGATAGAGGTTATCACACCTCGGATTACATCTTCTTGCCCTATAATAACCTTCCCTATTTCACGCTGCAGTTTTTCTACCGTTTCTTTCAGAGAATCGGCCGCGGCCACATCGTCTTTCATGATATTTGTTAATTCTTGCTGATCCATTTTTCTACTTCCAAACAATCTTTATATCGTTGATCAATTCTAACATAGGTTGACTTTCTGTAATCTGCTGCCCAGTCATCCAATGTTTGTTGCTTTTTTCTTTCCAATGCAAATGCCTGTATTTTTTGATAGTCATCTTTGAGATTGGCTTTATGAGGTGGACTTTCTGATTTTAGATACAGAACGCGAAAATAAGTACTTCCGTCGGGCATAGAAACGGGCAGTGCCTCGCTGTAATTGCCCGGATTCATATCTTTCACAACAAGGGCCACATCCGGTTCAAGCACTTTTAATTCCATTTTATTTACGCCTGTAGACGGATCCATATAAAAGCCACAGTTCTGTTTGGTGTAATCATCGGCACTGTATTCCTGCACAGCTTTGCAGAAATCGAGCTGACCTTTCTTAACGCGTTCGACCACCTCCTCAAGCTTTTTACGAGCGGCATCGAGATCACTGCTCACCACCTTTGGCTTGATCAAAATATGTCGTACATTTACTTTCTCACCCTTGCGATCAATAAGCTTCATGATGTGATAACCAAACTCCGTTTCAATGATTGGAGATATGGTATCCGCTTTCAGTCGGAATGCAGTCCTTTCAAACTCAGGAACCATTTGTCCTCTGCCAAAGTAACCAAGCTCCCCGCCCTGCACCCTGGATCCAAGATCATCTGAGTAAACAGAGGCTGAAATATCGAAGTCTCGCTCTCCACGTATGATTTCTTCTCTTAACTTGCTAATGGTTTCAAAAGCGTATTTGCGCGCGTATTCACTTGCCTCGGGCTTGATCAATAACACCCCTACCTCTACTTCGGCATCAAACAATGGAAGGCTATCTTTGGGTATTTCACTAAAAAACTTTCTGACCTCTGTTGGCGATACTTTCACATCGCTCAGCAACTGATTTCGAGTATCTTCAACAAGCATTTGCTGTTTGATGCGGTCGCGAATTTCTTCTTTGTATTGAAGGATGGTTTTACCCAAATATTTTTCGAGCGCATCTTCGCCACCAATTTGCTGCGCATAAAAGCGCAAACGCCTTTCTATTTCAGATTCAACGCGATTTTCATCCACTACAATTGAGTCAATATCGGCTTTCTGGAGCAGCAATTTTTGTGTGAGCAGCTGATCAAGTACATGGCACTTCAGATCTCCTTCATAATCTTCATATTGCATTTTCATCTGGAAGTATTCAGCCTCCAACTCGCTGGTGAAAAGTGGATACTCCCCTACTACGGCCACAACTTCTTCCAAGATGATCTTTGGTTGCGCCAAAAGCACCGATGGAGCCATGGTTAATATGAGAATGAATATGGTTTTGAATGGCTTCATTTCAATGGGTTAATAATGTTACTTCTCCTTCGTCCAAAGCTGATTTGAGCATTTTCTTTTCCATGCTATCCATCAAGGTTCGCTTTCTTCTATTCAATAAAATCTGATGAATGCGCTCTTTCTCAAACTCAAATGGTGAAGTGCTATTCTTTATTCTGAATTCTGAGATGCGTACAAAGTAATCAAATTCGTCATCAGATAGGCGGATCCATTCATTGTTTTTCAAAAACAACTCTTGATTATAAGTGACAATGGGTATTTCCTTTAGTATATCGCTAAAGCGCAGCCAATTGTTATCATCGAGATAAAAATTTCCTCCATTTCTAGCAGCCAAAAGGCTCAGTTTTTCTATGTCTTCTGGCCTGCCCCTTCGAAAATCTACCCAAAGCCGATCCCTTGATTTCAAGCTTAAAGGCAATTTGAAGAAGATGAGTCTGACAATATTTTCGGTCAATTCAAAATTATCCTTATTCAACTCATAGTAATCCTCCACCGCCTGCAAAGATATTTGGGTGTCGAGCAATTGATTCATGAGCTTAGACTGGTATTCGAATATGAGCAAGTCTTGTAAATACTCCTCCAACTCTTCTGATTTATCCTTCTCTTCTTCAGACAATTGCTTGCTGGCCTTTAAGGCCAACACCTGCCGTTTGATCCACTGCAGGGCAAAATTCTGAACCACCTGAACACTGTCGTTGCCGCTTACATTCTCAAGCAAATAAGAAGGAATATCCTCTAATAAGAGTACCCTTTGGCCCGCTTTTGCGATGATGGTGCCCTCTAATTCTTCCTCCGGTTTCTGATTCTTGCAGGCTGCAGGGAATAAGAGCAAGACTAAAAGCAGATGAAAGATGCTAATTCGGCTCACTTCAAAGTTTAAGCAACTGATCCACCACATTTGGCTGGATGTACACCGGATACTTCTTTCTTAATTCTTCGATCCAGGCCGCCTCCAGTTCATTTTGATAATCAGAAGTAACCAAGCCCAATGCCTCGTTTAGTTCCTTCGCTTCGGGCCCTTTCAACCCCAATATATGAACCACCACATGTTTTCCATTATGTACAGAACGATGGATGCCTGTCTCCCATGGAACGGTATTGAGGTGTTCATTTTTTTCTTTTTCATAGAGACCCGCTTCAGATTTAACCGCCAGTGGGTCTTTTTCATTCAACTCGGCCAGGATAATGCTGCGGTCTTTACCTTTCTTGCACATCTTGGCCACCTTTGCCGCCACTTTATCGCTGTTGCACTGATAAATGATCGCCCTTGCGCGATCTCCCCATTGATATTGGCCGCGATGTGCTTCAAAAAATGCTTCCAGACCAGCGGTATCTTGCACAGATTTGCTCCAAACTTCACGATCGGTCAATTCAAACAAAAGTATCCCGTCGCGGTACTCCTGCATGAGGTATCTGAACTCAGGATATTTCTGCTCTAAAATGGATTCCTCATAATCAAAGTTGCTTTTCTCCGTGAACTCATTGTACATGGTGGAAAGCAAACCATTGAAATCGCTTTGTTGGCGTCTCATTTGTGTGCGTTCGATGTAAGAGGCAAAGTCGCCATATGTGAATGGGTTTCCTGCAATACTGAACAGCAATCCTGAGCTATCAAAATTTTCGGGGCGCTTCCAACTTCCGGTTAAGATGCTGCCATCCACCCATTTTCTGAAAGCCTCAAAAGCTTCTTTTTCTTCGATGAAATTATTTTCCTTCTTGATTCGGCTGAGAACTGCTTCCTTGTTGATGCGACTTCGTCCATCTCTTGAAATTTTAACCTTCAACATTTCACGCATGTCATCTTTTTCAGCCATGGGCTTCAGTTCTACCCTTTTGATGATATGCCAACCAAACTCAGACTTTACCGGAACCGAAACATCTCCATCGTTTTGAAGTGCAAAGGCTGTTTCGCGAAACACTTCCGGTATATTGGCCGTGGTGAAACTGAACCAGTTCAACTGGCCTCCTCTGGCCCTTGAACTGAAATCTTCGGTATACTGTTCTACCAAATCTTCAAAAGCAACGCCTTCCAATACTTTCTTGTAAATGGCATCTATTTTCTCTTTGGCTTCGGCCACTTCATCCTCTTTGTTAAAACGTATCATGATGTGTGCTACCTTGATATCGCCCACATTCGGTTGACGGTCTTTTAAATTAATGAGATGGTAGCCAAAAGAGCTCCTAACTGGCGTGCTAATTTCACCTGTCTTCAAGTTGTATGCTGCACTTTCAAAAGGATAAACCATTTGAAAAGCTGTGAAATAACCCAGGTCTCCCTGATATCCGCGAGAGCCTGGACTGCCTTGTGCAGAGGGATCTTCAGATACAGCATATGCCAAGCTGTCGAAATTTGCTCCTTTTTGTAAGAGAGCGTAATACGACTGAATCTTACCCCAAGCTTTGAGGGTATCTTCGACAGAAGCAGTAGCATCTAGTGCAACCATGATATGGCTGGCCCGAAGGTTAAATTTCATGCGTTCATATGCTTCATCAATGAGCTTCTCTGTTACTTCGTTATCTGTCAAATAAGGCTGGGCCAGCTGACTTCTATAGCCACTTAACTCACTGATAAAAGCCTTATTGGTATCCATTCCCCTGGCGTATGCTTCATTTACCTTTAGTTTGAATTTCACATACAGATCGAGGTATTCCTCCACTTCCGAGCGGGAGGGCTTTTCTTCATCTTTTTTATTCTTGTTAAAGATGCGCCAAAATTCCCCACTATACACGGTATCATCGCCACAAGAAAACACCTTAAATCCCTGATTTTTAGAATTCTGAGCAAACAATGGCAAGCTCAGAATTGAAATGAGTGAAAAGCAAAGCAAGTGTTTCATATTCTTTATCTTTTTTCGGATTGCGAATTTAATTGAAAAAATAGCAGATCGGGCAGTAATAGCGGCCTGAATCAATGATAAAACCCTTGTTTTATTACGCCTGCATGTCGGAAGGTAAATGGCCCGATCAAATGGTTGGCTTTGTTTACTTTTGGATATGCAAAGACGATCTTTTCTAAAATCGGGAGGCATGGCTCTGCTGGGTGGGGCAATTTGGCCACTTGGAAATGAGCATACACAAGCTGCTGTTCGCGTAGAAGCCGATAGCAGCTGGAAAAAAATACGCCGGGCATTTCCCCTTCGAAAAGATCCGGTGTACCTCAATAACGGCACCATGGGACCTTCACCTGAAATGGTTATTCGTGCGGTGAAAGATGAAATGGACCTTATTGAAGAAAATGGCAGATACGGTGGACAAAAGGAAGAGCTCCTGAAAGCCTGGGCGCGTTACCTGGGGGTTGAAGAAAAGGAAATTGCACTCACCCATAATGTTACCGAAGGAATCAATATAGCCGCCAATGGTATTCCGGCTAAGATTGGTGAAGAAGTGATCTTAACCGGACATGAGCACGTTGGCAACGCCATGCCATGGTTGCAGCAAATGCATATGCGAGGACTGCAGCCCAAAATCATGAAACTGGGTGCAACCGCCGAAGAAACATTTGAAAACTTTCAAAAGAGTATTACCAGCAAAACGAAAATTGTGGCGGTGCCACACATGCCTTGCACCACCGGGCAGGTGTTGCCCATCAAAGAAATTTGCGCACTGGCCTCTGAAAAAGGCATATTCAGCCTGATCGATGGGGCACATGGCCCGGGTTCACTCGATATAAATTTACGCGAACTGGGTTGCGATGCCTATGCCAGTTGTGGGCATAAATGGATGCTTGGCCCCAAGGGAACAGGATTTCTGTATGTCAAGTCCGACATGCAATCCATTATCCAAACCCAGCAAGTGGGAGGTTACACCGACAAAGGCTGGAATTTGCTCAGCACCCCCCCAGAATTCAAAGGTTATGTGGACAGTGCCCACCGCTATTTTTATGGAACACAAAATGCTGCCCTTTACCGCGGAATGCGAACAGCGATTGAATTTCATGAAAAAATTGGCAAAAAACGAATCGCAGAGCGACTGCTCGAATTGAGTGGAATGCTTCACCATGGACTGGAAGGAATGAAAGAAAAAGTGAAAGTTCTTAGCCCGAAAGAAACACAATCAAGGGCAGGGGTTGTCTCTTTTATCCCCCTCCATGCGAACTACAAAGAAGTTTACAAAAATTTGCGTCAGAAAGGATTTATCATTCGTCAAGTACCTGAAAACAACATCAACTGTCTGCGTGTTTCAACCCATATCTACAATTCTGATAGAGAAATTGAAGCATTTTTAGGCGCCCTGCATGAAACCATCTGAAAAAGGACTTTTACTCAATGGAGATTTCATTCCATGGAGTGAAATCACAAACAGCAAACATCGCGGAATACCGGAAATATGTAAGCAATGGATGTCAGGTAATGGTTCTTTTTCATTCATGAGCTCAGGTTCTACAGGAGCTTCGAAAGAAATTATTCTGGAACGAACGCAACTTGAAACTTCTGCATTAATGAGCAGGTATTACCTAGAACTGGGACCAGAGGAAAACAGCCTGTGTTGTTTACCTGCAGAAAAAACAGGTGGAGCAATGGTTTTGGTTCGCTCGATGCTTTTTAACTGGAATTGTCGTTATCTCGAAGCCAGCTCGAATCCGATGCTTTCATTGGATCCTGTGCACAATTACAAGCTTTGCAGCCTTGTTCCCTTGCAATTGGAAGAGATTCTGGAAGACCATGAATCGATACAGAAACTAAATCGGTTCCGTTGCATCTTAATTGGGGGTACGGGTATCTCTCCACCTCTTGAGAAACAACTTAAAGTTCTAAAACCGAACATATACCACACTTATGGCATGACTGAAACAGCTTCGCATATTGCATTGAGGCGAATCAATGGTTCAGAGGCATCGGCTTGGTTTGATGTGTTGCCGGGCAATCAAATCGATCAGGGTGAAGATGATTGTCTGAGAATAAAAGGTGCCGTTACCCTCGGACATTGGATACAAACCCACGATCAGGTTGAAATAAAAGGCAACAAATTTCGATTTGTGGGCCGAACCGATTTTGTCATCAATACAGGTGGAGTGAAAGTTCAGCCTGAATTGGTAGAACAGGAACTTTCCGATTGGATGGCCAAATACGCCCCCGGCAGACGTTACATGATCAGTTCAAGGCCTGATGAAAAACTGGGCGAACGGGTGGTACTTTTGCTTGAGGGACTCCAACCTCTGGAGAACTTCCCTCCTGAAGCGCTGTTTTCACCTTACCACAAACCGCGACAGCTCAAGTATTGCAATGAACTTCCTTTTTCCGATACAGGCAAACCACTTCGCAAAGAAGCACTCAACGTATGAGCACAAACTTCTTGCTAATCCAATGATCACCTGAAGGATATCGCAACAGATAGATCCCAGAGGCATAAGCTCGCAAATCAATCTGAACACGGGATATTTCAGGACGGAATTCAATGGTTCGGATGAGTTTTCCACTGAAATCTGTGATGTAAAGGGTTTGTTCTGACTGCACTCCATCAGCCTCAACGGTTAGCATGCCACGGCAGGGATTGGGATAGTATTTCCATTGCATCTGAATGCCCTTAGAAGGTATTGGCCGAAGGCTATCATTGGAGGCCATTAAAGCTGTATCGTTATTGGTTGCAGGCAGATCCATACTCAGCAAACTGTCGTTGGCGGCAGAATTGATGAGCTCATCCTTGAGCTGCTGACTGCAATCTGGTTGATAGGTGTACTGTTTTACAAGACGAACCAACAAGGCATTGAGGCTTTCAACGGAGAAAGTATCGGTGCTGGGTTTCATGTGCGGCGCTCCAATACCGCTATGATCGGTTAAGAAAACATACGTCCCATTGCTGGCGAGTGCAATATTTCTCAGCAGATACTCTGCACTTTTGTTGATTCCACTGGCAACCACAGGCACAATTCGGATGCCCTTTGCAGATGCGTTTCTCGCCATGGATTGAAGTCTTTTCTGAATATGGGGATTGTTATGAGGCGGAGCATCCAACACCAAAAACAGCATGCGCGCCCTTGCCGAAGGGCTCCAAGTCAATGAATTCACCGCAACATCCATTGCCTCTTCCACCGCTTCTGGATAATCGCCACCGCCCGCTGCATTCTGCATGGAGATGAATGCCTGTGCTTCCGAAAGCACTTCGGTGAAATCTTGTTGGCGGGTGAGGTATTCATCACCGTGATCACGATAAAATACCGAAGCAAAACGCATATTCATTTCAGGATTGCCCTGCTTCGCCTGAAAAATAACATCGTTTAACTCCGTTTTCAGGAACTCAATTTCATCGCCCATTGAACCCGTGGCATCCACCACGAAGGCTATATCTACTTGGGTGCTTTGATTGCATTTAATATCAATGCTTAGTGCATTCATGCCCTGTGTTATCTCTTTGGGTCGATTTATTTTATGCCGACTGGCCCGACCAATCACCAAAAGCTGCAGATCTTTTTCCAGAATGGTACTGCCCTGTACTTCATTCAAACCCGACCAAAGCTCTGCCTTGCCGGTGTTATCTGTTTTGGATTGCCATAGGGTATCGCCACTTTTATGGATCAGTAAAACCCAAAAATCAGCAAGCGGGAGGCCGTCTTGATTGGTCAATTGAAGGCCATATCGCCTCCCGGCAGCGGTATTCCATTCCATCCTGTACTGCTCCAGCTCTCCTTCATTGAGGTCATTCCATAGTTTCCATCTCGAAAAATCGTTGATTTCACCGGCAGTAAGCGATCCAGCTTGGGGCTGAATTTCCGGCCTAATGGGCATGTCGGGCTTCAATGAGGCCTTGGTATCTGGTGTGGAAGTAGTTGCGCCAACTCTTCCTTCTCCGCTGCTTCCTCTCGATAAACTTTTAAATGCAACGTCACGCACCTCATCTACTTCCGGTGCATATTCAGGTTCGTCGTAAGTACGTTCAGCGCGTACACTTTTGTGCTCTGAAACTCCGGGCAATTCCTTTTTTTTCCGTTCATCCTCTTTTAAAATAAAGTTTGCTTTTTCATCGCCCGAAACGTGAATCTTGCGAACTTCTTTGAGGTGGCCTACATACAGAATTTCACAGCGATACCAACCAGTATCCAGCGCAATTTTAAACGCTCCTTTGTCATCCGTAATGAGTGATGCAACACGATTACTCCCTCGATAAATATGAATGGTTGCGTAGCTCAGATTTTCACCACCGGCAGAAACATTTGCAGTGATACTTTGGGCTTGAACCAAATTGGTTAACAAGAGGACCAGCAGAAATGGATAGAAGATTTTTTGATGCATGGAATGTTTTTTATCTTCATTCCACTTCGTGATGAGGAAGTAAACGGAAAATCAAATTTTTATGAACCGCGCCTGAAAATATTGTCCTTCATGCCGGTATCGAAGCAAATACATCCCTACTTTTAAGTTCTGAACATCCAACATATCGGAACCCAAAAGCTTTGTTTCCAGTACACGTCCTAATGGATCGATGAGTTCAATTTGTGACGCATACTTATGCGACAAGTTAATGTGATTGCTAGTTGGGTTGGGGTACACCTGAGTGCGCTCAATACTCAAGGCATTTGCATTCGCGCTGGTGCAAATAAGTTTGTTGAGTCGTTGCCAGATGGAATCACTTAGAAGGGGGGTCACGTCTCCTTCGCCGGGTGCATTTCCCATTCGGACACAAACAATGTTCTGTGATGGCACAACATTTATGATTTGGCCATTTTTACCCAGCGCTGAAATCATATCAGCAGGGGCATTTGGCATCATTGGTCCCGGAAAACGGAATTGCAGTCCCGGCAGCATGAATTGACTCTTGCCATTCAACCACCACAAATAGCCGTATGAAGGATTGATCGCCTGCGAACCATTGGTCATTTGACGGAAATAGGCTGTATCAGTCATCAATATGGCATTGTTCCAAACGCCTTTGTTCAAAACCAGCAAACCGAAACGCGCCATGCTTCTTGCGGTGCTGAAATAAACATTGTTATTCCCTAATGAAAAAAATGCCCCATTCAGACCAATGGTGGATCTAAGTTTTTGAATTTGATAGCGATTGAGCGATTGCCCAACTGCGGCTTCCACCACTTGATCGAGCAAGGTATAAGGCGCATTGTGGTAGGCCCAGCGTGTGCCGGCATTCGCCAGATACTGCAAACAACTATCGTTGGTACAATCAGAATTAGGCACCCCGTCATCCAAACCTGTGGTCATGCTCAATTGATGCCGAATGGTAATCATTGCCTCCTTATCCGGAGGGCATTGGGTCCATCCCGTACCGAGATAATCAGAGGTGCGATCATCTAAAGTAAGATATCCTTCTTGTTGTGCCATGCCCACCATAAAGGCCGTGAGGGTTTTACCGGCAGATGCCCAATACCATATGCTATCCTGCTGAAAGCTACCAAAGTATTTCTCGAGCACGATTTTACCATCCTTCAATAGAATAAAGGCTTTGGAATTTTGTTGCTCTAAAAAAGCGTACAAGGGCTGAATTTCTTCTATACACCAACCCAATTGGGAGGGTTCAATGCGCTCCCAATCGCCACTGGAAACCGGTGGAAAATACATTTGCGAATGCACATGAAAACCAATGAGTGAAAAGAAAAATAAGGCGAAGTACTTCATACACTTTGGTCGAGAAAACAATTAAAAGGTTGCAAATTAATTAGAAGCGCCCCGATCAACGGAAATCCGTGGTGAGCTTATAGCGACAAATGCGTCCATTCATTCGGTCGGCCACGTATAAAATATTTCTGCGGTACGCCACAGCTGATGGTTCGTGAAACTGCATCAAGCCCTGCCCTCTGCCGCCAAAAGAAACGTTGATGTATTTTTTTTCTGTACTACCGGGTGGTGGTTTCACCCCTTCCAAGCCAGATACGGTGAACAGGTAAACCGAATCTTTCATGCGATCGGCCACAAAAATAAAATTGGTGCCATCGCCACTCAAACTAACGCTCACCGGCTGATCAAAACGATAGGGCGTTGCAAGAAAATCATTGGCCTGAGTGGTGTCACCTGTAATGAGGACTCTGGGCTCATAGCTGCTTCCAAAATCCGTCTCAATGAAGTCTATGATTTGAACTTTCAGTGCATTATCGTCAGACAGAGATGTGTAAATAAAATTTCTACTATTGGTTGCAGTTACCTGTGGTGGTTGAACAAAAGAAGCCATGCCAGAAGGCCGCTTGAAAAAATCACGATAAAATCCACCCGAAGTAGACACTGCAATAGGGGTGACAAATTGGTCTTGAGCATTGAACAACAAAACTGCATCATCCGGCCCCCCGAGCTTATTCGGGTTTTTATCAGGTCCTATGCGACTGATGTAATAACTATTGTCTGCCAATACCGCAATTTTACCAAAGCGAACATCGGCATCCGATAAGCTGAAATTGGCAGTATAGTAGAATGGATGCACCACCTCTGAAGTGAAGGTGGCATCATTCAAGCCATAGGAATTGCCAGACTGAAGGTTGAGTCGATAAATGCATGGCAATTCATACATCACCCCATTGATATCTCGGTTGATGGTTCCGCAGACCATCAGGTCAAATTTGCGGTCTTGCACCACCGTACTGGCACCTTGCACTTGTTTTCTTCCCAATACATTCCCTGCTTCGTCGAAACAGATCACCTCTTCTTTGGCGGCATCCACCACATAAAACAGCTCATCAAATCCTGCACATACATCGCTGGGTTCTTCCACCCCCTGCCAAAAGGGCAAGATGGGTACATAGGCCACCTCGCGCGCTTGGAATTCCGGTTTCTCAATGAAGTCGAGTGAGGTCTTTTTTCCAAAGTATCCATCACATGCAAACAGCAACACGGACGAAATAACGATAAGCTTCCAGTTAACGCTCATTGGCACTCCATTCATAATTTAATCCAAAATGATGTTGCATTCCCATATGATTGGTGGGATTAAGCGCATATGACAACATGAGTGGGCGGCCTGAAGTGTTCATGCGGTATCCCAACCCAAATGCAGGCCAGTTTTGATCCTTCACACTGATTTTGTAGCCGGCACGAAGTTGAATCATTTTTTTAAGATCGTACTCCACACCAAGTCTGATGTTCTCGGAGTTATCGTTCGGATGGCGCAATTCAGCGAGGGCGCGCAATTTTCTGCCATTTTTTTCCCATGGCACCATGCTCAAGCCCATGCGAAATACCGTAGGTACGGTATATTGTTCCAACAAGATTCCATTGCGATTGTATTCCACTTTGATCTCATTTGCACTCAGGCTGGTATTGCCTCCAAAATGTTGCAAAACCACTGCAAACCGAAGGTCCTTAAAATCTGTCTTATACAAGAAACCAATATCTGCAGTAAGCGCATGATTGTTAAATCCGGCAATTTGTTCAAGCAAGTAATTCATACTGATGCCAGCGGAAAACATCTCCGATAAGCGGGCAGAATAACTAAGGCCCAAAGCGTGATAACCCACATAAAACAGCTCACCTGTTCCTTCCGGCTGAAATTCTGTTCTAACTTTCATGGCACCACTGTTCATGCTATTTACAGTTACTGCCAATACGTTTTCATTGGCCAATTTACGGGCGTAACTGATGTATGATTGTTGTATGCCCGCTCCGGCGCTTAAATGAGCCAATGAAAGCTGAGGGGCCTCCAGCTCTGCAAATGATGCAGGGTTCACCGCTGCGGAATATCCGTCACCATTCAAGGAAACAGAAGCTCCGGCAAGTCCTGCTGAACGAGGGCTCATTTCATTTTTAAGAAAAGAAAAGGCAGACAAACCACTTCGCTGCCCCCCGTAATTAGGGAGTATTTGTGCACTTGCATTCAGCGCACAAAACAAAACAAGCACGGCAAAAAACCTGTTCACCACGGTGCAAAAATACAACAACCACTCATGCCTAAAGTGCCGCCAAGATTAATTATACCTTATTCATTCAAAGGTGCAATGCGTTTTTCGATGTACTCAGAATTCATCAATGCAAGCACCCCGGTGTAATTGGGTCGGAAGCGAAACATTTCGCCCAAGCGGATTTCTCGTTCTTTCTTGAGGTGTACCACCATCATATCTGAGCTGCTCCCAAGCACTTCTACATCCGGATCAAGGGGCACCAAGTCATTAGGGCTTACATCCAAAACACCCACGTCTAAAATGATCCTTAGCCCTTCTTCCCCCACCCATTCAGGCTCTATTTCAGGGGTTTCACCTAACAGATTGCTGCCTTGTTCACCCGTAGCAGCCATGGGTTTTTGTCGCACTTCAATCACTTCTGCAAAAAGGGTAAAAACATCCTGTTTCATGTGCTTAATAGGTTCTTGCTCATAAATGTCGTTGCCAAAGAACAAAGTCTCACCAATGCGAAAATGATTGCAGCCTTTGGGCACCTGTTTGCGCGAGATGAGCGGATATGTGATGGAAGAACCGCTGGAAACCCATTGAACATTCGATCCAAATCGGGCATTGAGCAATTCTTTGTACAAGCTCAGCTGAACCAGCTTGTCGTAAGAAGGGAGGATGCCATTGAGACAATTGAGATTGGCACCAATGCCAATGACTTGGATGTGTGGCAATTCAAAAACTTCCCGATAAAATGAGATGAGGTCTTCACCCATCACGCCTTCGCGGAGGTCGCCTAGCTCAACCATGATCAATATTTTGTGGATATTTCCTAGTTTCCCTGCTTCCTCATTGATCTTTCGGATGGTGCGTATATGGGTATTGAAACTCACATCAGCACAATGCACCAATCGCCTGATGCTATTAATCGGAGGCGGCTTGATATAAACCCTTTGTATATCCGGGGCTATTTCCTTCATTTTCTCCAGATTGCTCATACGCGAATCGTGAATTTCATCAGGATGGAGGCGGGCAACGGCCTCTAAATAAGTTTTATTGCCACAGAGAAGTTTCACCACAACGCCCCAGTGTTTATGGTTTTTTTCGAAAGCTCTTTTTAAGAAAAGATAGTTTTTCCTTAGGCTGTTTTCGTTCAGTTTGATGTAGGCCATGACATTTTTTTAATGAAGAGGGTAGCTATTGAAAATCCAAGCCAGGAGAGTAGCAACCCGGGGATGATGGGATCGAGTTCAAAGGGAATTTGAATCCCGGAAAACTGGAATAAAAGGGTACTGATTCCCCCGACAAAAATAGCAAACAGGGCAGCAATGGGATGGGGTTTTCGATGAAAAAGCATGTACAAGGTTGGCACGAGTAAGCCCGCCACCATGAAAGAATAGGAGAGCAACATGAGTTCCAGCACACTCTCCATTACGCTCGCAATGAGAATGGCCAAAAGCCCGATGATGAGGGTTGCCCATTGAGTGGATCGAATGGACCCATTGCGCTGCTTGCCAAAATTAACAATATCCGTAACCCAGTTTCCTGAAGCTGCCAGCAAGCAACTATCTGCCGTAGACATGATGGCAGAGAAATAGGCAGAAAGCATCAGCCCCATCAATCCGACAGGCAAAATGCTTCTTAGCAACATGGGCATGCCCAATTCTGCATCAATCCCGGCAGCACCGGTAAAACCCAGGGGAGCAAACAGACCCTGTTCAGCACAAACGCGTGCCAATAAACCAAGGCCAACACCCATGAATGCCATCAACGGATATTCAAATATTCCCGCGATGAACCAGGCTTTTTTTGCGTCTTTTTCAGTACGGCAGGTAAAGATTCGCTGATAAAGGGTCATGCCAATAAACCAAATGGGAATGATGGTTACAGCCCAATTTATGACTTGCGACCAAGACAGGTGGTTCAGTTTAAAGAAGTCGGCGGGTAGGCTTTGCCTGATCATTTCCCAACCACCGGCTTCCCGATATGCGAGGGGAAGTCCGATCCCTATCAGCCCCAACATCAACAAAATCCATTGAAATGTATCGGTATAAATCACTGCCTTGATTCCTCCAAAAGCTGTGTAAGCAACCGCTATGAACCCCATTGCTATAATGGCCCATTTGAGATCCAGAGAAGGGAAAGTTCCAACGGCCAATTTGGCGCCAGCGAGGAGCTGAGAAGCAGTGAAGCCCAGATATCCTATGAATGAAATAATGCCGGCAGCTAAAGCTACTTTCGGACCATAGTACTCCTTTAAAAGTTGAGGAAAGGTGAACAGTCCTTTGCTTCTTCCCAATGGATAGACCCTCGGAATCAATAAAACTGCGCTGAGCCATGCCCCAACCAATCCGGTGAAGAGCATCCAACTTCCTGAGATCCCCATCGCAAAGCCCAAACCTCCCAGACCAATGGAAAATCCTCCGCCTACATCGGTTGCCACAACGGAAAGGCCCACATGCGTGCTTCCGATGCCTTTGCCTCCGATGTAATAATCCTTTTGATCGCGGTTTTTCTTATGAAAATAGAACCCGACCCCAAGAACAGCCAACATATAGGCTGTAAAAATGAGCGCGTCTGCCCAATGCAACATCATCAGCGTTGAAGGCGCATTTCCAGGTATTTGTTGCTGAAGCCATACTTTTCATACAGCTTTTTCGCCGGGTTCGATGGCTCCACATGCAGTGCGATGCTGCCTTTGCAGTAACGAAGCACTTCATCCATCAGCGCCTTCCCTATGCCCCGCCCTCTTTTGTCGGCTGCGGTAGCAATGTAAACAAGAATGTTCTCCGGGATGTAACCGTCCATACCGGTTTGGTTAATAACGACCACACCCGCCAATTCAGTTCCTTCGCTTGCGGCAATTACCATCCCTCCAAAAGAAGGTCTTTCTTTAAGAGCATATTGTATG
>CAZYJD010000015.1:0-35531 GCA_964647785.1 uncultured Chitinophagaceae bacterium
CGCCTTTTTCTTCAAGGTCATTGACATCATTATAGGGCAAGTGCACCCGCCATTGACCGGGAGCTATTTGACCCCAAACTTGTGGAGCCATTGCTGTGAAAAACAGCAACAGCGCAATGATTATCGGTTCACTTTTGATTTTACCCATACCCCAAGAAAAAAGAAGATGCCCAAAAATAAGGCGAATCGACCGATGTAGTCGCCCAAACGCGTGTATATCGTTGTGGATTGCAACAATTTGACATCAGCATTGATAACGTCATCTTCCCACCATTTGGTACGTTGCAACAAATCGCCTCTTGCGTTGATGATTGCGCTGATGCCTGTATTGGCACTTCTTATAAGGTATCTTCTGTTTTCCACAGCCCTTAGTCTGGCGTAATGCAAGTGCTGTTTATAACCGGGGGTATTGCCCCACCATCCATCATTGGTAATCACCGCAAGTAAGTTTGCGCCCTTTTGTACAAACTTGGTAAGGTATTCACCATAAATGGACTCGTAGCAAATCAGCGGTGTTAGCACCGCATTTTTAGATGAGGTGGTAAATACGACAGGTGCTTTGCTGTTGCCTAAACTGCCTGTAATGCCTCCCATATCAATGGCCAAAGGCTCTAAAAAACGGAAAAAGGCAGGATAAGGCATTTTCTCAACACCCGGCACCAGTTTGGATTTATGGTAAGTCTGTTGCACCCCATCTTGATTCATCATGAGGGCCGTATTGTAGCTGTCATACCATTTCCCGTTCGATGATTGCCTAGCAGTTACGCTGCGCTCATCCTCATTGTCAAAGAAACGATAAGTACTCGCTCCGGTCAATAAATGAGCAGTTGGATTGGTGGCCAACCATTTACGAAGCTGATGAATGCTTTGAAAATCTTCAATCCAATTTTCATCCAGATACTCCACAATGGCCGTTTCAGGTAATACATACAGATCGGCCTTGGAATTTGCCCTGCTCACGGCAAGCTGAACGAAACGCTCAATTTGCATCAGTTCTTCACCGGCATTGAATTTGGCATAAGGATCAACATTGGGTTGTATAATGCTTACGCTTAAAGATTGCGCCCGGGGATCATCTTTCCATTGATGGTACTGAAAAAGTGAGAAAACCATGGGGATAATAATCATCAGCGCAACCATGGACAACACCCGTTTCGATGGGGAAGCCATGAATGCATAGGCCAAAAGGACATTGATGAGAAGTACCCAAAGACTTCCACCAAGCACTCCGGTGTATTGATACCATTGCACCCATTCCGGATGCATTGCCCAAAGATTTCCCAGCGTGAGCCAAGGGAAAGAAATTTCCCAGTTGAAATGAAAATACTCAAAGCCCAGCCAATAAAAGACAAAAACCATCAATGCTCTACCGGGTTCAAAGCGCTTTAAGGTAAAACGATACCCAAGAAAAGGCACACACATCAACATTGTGTTGGCAAACAGCATGAATAGAGCACCACCGAGACTGGCGTTCTTCACCCACCAGGTGGTGAGTAGATTGAATAAAAAAAGTGCAGCGTAGGTAATAAGAAAGTATTGGTACTTTTTAAGTTCTAGGCGGGCAATTAGCAACAGGGGAACCAATGCCAACATAGACGGGAAACCAAGACCGAGGGGCGGCCAAGACAAGAAGAGCAATAATGGTGTCAATAAAACTGCGCTCCATGGGTTTTGAAGTACGTTTAGGATTTTTTCCATCCTTCAAGAATAACCACCAACTCGCCTTTTAGGCTTTTGGATTGTGTAAGATTTTTTAACTCGGTTAAGCTTCCGTCCAATCTCTCTTCGAATTTTTTACTGATCTCGCGATGGATCACGGCTTTTCGTTCGGGCTGAAGCAGTTCCTCCATTTCTTTCATCAACCTGGCAATTCGATGCGGACTTTCAAACAACACCACCGTTCTCGTTTCATTTTTCCAGTCAAGAATTCGAGAACTCCGCCCTTTTTTCAACGGCAAGAAGCCCTCATAAACAAAACGATCACAACTAAAACCCGATGCAACCAAAGCCGGAACAAATGCGGTAGGCCCAGGCAGTACCTCAGGGGTGATTCCGGCATCCAATGCCTTTCTTACCAATAAATATCCAGGATCTGAAATTCCGGGGGTGCCGGCATCTGAGCAAAATGCATAGTATTTGCCCTGCAATACTTCAGCTATGATTGCATCTACTTTTGTGTGCTCATTGTGCTGATGAAAAGAGAACAGGGGTTTTCGAAGTTCAAAATGAGCGAGTAGCTTACCAGTTACACGGGTATCTTCTGCCAATACCGCATCACAGCGCTTAAGTACTTCCAGCGCTCGAAAGGTAATATCACCCAAATTCCCAATGGGCGTAGGAACCAAAACCAATTTTCCATCCACGAATTAAAAGTAGTTAGTAAGCGGGCAAAAGAAGCTCGCTCAGAAGTCGTTGATATTCCTGTTAATTTTTCTGCTTTGGCTCACCACATAGTCGCTCGCAAATTCTACCACAAATGAATCTGTTAATGTGTTAAGCGTTAAGTTGATTCGCACGCCATCGATGATCCATGAGTACAAAACGCCATTGGGAATATCTTTGATCTTGGCCTCACCAAATTTGTAGATTAGGATGTACTTCATTTCGTGAAAACTCTTTGCGGTTTCACCGGTCATTCGCACCCCTTCGAATCGGTCTTCTTCCGTAAAGATGTAAATGATTCGATCCATCACCACCGTACCGATATTCATATCATCTTCACTGATCTCCCATGCATTGCTGCCATTTGCCCCCTTGGCCTTTACAAATGTTATTTGTTCACCATTTGAATCGAAAGCCGAGTCTTTGTGGGTTCCCCATGGGATGGTCCTAAAATCGTCGAAAATGTACATATCCTGGGCTTGGAGAGATAAAGAAGCAACCAGGGCAATGATTGCGATGCTGAGTTTTTTCATGCTTTTTTCTTCAAAGGTGCATGAGAGCTCAGACTTTTTCATGGAGAATAATCCCATGTGTACATAAATAAAAACACATCAGGTATATATCTACCGCCGTAGACATCTTTTTTCAAAGTTTGTTTTCAAGGGTTAGTGGCTATTCAATATGCTTAATTTCAGCCTTAGCCCCCCACGATAACGGAACTCCCTATTGAATCAACAGATAGAAAACAAAATGCCTTCAGGCGATTTGTGAACTAAATTAAAGCATGCGAAGAAGGCCCTTGTATTTCTGGACCTCGTACCAATAGAAATTTGAAATCCGGCTCCTTGAAACAAACACGGATTGCACGCAATTAAGCCATGCAAAAATTTAAGGCCTATATGCTGATTCTTTTAAAATTTTATCGGCATCATGCTCCTGCATAAGTTGAGACAAGTGAACCTCTGCATTTCTTGTCATGTACGCTCGTACAATCTGCCATCCTAGCCATGCCCCTATTCGGGGTGGGGCATCCTGAGGAACACCTTTTGCGACCGTAAAAGGACCATCATTCAAATATCGGATGTAATAGTTCTTATCCGTGTTGTAAAGCATGCCGCTGCTTACCATATGCTCCCATATTTGATATTCATTTTCTTGACTCCATTCTATTTGTCCTTTGAAATATCCAATTTTCAGGGAGTCGGGTAAATCCGGACAAAGGGCGTCGATGAAATAAAGTCTTTTGCCTTCTGCAATCATTTCATCAAGCAGGCGCTGTTGATTCATATGCTCATCAAAACTGGCAGCTGCCATGGCTTGTAGGGTATTTGCGAGCATATACTTGCGATCAAGCTTCCGAACCAAATAGTTCGGGAAATTCATGGGGGCACGATAATATGGCTCATAATCTTCCCCTAAATACATGTCAAGGCCAATGCCCACAATTGAATCCGTGTAGGGATGAGCCGCTCTGAAAGGCGCAATGAAAGTAATAAAATCGGGCAGGTTCCTTTCAGGAAAATGATAGCGAAAATACTTGAGTGCCTGACTTAACTCTTCTTCAAACGCTGACATATCTGCAAACTCCTGTTTTACTTTGGCATGTAAATCCTGCACATCATCATGAAGAAGAAACGCCGCGTAATTCTGCGCCATTTCCTCTTCTGTTGCCAAAGCTCCCGCACCGGTTATGTCGCCAATGATATTATTCAAAAACAACTGGCAAAAATCAGGATCAAATTCCCTCATTTCGCTAAACCATGTCATCCCTTCAGCAGCCCGTTGCTTTTGGTCAAAACGCTTGAGTTCAACTTTCACCTCTATTCCGCTTAAATCAACCTTATGCCGATTATTCGAGCAGGAGGACACGATAAATATCAGTACGATCAATGGGACCAAAACGCCCATGTTGTTATTTATTTTTCTCACTTTTGCTTGAAACATTCAACAAATCTAATGAACTTTAACAGGGTCTTAATTATTGCATTTCTTATTTCTATTGCCACACATGTTCAGGCACAGAGCAGCGCAAATGCGTTTCGTTTTGGCTTAAAAACTGCCTTGAACTTTGGGTGGACCAATGCAGATACGAAGAATATAGAAAATGATGGCCTTGCCGTAGGGTATTCGTACGGGATCATGGGTGATTTCAATTTTCAAAAAACCTATGCACTGAGCACAGAAATTATTTTCACCCACGTTCACAATCGGTTTTCATTTGACAACCCAATGGCACAATCAAGTGATATCGATAAAAACCAAATGATTGACACCTTTAACATGGTATCGGTTAAATACAAGAATCAATATCTTCAAATCCCCCTTTCAATGAAGTTCAGGACCAAAGAAATTGGTTACCTCACATACTGGGGGCAATTTGGTGTTGCGCCCGGATTTTTGATCAATACCAAAACTGATTGGGAAGGCGTGCAGCCCACTGATGACTATTTAAATTTATCTTCAAATGACAATGAGTCTGATGCATACCATTTGCTAGATGTAGAAAGTGGTGAGGTATTTGATGATCGTTCGGCCTTTATCCGTTTTCCCGTGATCATTGGTGCTGGCATTGAATATAGTTTGGCCGGGAATGCATCACTTTATACTGGTTTTAGGGTTGAGAATTCATTCAGCGATTTATTGGTGAAAGACAAAAAGACCAAAGCCAACATCAATGTAGTGAGTTTGAACGTTGGGGTGTTTTTCTGACCACTGATTTGAAGAAATTTCCTGGCGAACAAGCAAAAATCCTCTTTAAAGGTTAAGGTAATATGATCATCCGTGCGGAACAGGTCAATTTTGTTATTGGCGATTTAGAAGGAAATACTGATAAGATTATTGCCTCCTTGCAACTGGCCTCTAAAGAAGGCGTGGATTTGGTTGTTTTCTCCGAGCTTAGTATCTGCGGTTATATTCCGAAAGACATGTTGGAGTATGATCATTTCATTGATCGTTGTGAAGATGCGATTCAACGCATATTGCCATATACCGGTGAGGTAGCAGCTCTGTTGGGGGCACCGACAAGAAGTAAACTTGAAGCAGGCAAGGCGCTATACAACAGCGCAGTGTTTCTTCAAAAAGGTCGCATCGCTCAGGTCATGCACAAAGGGCTGCTCCCTACTTATGATATTTTTGATGAATATCGGTATTTCGAGCCGGCCAAAGAATTTAACATCCTTGAATTTCAAGGTCATCGCATAGCGGTTACCATTTGCGAAGATCTATGGAATTTGGATGAGCCTCGCCTATACGGGCTCAGCCCGATGGATCAACTGATCCGACAGCAGCCTGATCTGATGATCAACATGAGTGGATCGCCCTACAGCTATAATCACGTAGAAGATCGAATTGAGCGCATGCAAAACAACGCCAGGCACTATGGCTTGCCTCTGATTTATGTGAACCAGGTTGGGGCGCATACCGAAATTTTATTCGATGGAGGGAGCATGTTCATTTCTGCTGAGGGTGAAATTCTCAATCGACTCAAACATTTTGAAGAAGACCGGGCAGATTATAATCGTTCTCTGGAAAAATTCTCAGTACCCATAAAAGAAGAGAAAGATCGCGATATCGAACATATTCACAACGCCTTGGTAATGGGCATACGTGATTATTTTCAAAAAATGGGTTTTCAAAAAGCCGTTCTGGGGAGTTCGGGCGGTATTGACAGCGCAGTGGTGCATGCCTTGGCAGCAGAGGCCTTGGGTGCAGAAAACGTACAGGCTTTGTTATTGCCGAGCAAATACAGCAGTGAAAGTTCCATTACAGATGCTCAACAACTCGCGGAAAATTTGGGCAGTCCGTTTGAAATCATTTCCATCCAGCATGCTGTAGACGCATTCTCCAACACATTGCATCCTCATTTTGAGGGAATGGCACCCAATATCACAGAAGAAAATATTCAGGCAAGAAGCAGAGCGCTTATTCTAATGGCATGGAGCAATAAGTTTGGCAACATTCTTTTGAACACGAGCAACAAAAGTGAATCAGCAGTAGGCTACACCACGCTTTATGGAGACATGTGTGGTGGCTTATCTCCCATAGGAGACTTGTACAAAACGCAGGTTTATGAAATGGCGCGTTTTATCAATGCCAGTCAGGTGATTGTACCGGAAAACATTCTCACGAAAGCACCGAGTGCAGAATTAAGGCCAGACCAAAAAGATAGCGATAGTCTGCCGGAGTACGATTTGCTGGACCAGATACTCTTCCATTACATCGAAAATGAATTGGGCATCGGTGACATTATCGAAGCAGGCTATGATGAAGATCTTGTAAGAAGAATCATAAAAATGATCGATCAGAATGAATACAAACGCTTCCAGTCAGCCCCTATTCTCCGCATCTCCCATAAGGCTTTCGGCTTTGGACGACAAATGCCACTGGTGGCCAAATATCCTTTTTGAAGGCTACTAATCACTTATAACAATTTTTGATACAACCGCCTTTACACTTAATGTGTGCGCGCTTAATATTGCACTGGTTTTGGAAGAAAACATTGTGTTTAGCATAGAAAATCAGTACTTAAAGGCAGAGTTCAAAGCACTAGGCGCAGAATTGTGCAGCTTAAAAGACAAGAATACTGGAACAGAGTATATATGGCAAGGGCAAGAGGACATATGGAATCGCCATGCACCAGTGCTTTTTCCATTTGTAGGTTCATTGCTCAATGGCAGTTACTCATTGAATGGCCAGGAATATTTCATCGAACACCATGGCTTTGCCAGAGATCTTCCATTTCAAGGTTACGAAAAAGACGGGCACTACATCAATTTTCGCCTCAAGGCAAACGCCTACACTTTGAAGCGTTACCCTTTTGAATTTGAGCTGCAAATCTCATATCGACTTGAAGGTCACATGCTACTCCAGTCATTCACCGTCATTAATCTGAGTAATCAAAAGATGCCCTACTCCATTGGAGGACATCCTGCCTTTAATGCTTCCCCAATCGATGCGTTCGAAATTGAATTTGAGCGCTCAGAATTGCACGACAGCCAAATACTTGAGAACGGCATTATCGGATACGATAAAATGGAGGCCATCAATGGAAAAAAAATCATGCTAACAAGCAACATCTTCAACAAAGATGCCTTCATACTAACCAAACTTAAATCGAATCGTTTTCACTTGAGAAATCGCCAGGAGGATCGGACCATCCTCACCGTTGATAAAGGGAATTTCCCCCATTTTGGTATCTGGAGCAAACCCAATGCCCCCTTTGTATGCCTGGAGCCCTGGCAAGGAACATCAGATTATGCAGGAAGTAGAAGGGATGTTTTTGATAAATTCGGTATCATTGGGCTGAATCCAGGAGAGAGCAAACGACATTTCTTCAGCATCAGCATCCATCCTTAAACGTTCAACTGATTTGCAGATTCATTGTCTCCATTCTGCAAGGCATCCGGAACCTTTTCTTCATTGGCATATTGCTTCTGAATGTACATGCATGACCCTAAAAACAAGCCATTCACTGCAAATAGTACCATGCTCCAAATAAGCCCCAAGCCTGCTTCTATTTTGAAATTCAACCCTTTCAACAACTTCTCCTGATATTCCGACCCACTGTTTGAGCCCAAATCGGCGTATTGCTGCTTGAATAAAACAATCAACGCCAGCAATGCAAGAAACCCGATTATAGAAAGAACCATTTGCAAGAGGTTGCGCTGCTTCCAGGGCAAGAACACCATCATCACCCCTGCTACAGCCATCAACAATGCAATGATGGCCAAAGGGTGAGGGGAAATGGGCTGATCATCTCCCTGAGGCAGTGCTAGTTCTTCATTGTTTGAAGTGTTCTGATTGAAAAATTCACCAAGTTCCGATTCGGCAGCCATATCCGAACCGACCACCAAGTCAATTCCTTCGATGGAGACCAAGGTGCTTTCATTGCACTTGACCAAGAAGAAGGAAAAGAAGAAACAAAGAATAACCAATGCATTCAAAGGCAATGGCAGGAGGCGGGCAAGGATATCAAGTATTTTCATTGGCACAAAGAAATGAATCAAAAATACACATTATAACCTGCTCATTTACAATTGAAACTGCATGCCATACCGCGCCACTTTAAACCCTTGCTTTTCAATATGAACGCTCTGCTCACTCTGTTCATTTACCAGTGGGTTTGTATGGTTGGTGTGAATGAAATAAACCTTTGATTTCATCACCGGATTCAAATCATTCAACACGCTTATGGTTTCTATCACCAGCGGGTGAGGAATTTCTTCCATATTTCTGCCCGGGAGCTCATTTGTATCGTAAAAAGTAGCATCGATAAAGACATAATCATGCCTTGAAATCATCTCTTTCAAATTCATATTCCAGAGGTTCCACTTATCGATGTCAGGAATGAAAAGGGCCGAATGATTGGGGCCAAAGATTTCGAAACCGACTGTTTCAGAATATTCATCCCGATGCGGCACACGAAAGGGGCTCACGCCAATATCTTTGCTTAGCTTCAACCTTCTCCCCTCTTGCATGGGCTTAATTTGTATGTTCTCAAGTGTAACCAACTGACTCCATGGGCCATTGTTCCTGAGAAAACTATCCATTCGAGGCATGGCATGAACAGGAATTTGTTTTGCCCCCATCACTTCCCTTCCCAAATGCATTAAACCTGCGTAATGACCAATGTGCGCATGCGTAAGAAGTATCCCGGCCAGGGGGTAATCATTTTGTTTGCGCAACTCATTCCATTGTACCGGAAAATCTGGGGTAGCTTCGATTATATAATTCGAAGAATCGCTGTGATCGGTTAAACCCAGACAAACCACTTTTAGCCATTCAGGGGGCTCAGACCAGCTATGAATACAACATTTTTTTTGACAACCGGCGTGTGGCAATCCTCCATCTTGCATGGTTCCTAATACCGTTAGAATAACACCCCTCGGCGACTCTACCCTATATTTAATGCTCGGACCACAGGCACTGAGAACAACGGCTAAAATTGCCACACTAAATTGTATTCGCATCGATCAAAAATACGGCTTGGGAGCGAACTGATTCTTTCTTTCGATCACACCTTGCATTTTGCAAATACATATGCTACTTTTGCCAACCTTTTAATAGACAAGCAATACAATGAAAAACGATATACACCCACAGAACTATAGGTTGGTTGTGTTCAAGGACATGACCAATGGTTATGCCTTCCTTACCCGCAGTACCGTGGAAACCAAAGAAACCACTGAGTGGGAAGATGGAAAGGAATATCCTGTATACAAACTTGAGATTTCGAACACTTCGCACCCTTTCTATACGGGTAAAACCACTTTTGTTGATACCGCTGGTCGTATTGATAAATTCAAGAAGCGCTACGGCAACAAAAAATAATTTTAGAAAAGCTTAAGGAAGCCCGAGCGTTAATCGTTCGGGCTTTTTTATTTTTGGGCAAATATGCAAACGGTCAATTTTTTTGATGATGAACATTACACCGGCCTGTTGCCATTGAGCTTTACGCGTCCCCTTGCCGATCTTCGTATTGGCATCCTCACCATAGCAGAAAAGTGGTCGCGATTGCTAAAAACAGACAACAGCGGGTTTATATGCAGAACTCCCCTATCCCTTAAGTTCACTCCCAGTATTGAGCCCGACGCACTGGCCATTAACGGCAGATGGTTACCGGATGAGAAGGCAGTGGATGCAATTTTAAATCTCAAAGAGGGAGAAATACTTCTAAATGCAGAAGATGGCACTTTACTGGCGTGCCCCACGTCATGCTTAACTCAGCCCCAAGATGCAAGCAATCCTACTTTTTTTAGCGAAGCCCTTTTGATAGAGAACAGCTGGGATATTTTTCGCCTCAATGGGCAGGAAATAGAGAAAGACTTTAGACTCATCACCCAAGGAAAGAAAAGCACTCGGCCCGAAGCAAGTGTGCAATGTTGGAATGAAGAAAACATTTTTATAGAAGAGGGAGCCAAACTGAGAGGATGCACACTCAATGCTGAAAGTGGCCCAATTTACATCGGTAAAAATGCCGAAGTCATGGAGGGTTCCAACATCAGAGGCCCCTTTGCTTTATGCGAGCAATCGGTGGTTAAAATGGGTGCGAAGATATACGGACCCAGCACCATCGGACCACATTCAAAGGTGGGTGGCGAACTGAACAATGTGGTGATTCAGGCCCATTCAAACAAAGGGCATGATGGTTTCCTTGGCAATTCAGTAATTGGGGAATGGTGCAATCTTGGCGCCGACACCAATAACAGCAACTTGAAAAATAATTATGCGCCCGTTAAACTGTGGAATTATGAAAAAGAACGATTCCTTCCTACCGGTTTACAATTCTGCGGATTGATCATGGGCGACCACAGCAAGTGTGGAATCAATACGATGTTCAACACCGGCACCATGGTGGGCGTATCAGCCAATATTTTTGGTTCAGGTTTCCCCCGAAACTTTATACCGTCTTTCGCCTGGGGAGGTGCTGGTGGTTTTTCAACTTTTCAATTGGGCAAAGCTTATGAGACTGCCGAGACGATGATGTCGCGCAGGGGAATTGAATTAAGCGAGGCAGATCGGGCCATATTGGCAGATATATTTAATGCAAGTAAAACAAACAGATACTGGGAGCAATAAAGCAAGCAATCATGAGAAAAAAAATAGTAGCAGGCAACTGGAAGATGAACCTCAGCATAGAAAAAGGACTGGAGTTAACGAGTGAAATCAAAGGAATGGTACGAGATGAAGTCGATACGCATATCGAAGTGGTTATTTGTCCTACCCATTTGCATTTATCGCCCGTAAAAGGCCTGTTGAAAAGAGACAGCATGATCAAGCTTGGTGCGCAAAACTGTCATTTTGAGGAATCGGGGGCCTTTACCGGTGAAATCTCTCCAAGTACGCTAAGAGAACTCGAGTGCAGTTATGTAATTATTGGGCACAGCGAGCGGAGACAATACTTTCATGAAGATCACGGGCTTCTTAGAAAAAAACTTGAAGCGGTTTTGAATGAACATATGTCACCAATCTACTGCTGTGGAGAGCGATTGGAAGATCGTGAATCAGGAAAGGAAAAAGAGGTGGTTAAACAGCAGATTACCGAGGTACTACAAGGACTGGAAACCAGCCAAATACTCCGCACGGTTATCGCCTACGAACCCGTTTGGGCCATAGGTACGGGTAAAACAGCTTCTTCAGAACAAGCCCAGGAAATGCATGCCTATATCCGCTCTTTGGTTGCCGAATTCTATGGACAGGAGGTGGCCAATCAGATTTCCATCCTTTATGGTGGAAGTGTTAAGGCAGGAAACGCGGGAGAGCTATTTGCTCAACCCGATATAGATGGGGGGCTCATTGGCGGTGCCGCTCTGGAGTCCCGGTCTTTCACCAATATTGCCAAGTCATTTAGCGGTGAATAGTTCCAACATGCTGGAAATCCGTATTGTTTGTCCGGACCAGCTCAAAGAAATCATTCTGGCTGAACTGGAAATGCTACCATACGAAGGATTTTGGGATCAGGCCGATACCATTTTGGCGTATATCAGAGAGGACGATTTCAACTTGCAGGCACTTTCAGAGGTGCTCCGACAATATGGTATTGAGAATAATTTCAGCATTGATCGATTGCCAGACAAAAATTGGAATGAAGAATGGGAAAGTCATTTTCAGCCTTTTGAAATGGAAAACAAGGTGCGTGTGCGAGCAGATTTCCACCCTCCGTCTGATGCCTTCGATTATGAAATCATCATCAAGCCCAAGATGTCTTTTGGAACCGGACATCACGAAACCACGCATTTGATGATGCAGTTGATGCTGGAAAATAATTTCGAAGGCAAGAACATTCTGGACATGGGCAGTGGAACAGGCATCCTAGCTATTCTGGCAGAAAAACTAGGTGCAGCCAAGGTGTTGGCAATAGACAATGATCACTGGTCGTTTGAAAATATGCCGGAGAATTTTGAAGCCAACGGTTGTGCTCATATCACTTCAAAACTGGGTGGGATTGATTCACTGCATTCAGAAAAGAATGAATCATTCGATATTGTTTTGAGTAATATCACCAAAAATATCAATCTTGAGCTTTTACCTGAGTTGTGCCGCCTGGTATCTAAAAATGGGGTGCTCATCATCAGTGGTTTTCTGGATTTCGATCTTGAAGACATGAAGAATGGCGTAGAAAAACATGGCCTGCAATTTGTTTCAAACAAAGAATTGAATCATTGGCAAGCCGCACTATTTAGTAAAAACAATTTCTGATTGAATGAATAAACTTGTAGCAATTCTTTTTCTCATACCAATGGGGTGGTCATCTGTTTCTGCCCAAATCATCAGAAGCTTTTCAGGCAAACCTGAGGTGTTCATAGAAGAACTGGGCACTTATATGAAAAGCAGCAATAAAGAAGAAGGCTCAGCAAGTTACAAGGCTTTCAGAGAAATTTGGGACGAAGGCAAATACACCGAACCACAAACAGGCATGATCATTTCCATGTGCAACGATATGATCATCGATTTACAGAAGCCCGTTCCGGATTTTTCTAATTTTCTGCGGGCACTTACCTATGGTAAAGACAGCATTGTACAGGAAGCCAAATTCGACAACTGGCTCAAAGCATCCAACAATTTCTTACAAAACAACCAGAAGGCTTTTGAACGATTAACGGTCTTTTCCATCGACTTCTTTCAGTCGAGTGCGCTCAGCATCAGCCAATCAAGCCGATGGTATGCCGATGCCACCGACTTTAAATTTCTCTTTTCAGATAACAACATTCAAATACAGTTTGAAAAGGTAAACCTTTATGGTGTAGCCAAAGGCGACAGCATTATTATCCGTGAAACTGCCGGCAGTTATAACATAGACCAAGTGCGGTGGAAAGGTAAAGGAGGCATCACGGGATGGGAAAGACAAAAACTCCCCATCACTGAAATGCATGTTCAATTAGGGACTTATGAAATTGACATGCAACGTCTTGAATACCAGACGAAGAATGCCGAGCTTTTTTTTCCTGCCCTAAGTTCCACATTGATCCAAGGGCACTTTTCAGACAAGGCATCTCAAGAGCCCATTAGTAAGAATCGCATCGACTACAAAGATGCCCCTTACCCCATGTTTTCATCCATTCAAAAAGACCTCGAATTTTCAGCCATCGCCAGTGGCAAGGTGAAATTTCGCGGCGGACTCAGTTTGGTGGGAGAAAAAATGCGGGCAACAGGCAATCAAAACGATCGAGCCGTCCTTGAGTTCTACTATAAGGATAAAAAAATGATCGAGGCAAGTACTGAGAACTTCTCTATCAGGGATAATGCCATCAGAAGTTTGGATGCCGAAATCACCATTTTTACCGACAGTGGAACCATTTACCACCCCAGGATGAGCCTGAATTATCTCATGGCCACCAGTACCCTTATTTTAAGCAGAGGAAGCAAAGGACTGGAACAGGCGCCCATTTATGACTCAGATCATTTGTTAGAAATATACGTAGACCGCATCATATGGAAGATGGATGAGGCCAAAATCAATTTCGATATGATGCAAAATGATGCAGCTGCACGATTTGAATCAGCAAATTTTTTCAAGGATTTCAGGTATGATCGCATACAAGGGATACTCGGTTACAATCCGTTGAGTAAACTACAGCGGTATTGTATACAAAATAGAAGCCGGGAATTTAGTCTGGACGAATACACTGCTTATATGCGCGGTCCTAAATCAAACATCAAAATACAAATCATTCAGTTGGCAGATGAGGGCTTTCTCTATTTTAACCCTCAAACAGAAATCATTCGTGTTAAACCGAAAGTGTTTCATTATGTAAATGCTCACTTTAAAATGACTGATTATGATGTACTGCGGTTCAACTCCATCATTGCTGCAAGGCCCAATGCTTACCTCAACTTGGTAAATTACAACCTGGTTATAGAAGGTGTACCCGTATTCCGTTTCAGCGATTCGCAAACGGTTACAGCCCACCCACATGAGCAAATGGTTACGGTAAAGCATGGAAGGGATCTTGAATTTGGTGGGCTAGTGCGCGCCGGGCGTTTTGACTTTGGCGCCAAACAGTTCAACTTTAACTACGGCGATTTCAGCATCAGCTCGTCGAACATCGATTACATGAAAATTTATTTCCCTGACCCGCAAAATGAGCGCATGCTCAAACCCATTAAGTCAGTTCTGCGCGATATCAACGGAACGTTACTCATCGATAAAACCACGAATAAATCAGGACTGGTTCGCTATCCCGAATACCCCATTTTTATCAGTCGAAGCTCAGCCCTGATCACCTACGACAAACCTGAGATTTTCGGAGGCACCTACAAGAAGGATGATTTCCGTTTTGAAGTGGATCCATTCACCATCGACAGCCTCGACAATTTCACCATTGCGGGCTTAAAATTCCCGGGCAGCTTTGTTTCAGCAGGTATCTTACCCGAGTTTAAATATGAAGCTTCCATCATGGAAGATTTTTCTTTGGGTTTCAGAAAATCTTCTCCTCCCGGTGGATACCCCATGTATGGCGGAAAAGCACAGGGAGAAATCGATGTTGAACTGAGTGAAAAAGGTCTATGGGCCAGTGGAAAGCTCAATTATAACGGCGCCGTGATGCAAAGCAGTAAAATGGCACTGATGCCTGATTCAGCTTTTGCAGAAACGGAGAGTTATGTCATTCGTGAATCAGAACAATACCCGCGAATGGAAGCCACGGATGTTTTTAATCGCTGGCGTCCCTATGGCGATTCCATGATGATCAATACCAATGGACATGAGGTGAGTGTTTTTAGGGATGGGCAGGTTTTTACTGGCGAACTGGTGCACACCCCCGCTCAACTTTCCGGCAATGGTGTATTGAGTTTTCCGGGATTTGAAATGGCCTCAAACCAGCACGTTTTCCAAACCAATCGAGCATTGGCCGATACAGCAGCTGTAAAAATTGGCGCAGTGGATGGAGCCAGAATATCCTTCGCAACCAACAACGTAAAAGCGGATGTGAATTTTGACACCCGCATCGGTGATTTTAAGGCAAACATTCCCGGACAGTTCACAGAATTCCCCTACAATGCGTTTGCATCCAGCATGGATGAATACAAGTGGAATTTGGATCAAGAAACCATTGAGCTCAACCAGGGTCCAAGACTCAAAAAAGAAGAAAGTATTTTCATCAGCAGGAAACCCGAACAACAGGGGCTGCGCTTTATCAGCACAAAAGCCTTGTTTGATATGAAAGCAGGGGTAATTTATGCCGAAGAAGTGCCCTACATTGATGTTGCTGACAGCCGTGTCTTTCCTTTTGATGAGAAACTCACCATCAATAAAGATGCGGATATTTCACCATTGGAGAATGCCAAAATTCTGGCATCAAGAGACAATCGCTATCACGATTTGTATGAAGCTGGATTGAAAATCAGCGGACGTTATGCCCTGAGTGGCACGGCCAAATATATTTACAAAGATAAACACGAAACCGGGCAGGAAATCTTCTTTGATCAAATCACGGTTGCTCGCGACACACATATTGTAGCACGCGGGGCAGTTGGTGATAGCACGGGATATGGATTCATCATCTCACCAAAAATTGGCTACCGGGGGGCGGTTGAACTGGAAAGCAGTGAAGAATATCTCAGTTTTAACGGATATGTCATCGCTCTACACCGTTTTAAAACATATGCCAGTGGCTGGATCCGTTTAAAAGACCGACCCGATCCAAACAACCTGATCGTGCAAACCGGCCGACCAAGGAACGACGCAAACAGCTATGTTGATATTGGGATGCACATGTCTTCTTCAGATTCGTTCTTCCTCTACCCCAGTTTCTTCACCAGAAAGCCTAGATACAGCGATTACGACATCACCACCGATACCGGTATCTTCTACTATGATGAGAGTGAAGAGGCATTTTTCATAGGAGATCGAGACCGCCTGTTGGGCGACGCAATCCATGGGTCATATCTTAGCTTTAGTGAATCAGAAATGATGGTAGAAAGCCATGGCAAGCTTGATTTAGGGCTGGGCATGGGTGAACTGAACGAAGGGAATTTCGATGCTCTCACCGCAGGTCGCGTTTATATGGAAGATGAAGATACCATTTCATACATCGATATGATGATGGCGATAAGCATGAATCTTCCATCCGCTGCTTACGATCGAATGGCCGCCGTGATGAGTGAATCCGGACAGGGAGCAAGCCGCATAGCTTATGAAGATTTACTTCGATCTTCCATTGCTGAATTTCTGGATGAGAAAAAATTCAAAAAAATGGAAGAGTCATGGGCTAGTGACCGTGAATTAAGGCCGGAAGGCGAACTTGATCGGAGCCTCTTCATTACCTCTTCTACCTGGCAAACCGACCGCCAGAGAAGATCGCTTATTCTCAATGGACCCATTGGCGTAGGATCTGTTAATGGCAAATATGTAGGAAGAGAGTTTGAAGCCATTGGAGAAGTGAGTACCAGGCGAAGCGGAACCAAACTGAGCCTATACATTGAAGTGACCAAGTTTGATTGGTTCTTCTTTGAATACTTCAGAGGCAATTTGTACGTCTATTCTACCGACAAAGACTTCAATGATGCAGTTATGGATGGGCTCAAAAAGGTGAATAAAAGAGGGTATACTGTGAGGCGCGCTTCTCCCACAACGGTCAATCGCTTCATCGATCGTATTGATGCAGCAGAATAAGTTGAAAAAGCCAATGTATATTTTTGCATCATGCAGCTTGAGCTAACATCAATCGCCCTGCTTGTCTTCATATCTTATCTGCTCGGCAGCATCCCCAGTGCTGTATGGATTGGAAAGAGATTTCACGGCACGGATGTACGGGAACACGGAAGTGGAAATGCAGGAGCAACCAATACTTTCAGGGTCTTGGGTAAAAAAACAGGAACAGCGGTTCTTATGGCCGATGTATTGAAGGGCTATGCATCGAGCCTCCTCGTGTTGTTTTTACCATTGGATAACTACGAGCTATTGACTCAGTACAGGTTGTTGTTTGGTGCTTTTGCGGTATTGGGTCATATTTATCCACTCTTTGCCCAATTCAAAGGAGGCAAAGGCATTGCCACCCTTCTCGGAGTAGTTATCGGACTTAATCCGCTTTTGGCATCCATAAGTGTGGGGATTTTTCTGATGGTGCTCATGACCACCCATTATGTGTCATTGGGAAGCATGCTTGCAACCATCGCCTTCCCCTTATTTGCCTTGTGGCTGCCATTTGTTCATCGTTCCTTTTGGCTCATTGGTTTTGGGGTTTTAGCAAGTCTGATGGTGGTTCTTACCCATCGAAAAAACATTGAACGACTATTGGCCGGAAACGAAAGCAAAACCTATTTGTTTCAAAGAAAAAAAGGATGAACATGCCTTACTTTCATACTGAAGAACAACAAGAGGTTATTCTGGAAGAAAAAGTAAGCGGCGGATATGCCCTTATATTATATAATGATGACTTCAATACCTTCGATTGGGTGATTGAATGCCTAATGGAACTTTGCAATCATACTGCTGAGCAAGCCGAACAATGCGCAATGATTGTTCACTACAAGGGTAAATGTTCTGTAAAACACGGTTCATTTGAAGAGCTCGAGCCCATTTGTGATGCCCTTTGCAAACGAGACCTGAGTGCCAGTGTGGAATTGACCTAAAACAAAAAAGGACCTCCTTTCGGAGATCCTTTCTATTTCATAATCAAGAAAAGGTTTAATTCTTCTTGTCTTCAAATTCAAAATTCACCGTATGGGTTTTCTCTTCGGTGGTGATCGGATCTTCGTATTGAATGATTGACGTTCCTTTCATATTGGAATCATCCAATTGGGTAACAGATACCACGGTTGTATCAGAGTCATCAACGATGGTCAGGGTCTTGCCATCTGAACTGAGGGTCCAGATTCCACCCGGATAGGTTTGGGGATCGCTTGGATCGCATTTGGTTGCACCTTCATCGTTTTCAATGCTACCATCCTCCTTAAAACGTACGAGATCATCGCGATCGCAGGGTTCTGCTTCATCCAAATCGCGCAAGTCGCTAATGGTTATTTGTTGACCAAACAGATCAATCACAATCGGCGGGGTAATGGTGGCCTTTAAAAGCAACCAGTCTCCATCAATCAGATACTCTCTTGCAGTCTTTTGGGGTTCAGGATTGTTTCCTTCCGTGTCATCTCCGCATGAGCTCCAAATGAGTGCTGATGACATCATGGCTAATAAAAATACTTTTTTCATATTGATTTGTTGATGCAAAATTAACTCAAAATTTGGCTGTTGGTGATGCGATTTTAGAAGTGGTATAAAGTTCTTCCTTTAAAAACACAGCGGTGAAGCCTTTTGAGCTGTCTGCAACTTTTTCAGGCGTGCCACTGATTACAATTTCGCCTCCCCCTTCGCCCCCTTCGGGACCAATATCAATGATGTGATCTGCTACCTTAATGACATCCATATTGTGTTCAATTACCAAAACAGTGTTGCCTTTGTCCACCAAATCTTGTAAAACTCCCAGCAATACCCTTACATCTTCAAAATGCAAGCCGGTGGTGGGTTCATCCAACAAGTAAAAAGTACTTCCCGTACTTATTTTACATAATTCAGAGGCCAGTTTCACCCTTTGAGCTTCTCCTCCTGAAAGGGTGGTAGAAGATTGTCCAAGGGTGATGTAACCGAGCCCCACGTCATATAGGGCTTTAATTTTTCTATGAATGGAAGGAACAGCTTCAAAAAACACCATGGCATCTTCCACGCTCATATCCAGCACATCACTGATGGATTTCCCTTTGTAGCGAACCTCCAGGGTTTCGCGGTTGTAACGCTTACCATGGCAACTTTCGCACAACACTTCCACGTCTGGTAAAAAATTCATTTCTATGATCTTGCGCCCTCCCCCCTTGCAACTTTCACAACGACCACCTTTCACATTGAAAGAAAATCGACCCGGCTTGTAGCCGCGTATTCCGGCTTCGGGCAATGCAGCAAATAAATTTCGTATTTCTGCAAAAAAACCGACATAAGTGGCTGGATTTGAACGCGGGGTTCGACCAATTGGACTTTGATCAATTTGTATAACCTTGTCGATATGTTCGAGGCCCTTGGTTTTTTTGTAGGGCAGGCAACGGTAGTTGCTTCCATAAACATGTGCTGCCAAAATAGGATGCAAGGTTTCATTGATCAAACTTGACTTTCCGCTTCCGCTCACCCCGGTTACACAAATGAATGTTCCGAGCGGAAACTTCGCATGAACCCCTTTGAGGTTATTACCGCTGCAACCAATCAGTTCGAGCAAGTGACCATTTCCCTTTCTCCGTTTATCCGGCACGGCAATGAATTTCTTGCCCGATATGTAGGCAGCTGTTTGGGTATCGCTTTGCTGCATTTCTTCCCATGGACCCGCAGCCACAACCCTTCCTCCATGAACACCTGCCCCCGGGCCAATATCTACCACATAATCACTTTGCAGAATCATGTCTTTATCGTGCTCCACCACCAATACGGAGTTTCCTAAATCGCGCAATTCTCTAAGGGAAGCAATCAGTCGTTGGTTATCCCTTTGGTGCAGTCCGATACTCGGTTCATCTAAGATGTAGAGCACTTCCTCCAGTTGTGAGCCTATTTGGGTAGCCAGTCTGATACGCTGCGCCTCACCACCTGAGAGGGTTTTACTCGGATTGTTCAAGCTGAGATAGCCCAATCCCACCCCAACAAGAAATCCCACCCTTTCACGTATTTCTTTCAATACCTCATGACCGATTCTTCTTTGTTGTTCGCTGAGACGATCTTCGAGATCTTGCAACCACCCATTCAAATCAGCAATACTGAGGCGACTTACTTCGGCAATATTTCGGCCATCAATCAAGAATTGCAGCGACTCCTTCTTAAGTCTTGCGCCACCACAGCTTTGGCAATACTGAACCTTCATGAATTGCTCTGCCCAGCGACTCATGCTGTCATAGCTTTTTTCATGATAGGCCGAGTTAAGCATCGGGATGATTCCTTTCCACCTGGTTTCAAACACACTTTGCTTTCCGCTTCCAGCTTTTACCGTTATTTTTTCATCAGTGCCGTAAAGTAAAACCTGCATCACATCCGTCGATAATTTTTCTACCGGATCGGCCAGGGAGAATTTAAATGCCTTGGCCAGTCCCCTCAACTGGGTAAATGTGAAGTTTTCCCTCACTTCTCCCAATGGAAGTATTGCCCCTTTATTGATGCTTTTATGCTTGTCAGGGATGATGGCAGTCTCATCGATCAGGCTTTCTGTTCCCAGTCCGTCACAAACCGGGCAAGCACCATAGGGCGAATTGAAAGAGAACGTATTGGGCTGAGGCTCGTCATAACTGATGCCGGAAACCGGGTCCATCAGGTGTTTGCTGAAGTAATAATCGCGCTTCTCCTGCACATCTTGAACAAGCAGGGTTCCTTTGCCCTTCTTCAATCCGAGCATGACCGCTTCTTTGAGGCGGAACATTCCACTTGAATGTTCATCCAGCTCATCGATCAGCAATTCAATGTCATGCACCTTGTATCGATCGAGTTGCATTCCTTTTTCAATGCGGAGCACTTCTCCATCCACCCGAACTTTGGTATGACCTGATTTTGCCAATTGTACAAACAGTTCTCGGTAATGGCCTTTGCGCCCTTTGATCACCGGAGCAAGAATGCGGATGCTTTTAGCACCAAAACGGGTATTCACTGCTTCTGCAATCTGCTCTTCACTCATTTTGAGCATCTTCTCTCCGCTCTCATAGCTATATGCTTCAGAGGCACGTGCAAAAAGCAATCGCAAAAAATCATATACCTCGGTAATGGTTCCTACCGTGGATCGGGGGTTTTTGCTTACCGTTTTTTGTTCGATGGCAATAACGGGGCTGAGGCCTTCAATTTTATCGACATCGGGCCTTTTCATTTCACCGATGAATTGCCTGGCATATGCGCTAAAGGTCTCCATGTACCGTCTTTGGCCTTCGGCAAACAAAGTATCAAAGGCCAAAGAAGACTTTCCGCTTCCACTCATACCGGTAAACACCACCAGTTTAGAACGCGGTATTCTTAAATCTACCTCTCTGAGATTATGCTCACGAGCGCCGAATATTTCTATGGCGCCATCTTCATATAAATGATTCTTTTCCAAAATTTTGGGCTGCAAACTTATGAACCAACACCCTTTGGAGAAAGTTCATTGATAAGAGAAATGAGGAAATTAAATATCCAAATCGGGATGCGCAGTTAACAAATCCACCCGGAGCTGATCGCGCTTCAACTCAAACTGATGGTAGGCCTCTGTATCAGGGAACATGGGTCGATGCTCGAGCATTTTTCGATAAGCGAGAACTTTTTCAACCACCTGGCGCAGCTGATCAGTCATTAACAACTCCTGAACAGCCATGAAAATCAAATCACTTGCATATTCGGAGGGATGAACGAGGTCATTGCCATAAAAGCGGTAATCCCTCAAATGATCAATCATCAGCTCATAGGCCGGAAAGTAAATGGCGTCCGATGTTTCATCAAGGAAGCTGTGCAAACCTTCAATTAAACGTGCTTTACTTCGGTTGTTATCAATCAAACCTGTTTTGTAATGCCGCACAGGACTTATGGTGAAGATGATACGATTTTGGGCATTGAACTCCTTTACTATGCCGTAAATCTTTCTCAGAGCAGCCTTGATCTCCTCAGTTTTCATCAAGCGATTTTGAAAGATATCATTCGGATGCTTATGGCAATTGGCTACGATTTTACGCGTTTCGGGAAGCTCATAAACTGCAGCAGCCCCCAATGAAATAAAAACGTATGAAGGGCCTTTCAAACTATCTCTGAGCATCTGCAGTCGTTCACGAATCATCAAATGAAGGGTTTGAGGATCGGTATGACTCAAAGACGAGTGTTGTTCCCAAGTGTGCCAGAGTTCACCATTGAGCACAAAATCTTCATTTTTATAATCGCATGAACCTGCGGCTCGCTCAAACATATCCGCAATGCTTTGGGCATTATACAGCGTACCATAAGGGTTCACCAGTGAAGAAAACCCTGCTCTTTCAAAGCGTTTTCCCATATACTCAGCAAAACACGACCCCACCAAAAGGCAGTGTCCAAATGCATCAATAACGGGGTTTGGCTTCGGCTTGAAAGGCAGTATGAGGTTTTCGTTTGAGAACATATTTAAGTCCTGATAAGGTAATAAAACAAATATAGTGTTTAACGCAGGGAAATGTGGATAGTTTTCAATATGTTCGATGAAGTTAAAAATGGAAACCAAAGAACAAATTGTTAACAACTGGCTGCCCAGATATACGGGTACTGCACTTGAAGATTTTGGCCCTTACATTCTGTTGACCAATTTTGACAATTATGTTGAAATATTTGCATCCATTGAAGGGTGCGAGATCAAGGGCAAAGACCGCAGCATGCCAAATGCCACCAGTGGTAAAATCAGCATCATTAATTTTGGAATGGGCAGCCCAAACTCTGCCACCATACTCGATCTACTTACGGCCATTCAACCTAAAGCGGTTCTTTTTCTCGGCAAATGCGGGGGCCTGAAAAAGAAAAATCAAATTGGAGATCTTATTTTACCAATCGCCGGCATTAGAGGAGAAGGAACCAGCAACGACTATTTCCCGCCTGAAGTACCCGCCCTTCCCTCCTTTGCACTACAGAAAGCCATCAGTACCACCATTCGCGATCATGAACTCGACTACTGGACCGGCACGGTGTATACAACCAACCGCAGGGTTTGGGAACACGATGTGGCCTTTAAAAAGTATTTGAAGAAAATTCGGGCTATGGCCATTGATATGGAAACTGCCACCGTATTTAGTGTGGCATTTCACAACCGCATTCCCGCGGGGGCACTTCTGTTGGTGAGTGATCAACCCATGATACCACAAGGAGTTAAAACCGATGAAAGTGATCGCAGGGTCACTCAATCTTATGTAAATAGGCACGTACAAATCGGCATCGACTCACTCCGACAACTGATCAACGACGGACTCACCATCAAGCACCTCCGTTTCTGATTCAAGCTGGTCGCAGAATTTCATTTCTCTTTCATCGATTTCATGTCATTTTGTCACCATTTTTGGTAACTTTGCAGCTCTTATGGAAACTGCGATCATAGCTGATGAAACGGCCCCGCAAATGCGCGGAACTTCAGGTAAAAAATTGTACATAGAGAGTTATGGATGTGCCATGAATTTCTCAGACAGCGAAGTGGTGGCCACCATCATGTCGGAAAATGGATATGAAACGGTGCAGGCAGAAGAAATGGCTGACTTGATACTCATAAACACTTGTGCCATACGCGACAATGCAGAACAGCGCATTAGAAATCGACTCACCCAATTAAAATCGACAAAAAAACACAAACCAGAACTCAAAGTGGGCATTCTTGGTTGCATGGCCGAGCGCCTCAAAAAGCAACTGCTCGAAGAAGAGAAACTGGTGGATATAGTTGCGGGCCCAGATAGCTATCGTGAATTGCCCGGGCTGGTGGAAGAAGTAGAGGATGGACAAAAAGCTATCAATGTGATGTTGAGCCTGGAAGAAACTTATGCTGAAATTGCGCCTACCCGACTGAACAGCAATGGTGTTACTGCTTTCATTTCCATCATGAGGGGTTGCGACAACATGTGCAGCTTCTGTGTGGTGCCTTTTACCCGTGGACGGGAAAGAAGCCGCGCCCCTGAAAGCATCCTTAACGAAGCAAAAGAACTCGCAAATTCGGGCTACAAAGAAATTACGCTGCTTGGGCAAAATGTGGACAGCTACCTATGGTACGGTGGAGGCCCCAAAAAGGAATTTTCGAAATTGAGCACCACTGAACAAGAAAACAGCATCAACTTCGCAAAGTTGCTAGAATTAACAGCTGAAGCTGTACCGAATATGCGCATTCGTTTCAGCACTTCACATCCGCGCGACATCACCGATGATGTATTGCATACCATGAACAGATATGACAACATTTGCAACTACATTCACCTTCCGGCGCAAAGCGGAAACTCAAGAATTCTTCAACTGATGAATAGAACGTACGACCGCGCGTGGTATATGGACAAAGTGAAACGCATTCGTGAAATCATCCCCAACTGCGGAATTAGCTGCGACATCATTGCCGGTTTTTGTACCGAAACGGATGAAGAACACCAAGACACCCTCAGTTTAATGGAATGGTCGCAATTTGATTTCAGCTACATGTATTTTTACAGCGAAAGGCCGGGAACACTTGCCGCCCGAAAATTTGAAGACGACATTCCGGAGGCAGTAAAAAAACAGCGATTGAGCGAAATCATTGCCCTGCAAAACGAGATCTCCAAAGCCAAGAATGCACAAAGAATCGGTCAAGAGTGTGTGGTGTTGATTGAAGGAAATTCAAAAAAATCAGATCAAGACTGGATGGGACGAAATGACCAAAATATTGTGGTTATTTTTCCGAAAGAAGCCTATCAGAAAGGTGAATTCGTTCGGGTTCGCATAGAAAAAAGCACCACCACCAGCCTCATAGGGAAAGCAATTGGAAACGCCTGATGGAAATACAACAGGTTAAACAGCGATTTGGAATCATTGGAAACTCTTCAAGACTGAACTATGCGCTTGAGGTTGCCATGAAAGTAGCCAGTACGGACATCACCGTATACATACAGGGAGAAAGCGGTGTTGGAAAAGAGTCATTTTCTAAAATCATTCATCAACTTAGCAGCCGCAAACACGGCCCTTTCATTGCCATCAACTGCGGGGCCATTCCGGAAGGTACCATCAATAGCGAACTCTTTGGCCACGAGAAAGGGGCCTTTACAGGAGCATTGGACTCACGCAAAGGTTATTTTGAAACCGCCAATGGAGGCACTATTTTTCTGGATGAAATAGGCGAACTTCCGCTTGAAACGCAAAGTCGCCTCCTTAGGGTTCTTGAAAATGGAGAATTCATTCGTGTGGGGTCCAGCAAAGTACAAAAAACAGATGTGCGGGTGGTTGCAGCCACCAACAAAGACCTCTTTGAAGAAAGTAAGAAGGGCAGTTTCAGGGAAGATTTGTACTACCGACTTTCAGTGCTGCCGATCAAGGTTCCTTCACTCAGAGAAAGACAACAAGATGTGGTGTTGCTTTTCAATAAATTTGCATACGATCTGGCAGAGAAATACCATACCCCGCTGATGGAACTAAGCCCCGAAGCTGAACAATTACTCCTGAATTATCGCTGGCCGGGTAACATTCGACAACTCAAAAATATCACTGAACAAATGGCTGTGCTCGAACCGGAGTCTCGCATTACTTCAGCCATACTAAAAAAATACCTGCCCGTTGATTTTGATGTCATGTTGCCAGCAAGGCTCGATCATTCCAAACAAGATAGCAGCAGCGGCAGCAGTGGATATTCCGAACGAGATATTTTTTACAAGGTACTTTTCGATCTAAAAAGCGATATGACTGATCTGAAAAAGATTGTTCTCGAATTGCTGAAAACGAATAAATCATCTGAGGAAATTATCGAGAGCAACCAGGCACTGATGCAAAGGGTTTGGTCGGAGGATGATGAAGAAAACGATCAGAAAGAATTAATCATACATCCCGTTGTTCGGAAAGAACAAGAGCGCAGCAAAGATGATGAAGAAGAAGACCTACATGAGCCCTATGTCATTGAGTCTGATCACTCGGTGGGGATGGATGAAAATTTAAGCCTTGAAGCCAAAGAAGAGGAGTTCATCAGAAAAGCACTGCTCAAAAACAATGGTAAAAGGAAAAAGGCAGCTCAAGATTTGGGTATCTCCGAAAGAACCCTTTACAGAAAAATCAAGGAATACGGCATTGAATACTAGAAACGCAATCATTCTGCTTTTTTTGTTGCCTTGGAGCTCTTGTGGATTTTACTCGTTCACCGGCACCTCCATCCCGCCCGATGTCAATAACTTTTCCGTGGGCTTTTTTCAAAACAATGCCAGTTTGGTTGCCCCGCTTCTCAGCCAAGTGTTCACCGAAAAACTCAAAAACAAGTTCATTTCAGATAGTCGGCTCGAAATATTGAACAACGGTGGCGATTTCAGCTTTAGTGGATACATCAGAGATTACCGGGTAGATCCGGTTGCTGTGCAAGGCGATGCCACCACCAACCTCAACCGTTTAAGCATTGTAGTGCATGTGAAAATGGAATGCAGCAAACATCCCGATTTAGCATTTGAACAGGATTTTGTTAATTTTATGGACTTCGATGCCACACAGAATTTTTCGGCTGTTGAAGAACAGCTGATTGAAGATATAACGGAAATGCTCGTACAGCAGATTTTTAACAAAGCAGCCATCAACTGGTGAACTCTTTCAGAACTAGATTCAAGGAACTCATTGCAAATCCGGCCCTGATCCGGGAATCTGATCTGGCAGAACTCGAGCAGATTCGTTTAAAGTACCCTTGGTTTCAGGCCGTCTACCCCCTGCTAGCTGCATATCACAAGAAAGAAGAGTTATATTCCTATAACCGCCATCTCAAACTCGCTGCGCTCTACGCCGGCGACCGTAGCATACTTCGTCATTTCTTGGAACAAGCAGCCATTACCAAAGATGTCTCAGAAAACAAATCACTGAAAGATATCGCTGCAGAAGAAACCAATCAACTTGAAGCATCAAAGGCCGATAGAGTGGATCCTCATGCAACCCTGCTTGAAGAGGAAACACCCAAGGACCTTGAAGAAAATAAAATTCCAGAGGCCGCTTCAAAAAGTGTTGATATACCCAAAGAAGAAGCTCCTTCCGCAGAGCCCCTTGCTACAGAAGAACCGAAAAAAGAAGAACTGCTTACAATTGCGGAAGCCGAAGAAGACAAGGTCGATACCGATGCAATAGCAACATCACCGAGCAAACGAGACTCTGAAGAATACCCTATTCTATACGACCCCCTCACCGAGCTCAAAAAACTAATTCCAACTGAGGAAAAACAAACGAGCAGGACCGAACTTCAGAACTTCCGCCCAATTTATGACCCCGAAAAAGAACTTTTGGCCCTGATAGAAAAGGACGAGCAAGAGAAAGCCCATCCTGTAGAAGAAGCACATGACTTTCTATATTGGCTCGACCAAAGTAAAGAGTCCAACGCAGCAGCTAAAAAAAGTGAACAACCCATTGCGCGAATCAGGGAAAGAATAAAACAAGAAAGTGAAGACGCAAGTGCACTTCTAGAGAACTTTATCCGAAGTAAACCGCAGATTCGAAAACCCAAAGCAGAATTCTTCAAAGCAGAGTCTGCTGCCAAAAAAAGTGAGTCGGACGATAGCTACATCGTCTCAGAAAGTTTGGCAAAACTTCATCTAAAACAAGCTCACTTTGACAAGGCACTCGAAGTATATGAAAAGCTGCTCTTGCAAAATCCTAACAGAAAGGCTTATTTTGCAGCCCGAATTAAAGAAATCAAGGAACAACATTAATAAAATCGCATGCTGACCGTTATCTCCATACTCGCCATTATCGTAAGTGTTTTGCTGATTCTGATCATACTTATTCAGAATCCAAAGGGAGGAGGAATTTCTTCCAACTTTTCTGCCGGAACGCAGATCATGGGTGTGAAAAGAACCAATGATTTCGTGGAGAAAGCCACCTGGACCCTGGCTATTGCCATTCTGGTTCTGAGCTTGGGCAGCAACTTTTTCACCAGTACTTCTGAGGTGAAAGAGTCGATCATGAAAGATAGAATTGACAATGCGACCGCACCTGTTGCACCACTCACGCAACCTCAGCAACAGAGCCCTGTAAATGCAGCCCCTGCAGAAGAAGGCGCACAAGATGCCCCTCTTCAACCGGCTGAATAATTTATTGCCCTTTCATTTGCACTGCCATTGATCACAGCCTGCTCATTCAGGCTGTAAAAATCCCATTGAAATGGGGGTACAATCACGAATGAAACCATTCATGATGCGGCACCAGTACGATTCTTTATTTCCGCTTAACACTCGTGTTGCAAGATTGAATACATGAGTTTTTCCAAGACTAGCGGCTCTAATTTAGACCATAGGGTACTTCATAAGGCATAAAAAAGCTACCCTGCATGAGCCCGGCTAAGAAACTGCAAGGATGAATTGCCATGTTGCATGATCAGAACTGACAGTTTGTAAAGTCCGTTGTGACAAAATGTCCAAACAAACGGTTCTGATGGGCATCTGCGCAGCAAAAATGACCAAATACAACTTTGGCACAAGATGTGAATAGTGCCGCAGAGAATCAAAAAAATAAATCGCAATGAACGTAAAACCATTAGCAGACAGAGTCATCATTGAACCGGCCAAAGCCGAGGAGATGACCGCAGGCGGAATCATCATTCCAGACACCGCAAAAGAAAAGCCACAAAGAGGTAAGGTGGTAGCTGTAGGGAATGGCAAACCTGAAGAGCCTATGACCGTTAAAGCTGAAGATGTGGTATTGTACGGCAAGTATGCCGGCACCGAAATTCAGATCGATGGCAAAGACTATTTGATCATGCGTGAATCTGACATTCTGGCAATTCTGAACTAAAACATCAAAAGAAACAATTATGGCAAAATCAATTCATTTTAATTCCGAAGCCCGTAACGGCCTTAAAAAAGGAGTAGACGCTCTGGCAAATGCGGTTAAAGTTACGTTGGGCCCGAAGGGTCGAAATGTGGTAATCGACAAAAAGTTTGGATCACCCTCCATCACCAAAGATGGGGTAACAGTGGCCAAAGAAATTGAGCTGGAAGATCCACTCGAAAACATGGGTGCTCAAATGGTGAAAGAAGTGGCATCTAAAACTGCTGATTTGGCAGGTGATGGAACCACCACTGCAACCGTATTGGCTCAGGCCATTGTGAATGCCGGACTAAAGAATGTAACAGCAGGAGCCAATCCAATGGATTTGAAAAGAGGGATAGATCGCGCCGTTGAAGCCGTGGTTGAATACCTGAAGAAAACTTCAAACACTGTTGGTGACGACTACGATAAAATAGAGCAGGTAGCCAGTATTTCAGCCAATAACGACGAAGTAATTGGCGAACTCATAGCCAGCGCTATGAAGAAAGTAGGAAAAGATGGGGTGATTACCGTTGAAGAAGCCAAAGGAACCCAAACAGAAGTGAAGACCGTTGAAGGGATGCAGTTCGACCGCGGGTACCTCAGTCCATACTTCGTAACCAATACAGAAAAAATGGAAGCTGACCTCGCCAGCCCTTACATTCTTTTGTACGACAAGAAGATCAGCAACATGAAAGACCTTCTGCCTGTTCTCGAGAAAGTGGTACAAACAGGTAAACCTTTGGTGATCATCTCAGAAGATATTGAAGGGGAAGCACTGGCTACCTTGGTGGTGAACAAAATGAGAGGATCTCTCAAAGTTGCAGCAGTAAAAGCCCCAGGTTTCGGCGACCGAAGAAAAGAAATGCTTCAAGACATCGCCATTTTAACTGGCGGAAGCGTGATCAGTGAAGAGCAAGGCCGTCGCCTCGAAGATGCAACCCTTGAAAGCCTTGGAACTGCCGAAAAGATGACCATCGATAAAGAAAATACCACCATCGTGAATGGTGCGGGTCATAAAGATGACATTGAAAGCCGAATCAATCAGATCAAAGCCCAAATTGAAGTGAGCACTTCCGATTATGACAAGGAAAAACTTCAGGAGAGACTGGCTAAACTGAGCGGTGGAGTAGCCGTATTGTACATCGGTGCTGCTTCAGAAGTGGAAATGAAAGAAAAGAAAGATCGCGTTGACGATGCACTTCACGCCACCCGTGCGGCAGTTGAAGAGGGCATTGTTGCCGGTGGAGGCGTGTCCTTCATCCGCGCTATCGAAGCCCTTGAAAATCTGAGAGGAAACTCTGAAGACGAAAACACAGGAATCGGCATCATTCGCAAAGCTTTGGAAGAACCACTTCGCCAAATTGTTACCAATGCCGGTGGCGAAGGAAGCGTGGTGATTCAGAAAGTACGCGAAGGCAAGGATGATTTCGGATACAATGCACGTACCGGAGTTTATGAAAACATGATCAAAGCTGGAGTCATTGACCCTACCAAAGTAAGCCGCGTTGCATTGGAAAATGCCGCCTCTGTTGGTGGAATGCTGCTCACCACTGAATGCTTGCTCGCTGAAATTCCTGAAGAGGAAAAAGCACCTGCAGGCATGCCAGGTGGAATGGGTGGAATGGATTATTAATCAAAGTATACCATGCATGAAAGAGCCGCTTTTCAAAGCGGCTTTTTTTATGTCATGATTTTTATCCCGAATTGCGCAAAGGAAGCATTCCTGAAGATTTGAACGTTTTTCCATTAAATTTGTACAATAATGAAAAAGATCCTCACCATCACAGCGCTGTTTTTAGCCGCTTTCAGTTTCAATTCCTGCTCAGACCTTTTACCGGCAATTGATCTTCCTTCATGGGACTACAGTTATAACTTCTGGATCAATCCCCAGAAGAGTGGAGAAATCATGCAGATGGAGAATGTTATTGAAGCCGATATCAAAGGTTTTCTGGAAAAAAATGGAGCCGACTTAGACATCGATAAAATTGCTTCCGTAAAAATTGAAAGTGTAGACTTCGAAATTTTGCAAACAGAAGACACCTTGGGTGAAAACATCGACTTCAGCTGGCTTAGCGATATTTACAGTGGATTAGAAATTAAAGGCGCCAATCCAAAAGGGCCGGAAGATTTGGCCACTTATCCTGGTCAGGGACCAGAAGAACAGCGCATGAGTTTGGCAATCAATAATGATATTGAGCTCAAAGAGTACTTCTTAAAGGAAACGGGAGACACGCTATTTGCCACCGCATCAGGAAAGTTGAATAAAGACCTCAACGCTCGCGTGGAAATCCAGGCAAACCTCAAATTGAAAGTTACCTTGAACTAATCGACCATCGCATTTTATAGAAGGCCGGAATTGTCCGGCCTTTTTTTTTGATTCACTTTCTTCACTATTTTCGAGAACCATGAAGCAGGTGATTGTAGTGTTCATCTTTTTACAGGCCTTTTCATCGGCCTTTTGCCAAACAGAAGCCCTCCGTCATTACGACCCAAATCAGGCAAACTTCAATTACCCTGCGGGCTTTAATGAGTTTGTTGCGCGTTTCGAGCCATCCAGCAGCGGTTTCCTGTCAGCTGTTACCGTTTTGCTCAACGGGCCTGCCAATGCAGACTTTGAGATAAGCGTCTATGATCACGAAGGAGGAACAGCCTTTCCACAATTGGAACAGCCGCTCTTTCCTTTCATAAAATTGATGAAGTCAAACAACGGACGCGAGGCTGTTCGACTGGATCTGCCGGAACCCATCCACATGACCAATACCCAGTTTTTTGTGGTCATCAGAAATCTCGCAAACGGTCTTCAGCTCATCGCCGATAACCGGGCTGCAGAAAGCGCTTGCAACTCTTCCTCAGGAGGCAATTATTACTTCCAATTTCTTAAAACACGCAACAATGCATGGACCATTGGTGTTCGCAGGGCTTTTGCCATCACCGCGTGGATGGATTATGAAAACCATTCTGAAACGCCTTACTTTAAAGATGTAACCACTGAATGGGGCATCGACAGCAATCTGAGCAACCGCAGCATAGCCTGCAATGATGTTGATGGCGACGGTGATTTGGATTTACTTATCGCAGGAAAATTATATCTGAACAATGGCAAAGGGCAATTTGAGCCAATGAACCAAACCTATGGCATCGAAGGTTCTCCGAGGGCTAACCTGATCATCCCCACCTCACGGGCGATGGCCGATTTATATTTTTTCATGCACGGCAGTGCCTCTTACAGATACCATTGGGAAGGTGGCAATTATATTCAGCAGGAACTCGCCGGTTTTCCGTCATTTGAATCCATCAGCAGTGTGAGCGCAGCAGATTTCAATAAAGATGGTTATCCAGATTTTTTCATCGGCCAATTATGGGGAACCTATCCCGAACCCAAACCCAATTACCTGTTGTTCAGCAAAAGCGATGGAACCTCCTATGAAGACAAGAGCAACTTACTTTACCCTCGGCATGATGGCCTTTCAAACGACCCCTCCAAAATGCGCTGTGATGCAGTCAATCAAAACAGCTGGATACCCGATGGCAATCGAAACAAAAGAAGCAGAGGTTCGCAGTTTACCGATTTCGACAACGACGGCGATCTTGATCTTTATGTAACCAATTACTTTTTGGAAGAAGATGAATTTTATGAAAACCAAGGTGATGGAACCTTTAAAAACATCATCCAAAACAAAGGAATTGACCAAAACAGCAGTGGTCATAATCACGGAACAGGCGTAGCCTTTGAAGATTATGATGGCGATGGCGATCTGGATTTGCTTTTGCCTCAATTTGCACATCCCTCATTCAGTCTTCAGTACGATCATCGAAGCACCACGCTGTATGAAAATAATGGCAGTCCGAACTTCGATTTCACGGATATGAAAAACACGCATGGAATCGATTTTGAAGAAACCTATGCAGGAGCCGCCTGGACCGACCTGAACAACGATGGGCGATCAGATTTCATTGAAACAGTATTTTACGGTTGCAGGTATGTAAAACTCTTTGTTCAGAATAGCCAAGGGGGTTTTGAGCTCATGAGCCACCGGGCAGGCCTCAATAAGACCAATACCGGAGAAGATGCTGTATGGGCTGATCTGGATGGCGATGGCGCACAAGAACTTATCATGGGGAAAGAAGGTCGGATACGTATTTTCAAAAATCAATGGCCCATGGAATCTCAGGATTATCAGGGCAGTGACTTCCCCCTTACAGGAGCAATGAATTGGATTGGGATCCGAGCACAGGATGAAGCGGGGAGCACATTCCTTCCCGGAACTGCAATAGAAGTTGAGTGGTCTGGCGGCAGAAAAAGAAAGGAAATGTATTATGGGCAAGGCGTGAGAATGCAAAGCCCTGATCAATTGCACTTTGGAATTGGAAGGGATCAGGCAGCAAATAAAGTCACCATTCATTGGGCAGATGGCAGCATTGATCGTTGGTTTCAACTTGAAGCACGCAAAACACATCTGCTCCAAAAGGGACAAGGCCAAGAACAAAAAACCGATCTCGTGATCTATGGAAACCCCGTATCAGGAACCCTTCGTTTTCGAGTGGGTGCTTCTAACGAACAGCAACGAGCCGTGATCGTAGATATTCAGGGAAGAGAAATTGCCACGTTCAACCTCCCCGCCTCAAACGTTGCTCAATTCATTGAACATTCATTGCATGAAATTAAAAGCGGTGTATATGTTCTTCGCGTCGGTGACAAGCAGTGGGGAAACAGTGCGCTGTTCATTCTTCTTTAATTTTCCTTTACAATACTTTGCGCACTTTCGCACAAAACTTTATTTTTGCGGACTTTTGTAAAGGAGGAACATTGTTTGACTGAAGAAAACATTAACGAAGAAAAGGAATTGAATTCCGAAAACCCGGTCGAGGCCCAGGATGCCACAACCGAGGTTCCACAAGAAGTTTCAGCAGAAAATTCTAACGAGGAAGCAACCGAAACTGGTGCTACCGAGGCTGCCGCTGAAACAGAAACAGTCTCTGAAAACGAGCAACCCGCAGCCGAAAAAACAACCAACAACGAGCCGGCGGAATTTGATTGGAGCATGGACAAAGAAGGCTTCACCAATTACACCGATTCAGAACGCAAAAAACTCGAAGCGCTGTACACCGATACAGTAAAGCCACTTGAAGAAGGCACCATCGTATCTGGTAAAGTTGTATCGATGACTAAAAAAGACGTGGTTCTGAATGTTGGTTACAAAAGCGACGGTTTGGTAAGCCGTACCGAATTCCGCGACACCCCCGATCTCGCTGTTGGTGATGAAGTGGAAGTATTTGTAGAAAGTACGGAAGACGCTTTGGGTCAATTGATCCTTTCGCGCAAGAAAGCCATCGCTGAAGGAGCATGGGACAAAATTGTTCATGCCAAAGAACACAACGAAATTCTTAAAGGTTATGTCAAGACCCGTACCAAAGGTGGGTTGGTTGTTGATTTGCTGGGCATGGATGCATTCCTTCCCGGATCACAGATCGACGTGAAACCAATTCGCGATTACGATCAGTACGTAGGACAAACCATGGAATTCAAGGTCGTGAAAATCAACGAAACATTCAAAAACGTTGTGATTTCACACAAAGCGCTCATCGAAGATGACATCGAGGCACAGAAGAGTGAAATTCTTGCCAACATCGAGAAGGGGCAAGTACTTGAAGGAGTGGTGAAAAACATGACCAATTTCGGTGTATTTGTGGATTTGGGTGGTCTCGACGGATTGCTCCACATCACCGATATATCCTGGGGACGCATCAATCATCCTGAAGAAGTGCTTGAGCTTGATCAAAAGATCAACGTGGTTGTGCTTGATTTCGACGATGATAAAAAGCGCATCTCACTCGGTATGAAGCAACTCACTTCACATCCTTGGGATGCACTTCCAGAAGAATTGAAGGAAGGTGCCCGCGTGAAAGGCAAAGTGGTGAATGTATCTGACTACGGTGCATTCATTGAAATTCAATCGGGAATTGAAGGCCTGATACACGTATCTGAAATGTCGTGGTCGCAGCATTTGCGCAACCCACAAGATTTCCTAAAGGTGGGAGATGAAGTTGAAGCAGTCATCCTGAGCCTGGATAAAGAAGAGCACAAAATGTCGCTCGGACTCAAGCAGCTCACCCCGGATCCATGGGAAAACATTCAAGTGAAATACGAAGTAGGCAGCAAGCACAAAGGTATTGTGCGCAACCTCACCAACTACGGCTTGTTTGTTGAACTGGAAGAAGGTGTGGATGGGCTTGTACACGTATCCGACCTTTCATGGTCCAAGAAAATCAAGCACCCTGCTGAGTTCACCAAAAAAGGAGAAGAACTCGAGGTGGTTGTGCTTGAGATTGACCGCGACAATCGTCGCCTGAGTCTCGGACACAAGCAGCTGGATGAAAATCCATGGGATACCTTTGAGTCGATTTTCCATGAAGGAAGCGAACACAGCGGTACCATCATAGAAGTGAATGACAAAGGTGCAACCGTTGCCATGCCTTATGGTGTAGAAGCATTTGCTCCTACCAAGCATCTCAAGAAGCAGGATAAGACTCCGGTTAAAGCCGATGAAGAATTAACCTTCAGAGTAATTGAGTTCAACAAGGATGCCAAGCGCATCATTGTAAGCCACACCGACCTCTGGAAAGAAGCTGAGCGCGAGCAGGGCGAAGAAGAAGATCGTCAGCGCGCTAAGAGACAAGCGAGAACATCCAAAAATGTGAAACGAATCAATCAGCAGGTTGAGCGTTCAAC
>CAZYJD010000016.1:0-19206 GCA_964647785.1 uncultured Chitinophagaceae bacterium
TTGAGGTCAATAATTCGAATGACTTTTTGAAAATTCAATTTTGCTATTTATTTTAGCATGCAAATAATATGGATCAATTTGTAAAGAACCTGAAATACCTGCGAAAAAGCTTGCGCTTCACCCAGCAGGAGATGGCCATTAAGATTGGGGTTAACCGTCCCGTTATTGGAGCCTATGAAGAGGGCCGTTCGAAACCGAAGCTGGAAACCCTCCAGCAAATATGTCGCCTTTTCGATATTAGCATGGATGATTTGTTGTACAAGGATTTAGAACATAACAGACCAGCCAGTGTTGATTGGAGTGGAAAAGGGCTGCGGGTGCTGCCAGTTGCGGTGAATCTCTTGGATGGCAAGGAAAGCATTCCTTTGGTTCCGTTCAAAGCCGCTGCCGGATACACCCAGGGCTATGCCGACACAGAATATATTGGGCAACTGCCGCAATTTAACATGCCCTTCCCTGAATTGTCCCGAAAGAAAACCTGCCGCATTTTTCAAATACAAGGCGATAGCATGCTGCCTGTACCTCCCGGTTCATATGTTATCTGTGAGTACCTCGAAAATTGGCGTCACATCAAAAACGACCAATGCTATGTGCTGGTTACGCTTGATGACGGCATTGTCTACAAACGCGTGCTCAACCAAATTGATGACACGGGCGATTTGATTCTTAAATCGGATAATCCCGAATACAAACCCTATTCGCTGCCGGTCAATCAAATTGTAGAAGTATGGCGTGCAGTGGGATACACCACTTTCAGCATGCCGGATTTACACGAGCAACAACAAAACATCCTGCATCTGTCGCAAGGCCTGCATGAATTGCGCAAAGAGATAGAAGACTTAAAAAAGGAGAAAAATAAATAGCACCTGAATACTTGAAGCGAATCAGTCCGTTACAAAAACGTCCATGATCAGCAAAAAAGGATTGTTTCGAGCATTGCTGTAAACGGTAATGCTTTCTTGTTGTTTGCCTTTTGCCTCCTCCCGGGAGGTGAAATTTCCTTTCAGTTGGGTGTTCGCTCCCGGAGCAATGATTCTTTCGTCTGCATCCACCTGTGTGCAGGCACAACTGCTTGTAATTCGATCAATGAACAAGGTATCCGTGCCCCTGTTCTCCAAAATAAATGCAAATGCCTTGTGCGCTGATACCGGCAACTGGCCAAAATCAAGCCTTCTGTTCGGGCTAAACAACACGGCTTGCTTATGCTCTGAAACATCGGCATGCTGAGCCAAAGCCGCATCCGAAGAAATGCCCACTAAAATTAGCAGTATCAGTTTTACTACACGTCTCAATTCAGAGCAATTTGGTGCTTTCATTCAAAAAAAAGAAATCCCGTCCAGTTTCCTGAACGGGATTTCCGCAATTTATTACACTGTTAAATGCTGTATCAATTAGTTTCCTTCAGGAACAGCTACCGGTGTTTCAGGCTGCTTGGGCTTGCTTTGAACAAAACCGCGAATGGTTAAGTATTCAGCTCCACCATCTCCATTGTGCTTTACAGTAATGGTTTTGGTGAAGTTACCCGGACGGCCGTTTGAGTTGTAGATCGCTGTAATGGAACCTTCAGCACCCGGAGCGATAGGTTCTTTGGTCCACTTGGGAGTGGTACATCCACAAGAGGCCTGAACAGAAGTCAGTACGAGTGGTGCTTTACCAGTGTTTCTGAACTTGAACTCAACGGTAGCTTGTGTACCTTCAGTAATGGTTCCGAAATCGTGCTGGGTTTTTACAAATTCAATTTTTGATTGATCAGGGCTTGAAAGGGTTGCCTTTGGCTTTTCTTCCTGGGCAAAGGTGGCTCCTATTGCTCCGGCGATCAGAAATGCTGTTGCGATAAATTTTTTCATGTTGTTTTTCTTTTGGTTCAAATGTATCGTTTGGATTTTAGGTTTACAAATGACGTGCCAAACAAGATGGAAGTGTACATTAAAAAGAAGGCTTGCGTTTATTCAGGAATGCATCCGTGCCTTCCTTGAAATCAGCCTCGCCAAAGGACCAACCAAAGGCTTCGATCTCCGTTTTCATGCCAGCTCCCCCTGCATCGTAATAGGCATTCACACATTCAATCACTTTTGACATTGCAAGCGGTGATTTACTAATCAGTTTGGCCGCCAGCTTTTCAGCTGCTGCGTGCAATTCTTCTACCGGAACCACCCTGCTTACAAGCCCCCAGTCGAGGGCAGTCTGCGCATCAATGGCATCGGCACTCAGCAACATATGCAGTGCTCTTCCTTTTCCCACAATGTGCAACAAGCGCTGCGTACCCCCATATCCAGGAGGAACCCCAAGGTTTACCTCCGGTTGTCCGAAACGGGCATTGTCAGAAGCAATTCGAATATGGCAAGCCATCGCCAGTTCACACCCTCCACCCAATGCAAAACCATTCACCGCAGCTATCACGGGTTTGCTGCTTCTTTCAATGGCATTCATGACCTCATGTCCCGAAGCACTCATTTCTCGTGCTTGTTCAACAGAGAATTCAGCAAACTCTGAAATATCTGCTCCTGCAGCAAAGGCTTTCGATCCGGCACCGGTAAGGATGATTATACGTATTGCAGCATCGGCATTCGCAGCCATTACCGCCGCTTTGATCTCCTGAAGCAATGCAATGTTCAATGCATTCATTTTGCTTTCGCGCTCAATGGTAATCCAACTCAGCCCATTTTCATTGCGCACGCTTATCTGTTCGTACATGGCAACAAATTTACATCGCAGATCGGACTAAGCCTCAATCGCGAATTAGCTCTAACTTTGCCCAGTATCATGAATGACAACTTCAAGCCTTCCGGATTCAGCAATTGGTATGAGCAGGTAAGCAAGGAACTCAAAGGTCAGGTTCCCGAAGACAAAATCTACTGGAATTTTGATGAGCAAATCAAACTTCCACCACTGCTGGACCCTACTGAGACTCCCCCTTCCGGAGCAATACAGAGAAGAAATACCAACGGAAATGCATGGAAAAAAACCGACTTCTTTCAGGCAGAACCCGGTTCGGCACGACAACTCAATAAGCAAATACTGCAGGCGTTGCAAAACGGAATGGAAAGTCTGTACATCCGAATTCCGAAATGGCACCGACCGGAATCCGACACTTTCAAAGACCTGTTGAATGAGGTAGATCTCAATATCATTGACCTCCATATTGAAAGTGACGGAGATATGGAAGGCGTGTTTTATCGACTGCTGGAGTATTTCCTGCAAGCGGGTTTTGCGCCTGAGAAGATGCAGGGAAGCCTTCTTTTTGATCCATTTGGCATTGCGCTTCAACAGGGAAGCTGGATGCAATCGGCAAAAGAAGACCTACAACGATGCGTGGCGCTTCAGCAGAAGATACAGGTTGAAATGCCGGCCTTCCGGGCCACCGCAGTGGATGGATATGTGTACCACGAAGCAGGCGCAGAAGCTGCCACCGAACTGGCATTCACCCTTGCGGCAGCACATGAAATGCTGGTCGCTCATCTCGAATTGGGAGCTACGGCTGAAACTCTCAACACGACCTGGCAAGTTGTGCTGGCTGCAGATCACAGGATTATCGGTAACAGCGCCAAAATGCGTGCGATGCGCATTTTATGGGAGAACCTCCTTTCAGCTTATTCGCTCAGAATTCCCATGCACCTTTGCGCGCGTTCATCCAGACGTTTCCGAAGCCATTATGACCGTTACAACAACGTACTCAGAGCAACCGCCGAGCTATATGCTTCCGTGAACGGAGGTGCAGAAATCGTGGTAATGGATGCTTATCCGCATCAATCCGAACACGACCACCGCATATTCCGCAACCTTCATCACCTCCTTGAAGCCGAAGGAAGACTTCATTATACCGCTGATCCCTTTGGAGGGGCGGCCCTTCCTGAAAAACTCACTGAAGAACTGGCTGCAGAAAGCTGGGAACTGTTTAAAAAGATAGAAGCAGAAGGAGGTTTGGTTTCATGGATTGAACAGGGCAAACTGCAAAACCGTATCAAAGAAGAAAGGGAAAAAGCACTCGATCTGTTCGATCAAAGAAAGACCATCGTAACCGGTGTCAATCAATTCGCCCAAAAAGAAGCAGAACCCATCATACCCCAAACAGAGGCTTTCGAAACCCATGCAGGAGATTTTGAGCGCCTGGACGCCTTTAGCCTTGCGGAAGCCCTGGAACTGATGCGTTATGAAAACGAGCAAAATCAGGCCATCAAGCCTTATCTTCTGCTGAAGTTTGGCCATGTTCCGATGAGCATTGCCCGGGCCAATTTCATTTCTGATTTCCTGCTTTGTGGTGGTCTTGCATTTGAAGAAAAAGAGCTCGTTGCTGCCGAATGGGATAGGGCCAACTTTGGCTCTTATGCCGGAATCATCCTTTGCAGCGCCGATGAAGAATATGCCGATGCCGTCAATACACTCCAGCATTCACATCCGGACATCCCCTTGTTGATTGCGGGTGCACCTGCCAATGCCGATGAATTAAAGTCAGCCGGTTCGGTGATGTTTATTCATATGAAAAGTCCATTGAGTGCCACGCTTCATCAACTAAAAACCCTTGCATCATGAGCAATAGAATCAACTTTCAAAACAAGGCATTGCAATTTGATCTGAAAGCCGAAGAAACGAGTGAAAGAAAGCAAGTTGGTCGCGAAGAGTTCAGCGTTTTTGACCGCTACAATGCCGAAGATCTGAAGCAACTCGATCATTTAAAAAGCGTTGCCGGCATTCCGCCCTATCTAAGGGGACCATACGCCAGCATGTACACCTTCAGACCCTGGACCATCAGGCAATACGCAGGTTTTAGCACCGCTGAAGATTCCAATGCATTTTACAGAAGAAACCTTCGGGCCGGTCAGAAGGGTTTGTCCGTAGCATTCGACCTGGCCACTCACCGGGGTTACGACAGCGATCACCCCAGGGTAAAAGGCGATGTGGGCATGGCAGGGGTGGCCATCGATACTGTGGAAGACATGAAAATACTCTTCGACCAAATTCCACTCGATCAGATGTCGGTGAGCATGACCATGAACGGCGCCGTTCTGCCCATTATGGCCTTTTATATTGTTGCTGCTCAAGAGCAAGGGGTGAGTACAGAAAAACTTAGCGGAACCATCCAAAATGACATTCTGAAGGAGTTCATGGTGCGCAACACTTACATCTATCCGCCCGCTCCTTCTATGCGAATCATCGGCGATATTTTCAGATACGCCTCTGAGAACATGCCCAGATTCAACAGCATCAGCATCAGCGGATACCACATGCAAGAAGCAGGTGCAACTCCCGAACTGGAACTGGCCTACACCCTGGCGGATGGGTTGGAGTATATTCGAACAGGACTGACAGCAGGTTTGAAGATTGATGATTTTGCCCCGCGCCTGTCGTTCTTCTGGGCCATAGGCATGGAGCATTTCACAGAAATTGCCAAAATGAGAGCCGCACGATTGCTGTGGTCGGAACTGGTGGCATCATTCAATCCTTCCAATCCTAAGAGCATGGCGCTCCGCACCCATTGCCAGACTTCAGGATGGAGCCTCACTGAACAAGACCCCTTTAACAATGTGGGACGAACCTGTCTCGAGGCAATGGCAGCGGCCTTTGGCGGAACCCAAAGTTTGCACACCAATTCACTGGACGAAGCAATCGCATTGCCAACGGATTTCTCGGCGCGAATCGCACGAAACACCCAAATTTTCCTGCAAAAGGAAACCGATATCTGCAAAACCATCGATCCTTGGGGTGGCAGTTTTTATGTTGAATCACTCACAAAGCAAATTGCGGATAAGGCACGTGAACTGATTGCTGAAATTGAAGAACTCGGTGGGATGGCCAAAGCCATTGAAACAGGACTGCCGAAAATGCGCATTGAAGAAGCTGCAGCCCGACGTCAGGCGCGAATTGATTCGGGCAGGGACATCATCATTGGTGTGAATGCCTATCAGATTCAGGAAAAAGAACAGCTCGACATACTGGAAATTGACAATACCGAAGTTCGTGAATCACAAATTCGTCGCTTGAATGAAGTGAAGACGGGACGCGATTCGCAAGAAGTTGAGCGCTTGTTGAACGAATTGACCGAAGCCGCCAAAAATCCGGAAAAGAATCTTTTAGCCGCTGCGGTGGAAGCCGCCCGGGCAAGAGCCACCCTCGGTGAGATTTCTTCTGCCCTGGAAAAAGTTTATGGACGTTATCAGGCCAAAGTGAGAACCATTTCAGGCGTTTATTCAGGAGAAATTAGCATGGATGAAAACTACAAAAAGGCGAGAGAGTTAAGCGACCGATTCGCCCTTGAAGATGGAAGAAGGCCGCGAATTCTGGTGGCCAAAATGGGGCAGGACGGCCACGACCGTGGCGCGAAGGTGATTGCGACCTCCTTTGCCGACATTGGATTTGATGTGGATATCGGCCCCTTGTTTCAAACCCCGTCAGAAGTTGCGCGACAAGCCGTTGAAAATGATGTGCATGTGCTGGGAATTTCAAGCCTTGCAGGTGGACACAAAACCCTCATTCCCGAGGTAATTGACGAACTAAAGAAAGAAGGCCGGGGTGATATTGTGGTGATTGCCGGAGGGGTGATCCCCGAAAAAGATTATGCCTTTCTCAAAAAAGCCGGTGTATGGGAAATTTTTGGTCCCGGTACGGTGATCAGCAAAGCTGCTTCTAAGATACTTTTGCACTTGCTTGAAACGGAAAAATAAACTGAGCAGGAAGCTGCTTAAAGTCGCAGTTCGACTGCTACTGGCCTTTCTTATTATCACGAATCTCGTGGTGATTCTGTATTCCTTCGTTCCGGTTCCCATCAGTCCATTGATGGTTATCAGAAGTGTACAACAAAAACAGGCCGGCAAAGAATTGAGGTTGAAAAAAGACTGGGTATCCTTTGATGCCCTTCCCAATAATCTACAGCTGGCAGTGGTTTGCACGGAAGATCAAAATTTTCTGAAACACAACGGCTTTGATTTTGAACAGATCAAAAAGGCCGTTGAAGAGAACAAACAAAGAAAAAAGGCAAGGGGAGCCAGCACCATCAGCCAGCAAACAGCTAAAAATGTGTTTTTGTGGCCAAAGAGCAGCTGGGTTCGAAAAGGGCTTGAAGTGTACTTTACCATGCTTATAGAACTTTGGTGGAGCAAGGAACGCATCATGACCGTGTATCTGAACGTCATTGAATTTGGAGATGGCATTTATGGGGCCGAGGCAGCCGCCCAACATTTTTTTGGCAAACCGGCCATCAAGCTCAACAATAGCCAGGCCGCACTGCTCGCCAGCGTACTACCCAACCCTTTGAAATACAATGCTGAGAGACCCGGTGTCTATCTTCGCAAAAGGCAATTGTGGACCCTCAATCAAATGCGTTTGTGGGGAGGTAAACTGGAGTATAAAGGCAGTGAATAGTTGATAGTTTTTAGTTGATAGAGCGCATCTTACCATCCAAATCGGAAAGCCAATAAACCGAGGAAAGCTGCCTCTTGCTTCTTGCTTCTGACTTCTGACCTCTGACTTCTTGTCTCTTGCTTCTAAAAGTCTTGCCTCTAGCAATCTCACCTCACCAATTGCACGCTGCCATTTCTAAAAAACGACTCTCCTTTGGCGCTTCTTACCTCCAGGGTATAGGCATACATGCCTGCTTGGGCATTTTGCCCATCCCATTCAGGGCTCAAGGCTTTTTCATCGTAGAGCAAGCCGCCCCAGCGGTCGTAGATGCGCAGATGCACCCATTCAGCGCCTGCGGTTACGGGTTTCCATACATCATTTAGGCCATCGCCATCAGGGCTGAAGGCATTGGGGATGAAGATAACCGTTTTCTGTGGTACGCATACTGTATTACTGATACTCTTATCTTCAAAGGTGTTGAGACTTTGGGCTCGAATTCTAAAACATGACCTGGCTTTGTTAAGCTCCTTAAAGTTGGTTATTTCAGCAGATAAAATCGAACTATCAAAGCTCGCTACTACCCTATACTGATCTGCGATTTCTTGTTCTAACAAGTAATTATTGACCCCTTCGGGCCATTGATATGGTGACCATATGATATAAGCAATTTCTTCTGTACTTTCTTCAGTTTCTAATAAGATTAACTTGGCGGTGTTGCTTTCCTTCGAGGGCTGCCCACAATGATCGATAGAAACAATACTAAAGATTTCATTTTTATCTAATTGTTCAGATGCGAATGAATGCTGATTCTCATGTACTTCTTTGAAGATGCTTCTATTGAGAAAAATCAAGGATTTCGGACTTTCGTCATGGCCGGTCCATTTTAACTCAATTGTTTTATTGTCTTCAGAATAGCTTACATATCGAAGGTAGGGAGCGTAACCTTCCGGCAATCCCGGCTTAATTGCTATTTGCAGAGAATCTGAGCGATTGCAGCCACTGGAGATAAAAGTTTTCAAAAAGACTTGATATGTGCCGGAGCCTGTATTTCGACCTAAGGAGAAAGTTTGAGGATTATAATTCACGGATACGGACTGACTACCAAGCCTAGGAATAGACCATAAAAGGCTATCTACTTCATCCTTGTAAGTAGGTTTAAGAGTGATATCTGCCGGAACACAAAGCATACTGTCAGAAATTTGAAAATCTGCTCTGGCCGAAGGCAATACGTGTATTGTTTTATCCCAAGTAAAAGTATCCCTACAATGGCCATCGCCAATGATAAGTTGAGGATTGATTTGGCCCGCACTCGTCAATGGATGTCTTAACGCTTGCGCATCCTCATTTGAATGATAAATGGAATCTATCTTCAGACCTGCTTCCGGAATCCATTGATAATGGAGTTGGTTTGTATTTGCCTTCCAACCTGCAATAGGTTTGAGTACCAAAGTGTCATATTGGCAAAATATGCTGTCATTTACCGTAAAAAATGCATTGGGCCTGCTAGCATATGCCGGAATACTAAAAGAATAACTTTTACTTCTCCAGCGATTGTATTTATCTCTGGCTTTCAAGGTCATCTTGTAATTCCCGGCCTTGAGTTCCTGAATGCGTATTTTTTCAGATAAGCTCATGGTGTTAAAAGTGTCTCCATTGCTTAAAATCCAAACAAATGCCTCATAATGCGGGCCTATGGATGCATTGCTAAAGGTGATCTCATTATAACAAGCTTGAGTATCTATGCTTATTCTAAAATCTGCAAAATATTGCAAGCCCCAGATGTTTGGATACCTAGTTACTGGCAATTCAGTTCTATAAGAACTAGGCAGCCATCGCCGTTGGCAAGAGTCAGGATAATTGTCATTAATGAGAAACTCATAATCAGATGAACATAGAAATTCCTTTTCCTTTTCAGGATTTTTTATCCTGAATTTTTTAGACGGATCCATGTTATTTAATTCTTCTATGGCCAGATCATTCCCAAAAAGGTTGCTGTTTGCTATGAACGCATAATTTGCCGCTATATCTTTTTGGAGTATTTTGGAAAAGATGTTAAGAGATCTATCATCAGTAGAATAATGAATATAATGCCCTAGACTGAATAGCAGCTCTGAACTGGGAGATAGCCAAGGCTCAATAATTTGATATGTGTTATAATCACTCCTATATGGAAAAATTAACCTGTCTCTATTGGGCGCTGAACCCAATAAATAACGTTTATTGTCTTGCCAATGCCACTGCCAATAGCTGGGCGTATCTTCATAATTGAAATTTTTATGCACATAAAGGATGCTGTCATTTGCCGAGTAGGCAATGGGTTGAAGTACCGCATGGGTTCTGCAAAACGCTTTGACGGTATCGGTCATAAATGAGAAACTAAAGCGGCCATTTTCATTGTTGAGGTGTGCATTGCACAGGATGGACAGATCCCCGGGATAAGGTTTATCCCAACCGATTTGTGAGACAAAATAGGTGCATGACATATTCCTGCCCTGCCCTCTTGAGTAGGTGAAAAAGGGGCGCGTTTTATCGGTTTTGGTTGCATTGGGAGTAAAGGCATCCCAAACAGGATAGCGGTGTACTTTTGCAAAACCCCGCTCAAAAGAATCGCGTATGGGGATAATGTGTTTTTGCACTGGACCAATGCCTTCATGATCAATTAAATGACAGTACACCGTATCTAAAAAACCATAGCTAAGCCAAAGATTTTGACCATTTGCATGGGAGGTCAAATTAAAATGAAGCCCGCTACCTTTTTTTAACATACCGCTTCCAAACGGATATCTACTATTGGCTTGATGGCTTAGGCAATACGGTGTAAAGGGGAAATATTGGGTCGATGGGTTGAAGCTAATTGTTTTAGTGTACGGATCATAACGAAACTTCATCAGTCGAATGAAATAATAGGGATCTTTTGAATCGCATAGTGCCAGGTCTATCAGCCCATAAGTCTCATTTTCATTGGGCCATGGAAAAATGACTTGATTATAAGACTCTATTACCCTCATCTCATGAGGTGGTGTGTTTTCACGAAATTCTATCACTCCATGTCTTTTGTCCGGGTGATGAGAACAAATTGAATGCCCAACATAGTAACCGCTGTCAGTAAGGTCAGAGTAGGAGTTGGGATCGCCAACCGCACATTGCACCCGATATGGTGGCAGTGGCCCTCCTGTCCGCTGACTTGTTCGCACATATTGCCAATAGACCGCGGTGTCTTCATAGCCATAACCCCAGTTACCAGCCGGGATTACCGAGTCCAAACGTTGTAATTCACCTTGTTTTCCAAAAATAATTTCATGAGTCATTGCATCTCGTATGAAGAAGCTCCAATATGAAGAATAATCCGCATAGATCATAGGCCTTCCCAAAGGGTCGTTGAGTTGTGCTAAATCGCTTGCGTAGTAGGCATAACCAATGTGAGAATTCATCCCATTGTTTTGATAATCTTCCCACCCGATACTTTCATCATAATGTAAGGTCAATACCCCACTGCTGTCCGTGGTAAGGTACTGACCAAAAGCGGTGATGATCCGCTCATCAGTCTGTTGGCACTGAACAAACTGATTTGTAAATACCAGCAGTATGAAAAGTAAAATACGCATTAATAAAGCACAAGTTTTTGCGTTCCTTTATCAGACCTAAACCAATAGACCCCTGCGGCAAGTTCAGGGAGTGTTATTGCTTGATTGCCTTCTAAAACGGTATAGCTGCTAATCCATTGCCCGGTGCTATTGTAAAGATTCAGAGTGATAGCTGTATTATTTTTGTTATTGATGTGAATCAGACGAGCATTCGTCGGGTTCGGATACATGCTCCAGTTGGGTACATTCGTGTTGTTGAGCCATGGTTTTTTATCCTGCTTTTCGTCCAATGCAATATCAGGTAAAGCATGCTTTGTGCCTCCTAAAAATGAGCTTAGATTTTGGGCGTATTGTCTCAGTTCAGGGTCTGTGCTTTGTAGCATTTGATTGGTAATGCTCTGATTGTAGGGATGGCTTAAACTGCGTTCCGCATCAAATGGAAAGCCATTGTTCTGCGCTTTGACCACTAAATGACAGGGGTTGCACCAGTTGCCCGATGGGGGTGGATTGTCATTGTCATGATTGTTGTGATGGCCTGTTGTACCAAACTTTAGTGGTTCGTAATCTTCCCCATCATCATCCTCACCTTCATGTACTTCATCCATAAACCACTCATTATCCGTACCACAATACACTCCTGCAGGTGGCAAGGGGGTATGAGACGCTGGAAGAACAGCTGATTTACGAACTAAAGGACCTTTATGATTATTTAAAAACCAACTGGCATCATAAAAATTCGAGAGATATATATCGGCGTTAGGAGTACTCGAGTTGTTATTTCTGTATAGTACCCCATTTTTCTCCCCCAAACCCGATGCAACAGAGTTGTTAATGAGGTTGAAGGTGCCATTGCCATTATCTACCGGTAAAAATTTTGTTCCGAGTGATTCTATGTCATCATGAGCCAAGAAAATGCTACTGCTTAAACTTCCATGAAAGGTGTTGGCAATGGCTTGAACCCGTGAGTATCCCCTCCCATCCATCGTCAGGGGGTTCCCCTCAAGCACGATGCCTTCCATGATTCCCCTGTCGTTTGATACAAGGCGAGAACCTCCGAATTGTGTATTGCACCAGGCAGCTTCATTAAAATCACTACTAATAACATTCATATAAACGATACCATAGGCGAGATGATTGTGGGCCGGGTTTTCAATTTCAACACTCTTAAAAATGCTCACTCCCACATTGGGATAAGGTGCCCAATCACATGAACCATTGGCTAACATGGCGTCTGTAGCCCATTGGTCGTGTTCATTTAAGATTTCATTTTCTGCAATTACAAAGCCTTCGCTCTGATTGCTGTATATTGCCTGAATGGCATGGCTCTCCGGGCATTCTGCACATCCTAAGGGATAATAATTGTGATAGTCATTATCCCAGTGAATATCATTTTTATACACCATGGTGTTTAAATCATTACTGATGCTGATGGCATTGGTAACATTTAAAAACTCTGATTCACTTATAAATGCTTTTAAATCAATATCGTTGCTGTTATTGATCACAACTCCCTCAAAAAGATTCTCAAATCGGTTGGGGATACCATTTATAGGCGCAACACAATTTCCCAAGAATGCGCCTACAGTGTAAGGAGTTAATGAAATCGTCATGTTCAAGGCTTTCACACCATAGCCCGGATTTCTGAGGTTTGCATTAGATAAGTCAAGTGTGTTTTTAAACTCGCAGCCAATAATGGACAGGTTTCGATTGCTTTCTGCATAGATGGCGTTGAGTAGGGCCATATTGGCCAAATCCAATTCATCGACAATAAAGGTGCTTCTTGATATTACCCTTCGGGACAAACCACTTACCAAAGGTTCAGGATAGAGGGCAATAGCCAAACTATTATTTCTAAAAATACATTGATCTATGGTAGTGAAACCTTTGCCGGGAATACCACTGTTGTCACCCACAGAAATAGCTACATCGGCCCATTCAATGGTGGCGTTATTTGCAGTAATTCTTGGCTGTGAGATAATATCGGTAGGTAAAGTAGGATCACCAATTAATTTAATGCCTTTCCATCTGCCTGCATCAGCTTCGCAACGTTTGGTTAGTATTGCGCCCGGGGAAAGAGTAACCGATCCTCCTGGCATGACTTGAATGCCAACCCCTTCTTTAAAATATAGGGTTCCATGAATAACAAGGATTTGACCATTGTGAACAATGATATCTTGACCTACAAACAAGGGGCCATTCAAAGTGTTTAAGCCCGGATTTAATTGAATATTTTCACCATCCCTGGCCAATTTTACAGCCTCATAGGCATTGAGGTACCCTGCTCCTACTTTATTGTGAAAAGCTTCACCTGGCAGGTCGTCAACAATGGATTCTGCTGTTTGTTTCAGGTATCTTGAAATGGTTACAGGATCAATGCAATCATTTACAGAATACATCAATGCGGCTACGCCCGCCACCATCGGTGCAGCAAAGGATGTCCCATTCGCAAATTCCCATTTTTCGTTAATAGGATTATTATTTTCATGGCCTATGGCGGCAAAGTTGTGACCGCTTGCACATAAATCAACACTGTCATTGAAATGGTGTCTTCGATATCCACCAGAGATAGCTTCTTCAAAATAACCGTTTTCATTCACAGAACTCACGGAAAAAACATAGGCTGCGGATGCCGGCAAGCGTCTGTCATTTTCATATGGATATGGTTGAGGAGCTGGAGGAGCAACTATCCCATTTCCTGCACTGCTTACCCAAAATATGCCATTATCGGACAGATCTTTTGCTATTTCACCATAGGCTTTTGATAACTGACCATATTCGGAGTTTGTAAGTTTTCTGCCCGTTGCTAAACTGGTATTGATTACTTTTACTCCTGATTGTTTGGCGAGCAATAAGTTATCAATAATACTTTTGGCATTTGAAGCTTGATTATAAGAAAAGGTCTGAACCTTACATAAGTGGGCTATCCCGGCTCCTGCGACACCATTATTGGCTTTTGCCGCTATCACTCCTGCTACGGCAGAAATGTGCCCGCGTGGAAATAAAGTAATGTTTGGAAAAATGCTGGTGATTTGATTTGAAGCATTTGGATGGCTAAAGGGAAATAATTCGCTGTGTGAAGTCCATGGCGGACCGGGTTCGATAACGCCTATACCAATATCTGGCTTACCTCTGCTAATGGCCCAGGCCTCCGGAATTTTCATTAAATTGAGGTGTTGCTGAAATGCGATATCAACTGCAGTTTGATTGTTGAATTCATTGGGTTCGTATCGGCTTAGCAACTGAATACTGTCATTCGGAAAGCAAGCCTGAATGGTCGAAATGGCAGACAAAGAATCGAACCACTGAGTTGCGGCAAAAGAGGTATCAAAGCGGATCGAAATAAAACGATTAAAGAAGCTATCAGAAGAATTGGATACCACCGGGCTGACATCATAAACTCCGATAAGATCGAAATAATAATTCAGAGAATCAATCCAATGGTCTAGTGGATTGCTCTTGAATAATTGCACCGGCGATTGTGTAGTATCAATATTAAGTAACTCTTGATAATGATCTGACATAAGCAGCAATTCTCCCGGTACATAGTTTTGAGCAGTTGCTTTATTCTTAAAAGAAAGCACAAAAAGGAAACCTGCTGAGAGAGTTAGCAGGATTATTTGGGTCTTTGTGCTGTGCCGTGCTGTGCTGTGCTGTGCTGTGCTGTGCTGTGCTGAAAGTTTTCATGGGTTTCCGGTTGAGTTTATTCGTTTTTCTCAAAACTATACAACATTTCTCCACAAAAACAAAAATGCTTTGTCATTTTTTGAGAGATTAAATGGCAGGAAAGCGTTTGCAGACCGAAGACTGAGTGTTAATACCTCTTGCTTCATCCGTCTGCGGCGGATGACCTCTTGCTTCTTGCTCCCGTTATATCGGGATTGCTTCTTGCCTCTAAAAAACTCACAATTCCACATCCCATTTGGACAAAGCTCTATATTGCAGTTTATTCGCATACCGGCATGAATTTTAAGGATTTCCTCCAGAAACAAACAGAATACAGCCATACCAGCAGTCTGGATGAACTGCGCTCCAGTGATTTTAGCAGATTAGATGAGCAGGGGCACGTATACCTCGATTATACAGGAGGAAACCTTTACCCCATGTCGCTGATTGAAGAGCACTGTCGTTCATTGAAAGAAGGCGTTTACGGAAACCCACATAGCGTAAACCCTACCTCCATGCTCAGCACTGAAAGGGTGGAAGCGACCCGAAAAAAGGTGCTTGAATATTTCAATGCTTCCGATGATTACTACTGCATATTCACAGCCAATGCAACCGGTGCGTTGAAAATTGTCGGAGAGTCCTATCCCTTTGAGCAATCAGGCCATTTTCTGCTGGCGCTAGATAATCACAATTCCGTGAATGGAATCAGAGAATTTGCCAAATCAAAAGGGGCCAGTTTCAGTTACACCCCTTTGAATGCGCATGATTTAAGGCTCAATGAAGAAGAGCTTGAAAAGAACCTCAGTGAATTCAGCCACTGCAAAAACCGGCTCTTTGCCTACCCTTTACAAAGCAATGTTTCAGGGGTAAAACATCCGTTGAAATGGATACAAATTGCTCAGGAAAAGGGTTGGGACGTACTGGCTGATGCCGCGGCTTTTGTTCCATACAACCGGCTGGATTTGAGCGTAATACAACCCGATTTTGTTTCGGTAAGTTTCTATAAAATTTTTGGCTATCCAACCGGAATTGGCTGCCTGCTTGTGCGCAAAAGCTCCTTTTCAAAATTGAGAAAGCCCTGGTTTGCCGGAGGAACCATTACCGCCGTATCTGCTTTGGGCGACGGATACATTTTTGACGAAAGCCATGCCCGATTTGAAGACGGCACGCTGAATTACCTTGAAATTCCGGCTGTAAAAAGCGGACTTGAATTCATGGAAAAAGTGACTATCAAAGTGATTGAAAAGCGGGTGAATGTTCTTACTGCTTTTTTGCTGGAAGAATTGCAAACGCTTACACATGATAATGGGCATGCCATGATACAGATTTATGGCCCGAAGGACACCCAAGATCGTGGGGGCACCATCATTTTCAACCTGCTGGATCCCGAAGGACAGATTGTGGCTTATGAAGCCATTGAACAGGAAGCAGGAAGACATAAAATCTCGCTCCGCACCGGTTGCTTCTGCAATCCGGGTATCGATGAAGCCAACAACTGTCTGATGCCCGATGAACTGGCAGATTTCTTCAAAATGCGGGAAAAAGGCAATTACAAAGATATGATCGCATTCATTGGCCGCCTGCGAGGAGCGGTGCGCATCAGTTTGGGGGTGGTAAGCAATTATGCCGATATAGAAAGGTTCATCCGCTTTATCAGCTCCTTTAAAAACATGTCGGCAACAGCCATCTTGCAGCAGTTTTACGAGCCGGTTTCACACCCCTGAGATGAGAAGACCACCAGAAGTAAAGGCACTGATTGATGGGGTACTTGCCGGAAAAAGAAGCGCATTGGCTCGTGCAATTACCCTGGTGGAAAGCACCAAAGCAGAGCATGAACTGCTGGCTGAAGAATTGCTGGAAGCCTGCTTGCCTCATAGTGGAAACTCACTGCGAATTGGGATTACCGGGGTTCCGGGCGTAGGGAAAAGCACCTTCATCGAACGGCTTGGATTGGACTGGTGTCGGGAAGAAGGGCGAAAAGTAGCCGTTCTGGCCATCGACCCAAGTAGCAGTTACAGCCACGGAAGCATTTTGGGTGATAAAACCCGCATGAATGAACTCTCACGCATGGAAAACGCCTTTATCCGGCCCTCGGCCGCAGGTGATTCCCTGGGAGGTGTTGCCCGTAAAACACGCGAGAGCATTGTGCTTTGTGAAGCTGCAGGTTTCAATACTATCCTGGTGGAAACGGTCGGAGTAGGACAATCCGAGCACAGTGTTCACAGCATGACCGATCTGTTCCTATTGCTCATGCTTCCCGGGGCCGGAGATGAATTACAGGGCATCAAACGCGGCATCATGGAAATGGCCGATATCATCGTGGTGAACAAGGCCGAAGGTGAATTGCTCAATCGGGCACGCGAAGCAGTGAGGGATCTAAAGGTTGCCCTGCACATGCTGCCACCACATCCCTCGGGCTGGATCACCTCGGTATTCAGTTGCTCATCCCTCAATGGAGAAGGAATCAAAGACGTTGAAGATGGAATTGAGCGATATGAAAGACATCAAAAATTAAATGGCGCTATACAGCAAAGGCGTTCTACACAAAATCTCTTTTGGATGCGCGAACATTTGCGATATTTGCTCGGCAACGGATTCAGGAGGGATTCTCATTTGCGCCAAATGCAGGAAGAGCTTGAAAAGAAGGTTGCTCAATCGCTCATGAATCCCTTTAACGCTGCAAAAACACTGTATCAGGAATATCTGACAAGCATAAAACAACATGACTGACATAGACATTGCCCAACAGGCAAGCCTTCAACACATCAAGGAAATAGCCGCCAAACTTAACCTGACCGAAGATCATTTGGAGATGTATGGCAAATACAAGGCAAAATTGCCTTTGAGTTTGCTAAATGAAGATCAGGTAAAGAAGAACAAACTCATTTTGGTTTCGGCCATCAGTCCCACTCCGGCAGGTGAAGGTAAAACCACCATGAGCATCGGACTCACCCAGGCTTTGAACCGCATCGGCAGAAAAACCACGGTGGTATTGCGCGAGCCCAGCCTCGGTCCGGTTTTCGGCATCAAAGGAGGGGCGACCGGTGGCGGATACAGCCAGGTGCTTCCCATGGAAGACATCAACCTGCATTTCAACGGCGACTTTTCTGCGGTGGAAAAGGCCCACAACCTGTTGGCCGCTCTGATTGACAACAGCCTTCAGAACAGAAAGAGTTCACTCTATCTCGACGGGCGCACCATTGCCTGGAAACGCGTAATGGACATGAACGACCGATCGCTGAGACAGGTGATTGTTGGCTTAGGAGGAACCGGAAATGGTGTTCCGCGCGAAAGCGGCTTCGACATCACCGCAGCCAGTGAAATCATGGCCATTCTCTGTTTGTCGAAAGACATGGAAGACCTGAAAGAGCGACTCGGGAACATCTACATCGGTAAAACGCTTCACCGACAGCCCGTGTTTGCCCGTCACCTCAACGCACAGGGAGCCATGGCTGCGCTGTTGAAAGATGCCATTAAGCCCAATCTGGTGCAAACCATAGAAGGCGATCCGGCCATCATACACGGCGGACCATTTGCCAACATTGCCCAGGGTACCAATACGGTGATTGCCACCAAAATGGGCTTGAGCCTGTCGGACTATGTGGTAACCGAAGCGGGCTTTGGTTTCGACCTCGGAGGAGAGAAATTCCTCGATATCAAATGTCAGAGTGCCGGATTGAAACCCGAAGCCATTGTACTGGTGGCCACCATCAGGGCCCTCAAATACCACGGAGGAAAAGCACTGGATCAACTGAAAGAGAATGATCCCGATGCCGTGCGCAAAGGCTTTGCCAATGCAAAACGACACATTGAAAATGCAAGGAAATTCGGCATCGAACCCATCATTGCCATCAACCATTTTGTGGCAGACACTGAAGAGGAAGTAAAAGCCTTGCAGGAAGAATGCGCCGCCATCGGTGCCAAAGCCATATTGGCAGAAATATGGGCCAAAGGCGGAGCAGGCGGAAAAGAATTGGCCGAAGCCGTGGTTGAAACCATTGAAAGCGGAAAGAACCAATTCAAACCTCTGTACAACTGGGAAATGAGCATCGAAGACAAGATCAACACCATCGCTACCAAAGTCTATGGTGCCTCCGGGGTTGAGTATGGTGCAAAAGCCAAAAAAGACCTCAAGACCATTGCAGACCTCGGTCTCAATGAAGTACCCGTATGCATTGCCAAAACCCAAAAGAGCTTTAGCGATGACCCGAATCTGCTGGGCGCTCCCGAAGGATGGACCCTCAATGTACGAGAAATAGAAATAGCTGCCGGTGCAGGATTCGTAGTACCCATTACCGGTGAAATGATGCGCATGCCGGGCTTGCCGGGCGTACCTGCCGCCGAACACATCGATATCGATGCGGATGGGAATATCAGTGGGTTGTTTTAGAGGAATTTTGCCGCAGGCGGAAGAAGCAAGAGGCAAGAGTCAGAATGACCTCGGTCGGCGGACGGCAGACCGCCTAATCACCTACGCCCATTGAGATCACTGGATTACTAGATCACTGGATTGATAGAGGCAAGTCCGATAGCCATCGGACATCAGACTCAAATGTGTCAAGCAAATTCAGGCAAGTTCAATGAGTCATGCGTCTTTTGTGAGTGAATAGTTTATAGTTTCTAG
>CAZYJD010000016.1:19306-34851 GCA_964647785.1 uncultured Chitinophagaceae bacterium
CCAATAATCACTAAACACTATCAACTATAAACTATCAACTCATCGTTGGATTGTTGGATTGCTAGATTTTTAGAAGCAAGAGGCAAGTTCAATGAGTCATGCGTCTTTTGTGAGTGAATAGTTTATAGTTTCTAGTTAATACAGGGCATCTTTCTTCATAGTCAGAACGCATCCAATAATCACTAAACACTATCAACTATAAACTATCAACTCATCGTTGGATTGTTAGATGCAAGACAAACACTTTGTGCGACTTCGTGCTCTTACTTCGTGTACTTTGTGGTGAAAAACTAAACCTCTTAAACCCTTTAAACCTCCTAAACCTCTAATACCCTAACCACCTAACTCCCTCACTCCCTGCGCACTGAGCTCTGCGCTCTGAGCCCATTTAGATCGCTGGATCGCTAGATCACTGGATTGTTAGACTCAAAGCAAACACTTTGTGCGACTTCGTGCTCTAACTTCGTGTACTTGGTGGTGAAAAAGCCCTCCTAACCTCCTAACTCCCAAACCTCCGAACTTCTCTCCCCCGCAACTCAGCATCCGATTCCTTAACTTCGCCGCATTAATTCCGAGGCAATGAGCGAGTACAATTTCAGGGAAATCGAGAAGAAATGGCAGGAACAATGGGAACGACAAAACACTTACAAGGTTGTTGAAGATCCTGAAAAGCCCAAATTCTATGTATTGGACATGTTTCCCTACCCCAGTGGCTCCGGTTTGCATGTGGGTCACCCCCTGGGATACATCGCCTCTGATATTTACAGTCGCTATAAGCGCCAAAAAGGATTCAATGTGCTGCACCCCATGGGCTTTGACGCCTTCGGTCTGCCGGCTGAACAGTACGCCATCGATCACGGCATCCACCCCGCTGAAAGCACCGCTAAAAACATTGCTTACTACAAAGAGCAGCTAAAAAACATCGGATTCAGCTACGACTGGAGCCGTGAAGTACAGACCTGCGATCCGGATTACTATCGCTGGACCCAATGGATTTTCATGCAAATGTTTAACAGCTGGTACAACCGCCTGAACAACAAAACCGAATCCATCGACCGTTTGATTGATGCCTTTGAACAAGAAGGCAATGCCTCTCACCCCGTGCCCAATCAGGACGAACTGCGTTTCAGTGCAGCAGAGTGGAAGGCCATGGACGCAGATCAGCGGACCGAAATTCTCATGAAATACCGCATTGCCTATCTGGATTATGCTGAGGTATGGTGGTGTGAGGCCCTCGGGACCGTACTCGCGAACGATGAGGTGGTGAACGGTGTAAGTGAGAGAGGTGGCCATCCGGTGGAGAAAAAGCGCATGCGACAGTGGTTTTTGCGCATTACGGAATATGCCGACCGCCTTCTGGAAGGACTGGATCAGGTCGATTTTCCGGATAGCCTCAAAGAAATGCAGCGCAACTGGGTGGGCAAAAGCTACGGTGCAGAGATCGATTTTGAAATTGAAGGTTCTGAAAAACCACTGCGGGTTTACACCACCCGCCCCGATACCATCTTTGGAGCCGATTTTATGGTGGTTGCCCCCGAACACCCCATGCTGCAGGAAATATGCACGGCAGATCAAAAACAAGCCATTGAAGAATATGTGCAGTATGTAAAAAGTCGCAGTGAACGCGACCGGATGAGCGAAGTGAATAAAATCACCGGCTGCTTTACAGGGGCCTATGCGCTTCATCCTTTCAACGGCAAACAAATCCCTATTTGGACAGCCGAATACGTGCTGGCAGGCTACGGAACAGGAGCCATCATGGCCGTACCTTGTGGCGATGAACGCGATTTTGCCTTTGCCCGTCACTTCAACATTCCCATTACGAATATTTTGGGCGATGCCTTTGATGGTACGGCGGCCAATCCCGATAAAAACATTCCCATCGCAAACAGTGCGTTCCTCAATGGTCTTCCTGCACATGAAGCCATTGAAAAGGTGATCGGCCTGCTAGAAGAAAAAGGTCTGGGAAAACGAAAAACCAACTACCGCCTGAGAGATGCAGGCTTCAGCAGACAGCGCTACTGGGGCGAACCCTTTCCGGTGGTTTACCGCAACGGAAGAGCCGAACTGCTGGAAGAAGAAGACCTGCCCGTAGAACTGCCCGATACCGAGAACTTCAGCGCCGGACCGGAAGGGCAAGGCCCTCTTGCCAACCTTGTGGATTGGGTCAGCCTGCCGGATGGAAGCAAACGCGAAACCAATACCATGCCCGGCTATGCAGGCTCAAGCTGGTATTTTCTCCGATACATGGACCCGCAAAATGCCGATCAATTTTGCAACAGAGAAAAATCTGATTACTGGAAACAGGTGGATGTGTACATTGGAGGGGCTGAGCACGCGGTCGGTCACCTGCTGTATAGCCGTATGTGGACGAAAGTGCTGTGTGACCTCGATTTTATCTGCTTTGACGAGCCTTATAAAAAGCTCATTAACCAAGGAAAAATCGGAGGGGAAAGCAAATTGGTGTACCGCATCAGAGGCAGTAAAACCTTTGTTTCAGCAGGACTGAAAGATGGTTATGAAACGGATGAGCTGCACGCCGATGTCAGTCTGGTAAAGGGAGATGAACTCGATACCGAAGCCTTTAAAAACTGGCGCCCCGATTTTGCAGATGCCGATTTTGTGCTCGAAGACGGAAAATACCTCTGCGGAAGCAGACAGGAAAAAATGAGCAAACGCTACTTCAATGTGGTGAATCCGGATGAAGTAATCCGTGAATACGGAGCAGACACCCTCCGACTGTATGAGATGTTCCTCGGGCCACTTGAAGACAGCAAGCCATGGAGCACCCAGGGAATCGACGGGGTGTTTCGCTTTCTGAGGAAACTCTGGAAACTGTACATCAATCAGGATGGTGCATGCAAACTCAGCGAAGAAAAACCCTCTGCCGAATCGCTTAAAAGCATTCACCAATGCGTGAAGAAAGTAAGCGAAGACATGGAGCGCTTCTCCTTTAACACTTGCGTGAGCGCCTTCATGATCTGCTGCAATGAACTGACCGCACAATCATGCCAAAGCAAAGAAGTTCTGAACATGCTGAACATCATTCTGGCCCCTTTTGCACCACATTTGGCGGAGGAATTGTGGGCGCGCTCAGGCGAAGATGGAAGCGTGCTCGATGCGCAATGGCCCCAATGGGATGAATCACACCTCATTGAGAATACCAAAGAATACCCGGTATCGATTAACGGGAAAGTGCGCACCAATTTGAGTTTTGCCCTTGATATGCCGAAAGAAGAGATCGAAACTGCGGTCATGCAAAACGAGGTGGTACAAAAATGGCTGGATGGCAAAAACCCGAAAAAGGTGATCATCGTACCGGGAAGAATCATCAACATCGTGATTTAAAAACGAACATTGCAAAGCCGGATCCAATCATCAAAACAGCGAAAAAGCAGCTTAAAGGGCCTCTTCTCAATGGTCGTTATCGTTTGCGCTTTCGCTTTGAATGGCAGAGCCCAAACGTCTTTCAGCTCCGGATCTTACGATTCCCTTTTGCAAGTAAGTGCCCAAGAGGATAAGTTATTGCTGGTGCATGCCTATACCGACTGGTGCCGTTGGTGCAAATTGATGGAAAAGGAAACCTACCGCGATTCATCCGTAGCCGTAGAACTGAAAAAGCACTTTATTGCTGCAGCCTATGAAATGCAGAAAAGCAAAGAAGGGCAAGCGCTCGCAAGGAAGGTGCCTGTGAATCAATATCCAACCGTGCTGGTATTTAAGGCTTCAGGCGAGTTGATTTACACCATCGAGGGCTTTTCACCTCCATCGGTGTTTCTTGAAGAGTTAAAGCGAATTGTGGCGCTGAAAGAAAAAGGATAGGTAGAAATTTTTACTTCTTTAAACCATTTGTTTGCCCGACAACACTTCCGCAACCATAGCTCTGAGTCGGCCTTCCAGTTCTTTGTTCACCGGTGCCAGCGGATCGCGCAATACATTCTTGGCGAGGCCCAGTTCTTCCAAAACCACTTTTATTCCACCGGGATTTCCATCCTCAAAAATGGCCTCCATCAGTGGGAGCAAGAGGTAGTGCAATTGCCTTGCTTCGCGTAATTTCCCTTCGAGCAGCAAATGAGCCATCTGACCAAACTCCGTGGGAAAGGCATTGCCAATCACTGAAATAACGCCATCCATCCCCAGCGACATCAGAGGGAAAGCAAGGGCGTCATCACCGCTGAGCACCAGAAAATCCTCCGGCTTGTTGCGAATGATTTGCATGCATTGATTCAGGTCACCGCTGGCTTCTTTCATGGCAATGATGTTCTCGTGCTCTGCCAGCTGCAGGGTGGTTTCGGCCTCCATATTGCAACCGGTTCTTCCGGGTACATTGTAAAGGATAATCGGTCTTGGGCTTGCATCGGCCAATTTGGTGTAATGCCTGATCAAACCCGCCTGATTGGGTTTGTTGTAATACGGGCTCACGCTCAATACTGCATCCACCCCTTCAAAGTCAAAAGTTTGCAAGCGCTTAACGAGGGTGGCGGTATCATAGCCTCCAATGCCGGCAACAATGGGTTTGCGACCTTGGTTGGTCTCGAAAATTTCATCAAATATCCTGGTGCGCTCATCGTAATTCACGGTGGGGTTTTCACCGGTGGTTCCCATCACCACCAAATAGTCGGCACCCTTCTCTACCAGATGATTGGTGAGATTTCGCAACGCCCTGTAGTCTATGCTACCTCCTTCATTGAAAGGTGTGACCATGGCCACCCCTAATCCTTTAAACTTTTCCATCACAACTTGTGCTCTATGCGTATTTTCATTTGCTCTATCAGTGCTTCCAGATTCCCTTTGGGCTCTACCTCCAGCATCAGGTCAAAACAATCCGTAAAGTCCGGAAAATACGGCCCTATTCTGAGGGGGGCCGCCGAAAGAACCGAGATACCCAATACGGCGGGTTCTTCTTCGGTATAGGCATTCAGCAGAAGCTCAAATGGCTGGGACAAGAAGCGTCGGACGGCATTTTCCTTCGGAAGTTGAAAAATGTCTACATCCAGGCTGCAAAAAAAATCATTTTTTTCGTTTGGATTGCAATGATGCGGCAATCTTTTGCCCCTGAAAAAGCCCAGTGTTTTTACCGATTTTTCATCCTTTTGCAGCTCCTTTTGCAGTTTCAAAATGGCTTTTGGCACCTGCCCATCTTCCAGAATGTAAACCAGTCCGATTTTGCTGCATTCCCTCAAAGGCACCCTTTTCTGACGGAGATTGGCCCGTTCAGCAGCCTTCTTCCTGAGCAGCCGAATGCTGATATGTTTAATCAAGTTATTCATTGGGCGTTTAACATTTGCTCCAGCTCATCCTCTGAAATGACTTGCACTCCCAGTTTTTCTGCTTTCTCTTTTTTCGCAGGGCCCATGTTTTCACCTGCCAGTAGAAAATCCGTTTTTGCACTTACTGATGAGGCCATTACGCCCCCATTCTGTTCAATGATTTGTTTCCATTCATCGCGACTGTGACGATGAAACACCCCACTGATCACAAATTTTTTCCCTTCCAACTTATCCGATTCCTTTTCCTGAGCCTCCATTTCCATTTGTAAGCCATGGTTGCGGAGGTGTTCAATCATCTGCCGGTTTTGATCATCCGCAAAAAACTGCAGAATGCTGTCCGCAATTTTCTCGCCTATTTCATCCACTGCCACCAATTCATCGAATGTAGCCGACATAAGTGCCTTCATGCTACCAAAATGACCGGCTAACTTCTTGGCTACCGTTTCTCCAACATGCCGTATGCCAATGGCAAACAAAACCCTAGCAAATGGTACTTCCAAACTTTGTTGGAGCCCGACGAGAATGTTTTCAACGGTTTTCTCTTTGAAGGAAACCTTTCTTTGTTTACCGGTTTGTTCATCGATGAAATCCTTGCTTAGTCCTAGCAAATCATCGAAACGTAGGGCATACAAATCAGCCGCATTGCGTATCAATCCCTCATCGTATAACAATTGCAGTTTCCCTTCACCCAGGCTTTCAATATCCATGGCCTTTCGGCCAATGAAGTGTTCAATTCGCCCGAGCACCTGTGGCGGACAATCGGCTGAATTAGGACAATACCAGGCTGCTTCTCCTTCTTTACGCTCAAGTGCAGTGCCGCATGCCGGACAGGTTTTGATAAACTCCAAAGGTCGGCTATCAGGCTGACGCAGGTTTTCGTTGATCCCAACAATTTTGGGAATGATCTCTCCGCCTTTCTCCACCAATACGGTATCGCCTATTCGCAGATCGAGTTCTTTGATGATATCTTCGTTGTGCAAGGATGCCCTTTTCACCGTGGTACCAAGCAACAATACCGGCTCCAGATTGGCCACCGGGGTAACGGCTCCCGTTCGGCCAATTTGGTAATCGACACTCCGCAAAATGGTTTCTGCCTGCTCGGTCTCAAACTTGTAGGCCATGGCCCAGCGCGGGCTTTTTGCCGTATTGCCCAATTCGTCCTGCTGGGCAAGTTCATCCACCTTCACCACCACCCCATCAATGTCGTAAGACAATTCGGGTCGGTGCTCGTTCCAATAGCTGATGAATTCCCACACCTGCTCAACCGTACTGCAGCGTTTCCGATGCGCGCTCACCGGCAATCCCCAGTTTGCAGCCCGATCGAGATTTTCGGTATGGCTGTTGCCAAAGCCGGGGCGCGTTACCACTGCGTAAAGGCTGATATCCAGCGGACGCTTGGCCACTTCATCGGCTTCCTGCATTTTAATGGACCCCGCAGCTGAGTTACGCGGATTGGCAAAAGGGCTCTCCCCTCGTTCTATCCGTTCGGCATTCATGCGCTCAAATGCCTTGCGATGCATGAATACTTCGCCCCGCATTTCAAATGCATCGGGTAAATCATCGCCCTTTAAGTATTTGGGTAGGTTGCGAATGGTGCGCACGTTGGCTGTTACATCATCTCCCTGCACCCCATCGCCACGCGTTACCGCCTGCACAAATTCCCCATTGCGGTACTTTACCGAAAGGGCAAAGCCGTCGAATTTCAACTCGCAACTGTAGTGAAATCCGTCACCGATGAGCTTTCTAACCCTTTCATCAAAATCGATCAACTCCTGCTTGCTGTAAGTATTGGCCAGCGATAGCATGGGTACATCATGCCGAACGGTCTCAAAATCTTTGGTCACCGCCCCCCCCACTTGAATGCTCGGAGAATCGGCATGCCGGTATTGAGGATACTGCTCTTCCAGTTCCTCCAGTTCCTTCAACTTCATGTCGAAGGTGTAATCTGAAATTTCGGGTTTTGCCAGCACATAATAGAGGTAGTTGTGTCGTTTCAACTCCTCGCTAAGCTGGTCTATTTTCTTCCTGATGGCCTCGCTCATGGGCTGTCGAAAATACGACAGTTTCAGGATTGAAAGTTATTTTTCACCTTCTTTGCAGGAAGGAATGAAGCAATTAAAGGCAATACTGACTTTTATTCTGCTCGTGCTATCGTTATACGGCAGCGCACAGTCCGTTTTTATTCCCTTGGAACGCGACTATCTCCACCTGATTGATCGAATGGACATACGCAGCGGAGAAAACAGCCTTTTCGGTTACACGGCCATCAAACCGTTGCTCCGGAAAACCGTGGTACAACAAAGCCATAAGAAGGGTTGGTCCATTCTCAGTTCCAGCTTGTCTGATTCATTCAATCTGGTGTACCTCTACAAAGACAATCCGGAATGGATGCCCAACTTGCAATATGAAAGAAAAGCGGGCCGTTTCAGAAACTTTTATGTGTTCCCAAACGCCCTGTTCAGACCTGAAATTGAAGATGGAGAGTTTCAGATCAGTCCGGTATTGCATTTTCAAATGAGTGGTCCTTCAGAAAACCACCTTGGTTTTGTGAACCAGCGCGGACTGGAAGTAAGGGGGCATTTGGGAGAGAAAATAGGCTTTTATTCCGCCATCACTGAAAATCAAATGGCCCTAACCGATGCCGCACAGGCTTTTGACCCTTCGGCTCCTGGCATTGGATTTAGAAAGGTTTACGCCCCTTCAAGCAGGCTGATAAACCCCGATAGCATGCTGGTTGGGCTCGATTTCTTTATGGCCAGGGGATACCTGAGTTGGAGCCCCATCGAGCAAATCAATTTGCAGTTTGGCAACGACCGAAACTTCATTGGCAATGGCATGGAAACTTTCATTCTCAGCGATTTCTCACCCGATGCACTCAGCCTCAAAGCCCATACAAAATTGTGGAAGTTCAACTACCTGAACCTGTTCAGTGAGTTGAGTGATCTGGATCGATTCAGCGGCAATGGCGGTGGTTTCAATCCCAAATACAGCGCCTTGCACTACCTCGGTTTTGATGTGCTGAAAAATTTGAGCATTGGGGTGTTTGAGCAAGTAATTTTTGCCCGCGACAGCTCCCAGGCACAAGGCTACAAACTGGCTTATCTCAATCCCGTAATTTTTTATCGCGCCATTGAACACAATCAAAACAGCGCCGACAACGTGCTGGTGGGCATGGACTGGAAGTGGAATTTCCTCAAAAGATTCAGCTTTTACGGTCAATTTGTGCTGGATGAGTTCAAGAAAGATGAGGTTTTTAGCGGCAACGGCTGGTGGGCCAATAAGTGGGCGTTTCAGGCGGGCTTAAAATGCATTGATCTGGCCGGCATAGAAAATCTGGATGTACAAGCCGAGTTCAATACCGCTCGTCCTTTTACCTTTCAACACTTCAACCCCTCGCAGAATTACACCCATTTTGCACAACCACTGGGGCATCCTTCAGGGGCCAATTTCAGAGAATTGAGATCCATCATCCGTTATCAGCCATTGCCGCGATGGAAGGTAGAGCTTTTTTTGTTGAACCGCTTAAAAGGTTATGATCCGCAAGCCGCTGATAATTTTGGTGGCGATCTTAAAAAAGACTACAACCTTCGTTCAACTGCTGAGTACAACAATCGAATTTTACAGGGAGAACTGGGGCACGACCTTATCTTCGCCTGCAATTTAACCTACATGCCGGTGCACAACTTATTTTTTGATATCGGAACGCGCTATCAAAACGGAAACAGAATTGAGTCGGCTACATTTTTTTATGCAGGCATGCGCTTGAATGCCGCTGCCTTGCGATATAATCGATATTGAAATGATCAGTGTGATTCTGCCCATATACAACGAATCCGGCAACATCCAAATGATGTACGATCGGCTTTGCAATGCCCTTGAAAAGCAAGAAAAACCGTTTGAAATGCTCTTTGTAAACGATGGCAGCAAAGATCACAGCCTGGAAATCATTGCCAACCTGGCAGCAAAAGACCAACGGGTGAAGTACATCAGTTTCAGCCGGAACTTTGGACATCAGATAGCCATATCAGCGGGGATTGATCACTGCGAAGGGGATGAAGTGGTGTTGATCGATGCCGATGGTCAAGACCCACCCGAGCTCATCCCCGAAATGCTCAATCAGCTTGCAGAGGGCTACGAAGTGGTGTATGCCAAAAGGAAAAAACGAAAAGGCGAAAGCAAAATGAAATTGCTCACCGCCAAATGGTATTACCGGCTGATGCAGAAAATAACGCAGGTGCCCATTCCACTTGATACCGGAGATTTCAGGGCGATCAGCCGAAAAGCTGTTGAGGTGCTGAAACAGATGCCCGAGCAGAATAAATTCTATCGCGGCCAAATAGCCTGGATTGGATTCAGACAAACGGCCGTTGAATACGAACGCGATGAACGTGCTTCGGGCGATACGGGCTACTCCTACCGAAAAATGATTCGCCTGGCCATCGATGGCATCACCTCTTTTTCCGATCTGCCCTTGAAACTGGCAACCATTGGCGGATTTGTATGCGCCGGAATTGGGTTGCTTCTCATACTGTACACCCTTTATGCGCGTTACGTGAGCCGTATCTATGAACCGGGCTGGGCCAGTTTGATGATCACCATTGTATTTCTCGGCGGCATTCAACTCATTGGCATCGGAATCATCGGTGAATACATCAGTCGCATTCACACAAACGTACGGCAGCGCCCTCTGTATATCATAGAAGAAACCAACATCCCACCTGCATCCCATGCATCACATTGAACCCTATTTTTTGTGGATGGACTACTACAGGGCCAGCGAAGACCCGGCATCTCCACTATACGGCTATACGAACAGCGAGGTTTACTACACCCATAAAATTTACAACCACCTCATCCACCCCCAATGGGATTCATTTGGCAGCGACACGCTCTTTCTGAAAATTTTATTCGTGGACTATGACTCACAATTTGCGGTTATTGAAATGCTGGGGGAATGGAATGATTGCATCAGCAACGATATCATGTTGCTGAAACGGGATATCATTGATGCCATGCTCGAAGAGGGCATCAATCAATTCATTCTCATTGGCGAAAATGTATTGAACATGCATGCCGATGATGACGCTTATTATGAAGAGTGGTTTGGAGATGTTGAAGACGGGTGGATTGCCTTGCTAAATTTCCAACCCCATGTACTGGATGAAATGGAACGCTATCGCCTGGATTACTATCTCAATTTCGGGGGCGAACTCGATGAGCTAAACTGGCGGGGAATGAGCCCGGCCAGACTCTTTGAAAAAGTAAGCAGCCTGTTAAGTCGTCGTTTAAGTGGGCCGGCTGAATCCTTTGTGTAAAGTCAGGGCAGTCGATATGGTACCGTCCGTACTGAAGAAGTACAAGAACCCCTGACGAACAAATATCGCTGAAACGGTGATTTTCATGCACATCTTTTTCATGGTCGTTCTTGAAAAACAGGGGTCGGATGCTACTTTTAGCAAGCCTATATTTGCTCGCATATGAACCAAAAAACTGCCATCATCAGCGGGGCCGGAAGCGGAATTGGTCGCGCAATAGCCATTCAACTTGCTGCACAAGGCTGGAAACTCATCCTCAGCGGAAGAAAAATTCAAAACCTGCAAGCAACTGCTGCAATGCTTCAAAATGAGCCCCTGCATAAAGCCATAGCAGCAGATGTTTGCGATAAAAACAGTTTGCAACAAGCATTTGAACAGATTAAAAATGAAAAGCTGCATGCCATCATAGCCAATGCCGGGCTGGGTGGTCCTAACAGCTGGGGCACCGACGACCGATGGAGTGCAATCATCGACACCAACCTCAATGGGTCCTATAACTTTGTTCGAAGCTTTCAGCCTTTATTGTCTGATGATGTTTCTGAAAGCCGCCACATCCTTTTCATTTCTTCGGTACTCGCCAGATTGGGAGTGGAAGGTTACACGGCTTACTGTGCCTCCAAAGCAGGATTGCTCGGACTCATGAGAAGCATGGCTATTGAGCTGGCTCCGGAAAATATTTTGGTGAACGCCATTTGCCCAGGTTGGGTCAATACCAATATGGCTCGCGAAGGCATGCAAGGACTGGCAGATGAAAATGGCATGCGAGTGGAAGAGTTTCACGAACTGGCCATGCAGAGTGTACCCCTGAGAAAGATGAGTGAGCCTTCTGAGATCGGAGCTTTGTGCGCCTACTTGGTCAATCAACAATCCATCACCGGCCAAACCATCGACATCAACAATGGCAGCGTTATGAATTCCTGATTCCAAATTCCTGACTTCTGGCCTCGGACTTCTAACCCCTGACTCCTGATTTCTGATTCCTTCCACCACGGTCTCATGCGAGTATCGCAAATTGCAGTCTTTGTTGTAGTTTTACCACTTATTTTCGCACGATTTTTCCGATGAGAATACCGCAGGAAGCCAATTATAAAATCATCTATTCACTCAATGAACATCCAGATCTGGGATATATCATTGAACCCTATATTGTGCAGCTCACCAGCAGCGGAAGTTTATCGCTTACCTATCAAAAAGTTCATATTTTAAATGCTGAGTATTTTGATAAAGCCTTGGATGAGAAGGACTATCAACTGTTGGAACAACTCGAGCAAATCACCCCTGAACGCATTGCCCAGAAATTTGCACCCGGCCAAAAACTTCGACCCCGCGAATTCTTTGAGAAGAAACTCAATGATAAACTGCTCAATAGCTTTGTAAGGCCTTTTATTGATGGTGTATTGACCAGCTGTTTTATGTTGATGCACGACCGAAACTTTTACCTTTTTGGTCAGAAAAATCCGGCGCAAAGGAGGATTCAAATGACCGAAGAACCGTCAACCATTTTATTTCATTTTTTAAAAAATGAAAATGGAATGAAATATTTTCCGGTGATTCGATACAAGGGGCAACGGGTATATTTTTCACAAAACGATTCGCGCATCATTCTGCACGACCCCTGCTGGTTATTGGCAGAGAACAAGTTACTATATTTCGATGACGAGCTGGATGGCAAAAAACTGGAGCCCTTTTTGCACAAGAAATTCATCTTAGTTCCATTGGCCTCGGTGGGAACATATTTGCAAAAAATTGCCGTTCCACTCTTTGAAAAACACAATTTGTTTTGCGAAGGTATTCGCGTAGAAACAGAACGCCATAAAGCAAGCCCCCATATAAGGCTTGAAGAAATCATAGATGGAAAACCCGGTTTTGTGCTGAGTTTTCATTACGACGACCAGCGTTTTCACTTTCATTCTTCCAAAAAAGTATCCGTAGCCTTGCACGAAGAAGAAGGCGAATTCATTCTCAGGCGCATTAAACGATCAAACACCTGGGAAGAGCAGAAGAAAGACAAGTTGCTGGAACTGGGATTGGTGCAAGACAGTCCTTCAGTATTTAGGCTACCTCCCGGAAAAACAGACAACATTACTTATTACCTTGAGTGGCTGCAAAAGAATTTAACAGAACTGGAAGCCGCCCACTTTGGCATTGAGCAAGGTGGAAAAGGAAAGGTTTATTTTCTTGGCAAGGCCGACTTGCAAATAGAGCTGAAAGAAAATACTGATTGGTTCGATCTCGAAGCCATTGTGCGCTTCGGAGAGTACGAGATTCCATATATCCAACTGAGAAAATACATCACCAAAGGCATCCGTGAGTTTGAACTTCCCAATGGTGAAATAGCGGTCATCCCGGAAGAGTGGTTTGAGCAAATGGGTGGGGTGATTGAATTGTCGAAATCGCGCGATCAGTTGCGACTGGAGAAACATCAGCTGGGACATCTGCAACACCTCATGAACAGCCGAACCATTAAAACCAAACTGGATCGGCTGAAAGATTTTGATCAAATCGAAGAACAAAGTCTGCCACAGGGTTTTAAAGGCACTTTGCGCCCATACCAGAAGGCAGGTTACGATTGGTTTATGTTTCTGCAGCAATTCGGCTTTGGCGGTTGCCTGGCAGATGACATGGGGTTGGGGAAAACCGTACAAACACTGGCGCTCTTGGCAAATGAAAAGGAGCGTTCGGTACACCTGCAAGAGGTGGTGCCCAACGAAATAAATGTAGCCGAAACGCCGGCTGCTTTACCAACGCCTTCCAACTCGCCCCAATTAGACATCTTCAAGGGTGCGGGTAGCGAAGAAACCCGAAGGTCTGCCGTTGTGCGAAGCATCAATGAACGAAAAGTGAGCTTGCTCATTGTACCTGCATCGCTGATTTACAACTGGTGGTATGAAGCTGAAAAGTTTGCACCAGCACTCAAAAAATACATCCACCTGGGCATTGGTCGTGCCAACGATGCCGCCCTGTTCGAAAAATACGATCTAATCATCTCCACCTATGGCACTGTAAGGAATGACATCGAGCTTTTTCGCCAAAAGGTTTTTCACTACACAATACTCGATGAAAGCCAAACCATCAAAAACCCACATTCTCAAACCTTTAAGGCCATTAAAGACCTCAAAGCCACCAACAGGCTTACCCTTACCGGTACGCCCATTGAAAACAGCATCACAGATCTGTGGTCGCAGTTTCACTTTCTCAATCCCGGCTTATTGGGGAGCTATAAAAGCTTTGTGAAGAACTATGCCGACCCCATAGAAAAACAAAAAAATCATGAGAAGGCCGAAAAATTGCAAGCCATCGTAAAGCCTTTTCTGATGCGCCGCACCAAAGAACAGGTGGCAAAAGACTTGCCCGAAAAAATAGAGCAACTGGTGTATTGCGACATGACCGAAGAACAGGAAAAACTGTACGAAGCCAAAAAATCGGAATACAGGAATCACATATTGGATCAAATTGCCAGCCAAGGCCTCGAAAACAGCAAGTTATTCGTCATCAAAGGACTTACTGAATTGCGTCTGATTGCCAACCATCCCAAATTGAATCAAAGCAAATACACCGGCGATAGCGGCAAATTTGAAGAACTGATTGAACGCATTGATACCGTTGTGGAGCAAGGACATAAAGTGCTGGTATTCTCTCAGTTTGTAAAGCAACTGCGCAACATTGCAGGCAAACTGATGGAAATGCATCATGATTTCTGTTACATCGACGGCAGCACCTCTCCTTCCGATCGGAGCATGGAAGTTGAACGATTCCAAGAAGATGAATGGGTGCGAATCTTTCTCATATCATTGAAAGCAGGGGGTACAGGACTCAACCTAACTGAAGCCGATTATGTTTTCTTGGCTGATCCCTGGTGGAATCCCGCGGTGGAACAACAGGCCATTGACAGAAGTCACCGAATTGGGCAAACAAAAACCGTGTTCAGTTACAAATTCATTACCCGCAACAGCATCGAAGAAAAAATTCATATGCTGCAACAAAAAAAGAAGTTTTGGAGCGACAGCATCATCACCACCGAGGAAGGATTCATTAAACATCTCGATGAAAATGATATTGAACAATTGTTGATATAATTTCCTCATGCGCTAAGCCCCTATTTCAATCAAATGGCGATCATTCCCCCCTTCATTCGGGCAATGAATGCATATGTACTCATCAATTCACATCGGCATTCGGGCCGCTTGTCTTAATTTTGCCGAAGCTAAATAATACGACGCTATGGCAGGACACAGCAAATGGGCCAACATTAAACACCGCAAGGCAGCACAAGATGCCAAGCGATCTAAAGTATGGACGAGAATCATCAAAGAATTAACCATTGCCGCACGCGATGGTGGAGGTGACCCCACTTCCAATCCTACCCTGCGTTTGGCAATACAAAATGCCAAAGGCGCCAATATGCCCAAAGACACCATGGAAAGGGCCATTAAAAAAGGAGCCGGTGGTGAAGGTGAAAATTTACAAGAAGTTACCTACGAGGGCTATGGCCCCGGTGGCGTTGCCGTTTTTGTTGAGGCCACTACCGACAACATCAACCGAACGGTGGCCAATGTGCGAATGTATTTCAGCAAATACGGCGGAAGCCTGGGCACCAATGGTTCGCTAAGTTTTATCTTCAGCAGAAAAGGCATCTTCGAAATTCCACTCAGCGAGCTGGAAGGAAAAGACCGCGATGAACTGGAACTGGAACTGATAGAAGGAGGTGCCGAAGATGTAGAATACACCGACAACCACCTGGTGGTTACCAGTTCTTTTGAAGACTACGGCAGCATGCAACAGAAGCTTCAGGAATTGGGCATCAATGCCGAAAACACCCAATTGCAGCGTATTCCAGCAAATCATAGTGCCTTGGGCGTGGAAGAAGCCAAAAAAGTGCTTACCTTGGTAGAGAAGCTCGAAGACGATGACGATGTGAGCAGTGTTTACCACAACCTTGAACTCACCGAGGAATTGGCCC
>CAZYJD010000017.1:0-32434 GCA_964647785.1 uncultured Chitinophagaceae bacterium
TAGCTTGCTAATATTATTAGTAATTAGTCCGAAGGGCACAGAAGCTCAGAGCTCAGAGCGCAGGGCGGATGGCAATCAGGAGCAGGGCACAGCAAAACTTCAAACTTCAAACTTCAAACTCCAAACATCAAACTCCAAACATCAAACTCCATAACTCCATAACTCCCTCCCCTTTCTCACCACAACGAACACAAAGTACGTCACAAAGGATACAAGGTGGTAAAGGAGCGCAGGGCGCAGAGCACAGGGCGCAGAAGTGGAACACGCAGTCTTTTGGCGTATTAAGTTGGGTAAATTTATTGAGGTTTGGACAGCTTGACCTCCACAAAATCAAGCACATTCAGGCTTCAATGAGTCCTGCATCATGAGTCATAAATCCTACATCATACATCATACATCCTACATCCCCCCTCATAACTTCACATACCAATTCACATTCAGCCAGAGTTGCGATGATGGCTCAGGACTATCAAAAGAGCGAAGTCGGTAATCGGCTCCCAATTCGAGTTTGTTTCGCTCTGAAAATTCATAGCCAAATAGGGAAACAGCCCTGAGCTCGGGTTGAAAATCTGAAGGCATCCAGGAGCCTAAAGATTCTGCCTGCAATTTCCAATACCACTCTCCCGGATCCGCTACCTGTCCGTTGAGCGGAACTTCGGCACCTGCCCTGCACCTCAGGCGAAAAACCCAATCTCCTTCAGTCCCAAACGTCTGATCGGAGGCCACGCGCCAGGCCATCCGAAAGGATCGGTAAGGAACCACCCATAAGTACTGCTGCATAAAACGGTGATGGTGCTCCCCATTCCTTATTCTCCATAAATAGCCACCCGCCAATTTTGCCGAAAGACCCACTTTACGGGCAAAGAGCAGTGAAAGATCTGACAATTCATAGCGGATATCCGACCTTACTGCACCCGCGTCCACTGCAGGGCCCACCAACCTGTTTTCCCATTTAACATTCAAATCATAGGCCTCCCTGAATGCCTTGTTTAAATTCATGCTCCCCAGAAATCCGCTTTGGAAGCTGCCCTGTGCCCGCAGCTCAACACAAATGCCGCCCAAGAACAGCACGAGTGCCAGTGCCCTGCTAATACTCCAGATGATCGGCATTTCTGAAAACAATCAACTCTTTTTTGAGAAAACGCCCCAATCCGTCAAAAGTGAACTCATAGATTTTCGGCCGCTCCCCCAATGGTCTCGCCCTGAGCACAATTTCGTATCGATAAATGGTACCCACAGCCAGTCCATTTTCACGATAAAGCCGCATCAGTTCTTCAGCACTGCCCCGGTATTGCTTTTGAATTTTCCTGAATTTATAGCGGATAAAGAGACTGTCGAGGGTTGAATCAATGGCCTGAAGCACGGCCTCTTCCATCTCGCCTTTTTTCCAGATCAATTCTATATCCTCAATGGTTCCACTGCTGTCGAACTCTACACTGTGTCGCCTTCCATTCCACTTGAATTTGGCTTCATAGGTCGTTCCACTACCGGATGTCTCCCTGTACCATTTCAGCTTGCCCACATTGGCCTCTCCCACGAACTCAAGGGCTGAAGAAGGCACTTCTTCCGGTTTTACGCGCTCTTCCGATTCAAATTTCTCTTGTGCAAGGCTTGGCTCAACTGAAAGCACAAGGTAGCAAAACATCAATATTCTGTATAAAATGGTCTTCATCCGAAAATTGCAATGGCATTCAAAAATACGGTTTGTCATGCATCAGGCGCTCAGCTGCAGCTTATCCGTAAATTTGCACATGCATCAAAAAGCCATACTCATGATACTCGATGGCTGGGGAATCGGTCGTGGAGATCAAAGCGACGCCATTGCTCAGGCGAACACCCCATTCATCGACTCCCTTTTTCACAGCGTTCCAAATTGCACCCTGACAACCCATGGTGAAAGTGTGGGCCTTCCCGAAGGTCAAATGGGCAACTCTGAAGTAGGACACCTGAACATCGGAGCCGGAAGAATTGTGTACCAGATGTTGCTGCGGATCAACAGGGCTTTTAAAGATGAAAGCATACAAAGGCTGCCTGCCATACAACAGTTGCTTTCACTCGCACAAGAAGGAAAAAAAATCCATCTCATCGGACTGCTGAGTGATGGAGGCGTTCACAGCCATCAGGAACATTTGTTTGAATTGCTGAAGTTGTTCAGAGCTCACAATCTGGACCAGCAAATCTACCTACACGTATTTACCGATGGCCGTGATACCGACCCCAAGAGTGGATTGGGTTTTGCCCGAGAATTGATGAAAGCTGAGAACATTGGCAAAGCAATAATAGCAAGCGTCAGCGGTCGATATTATGCCATGGATCGCGATAAGAGATGGGAACGCATTGCACTGGCATGGCAAGCCATGACCGAAGGCAAAGGCCCCAAAGCTGCCGGTCTGATCGATGCCATTGAGAACAGTTATGAGAATGGCATTACGGACGAATTCATTCTCCCTACCGTTATTTGCGATCAGCACGGGCAAGCGAATGGATTGATTGAAGACGGAGATGTGGTGTTCAGTTTTAACTTTCGCACCGACCGCGCGCGGGAAATCAGCATGGCCCTCAGCCAGCAGGATTTTCCGGACTTTGGGATGCACCACTTCAAACTGTCGTATTTCACCATGACTGAATACGATAAAACTTTCAAAAATGTGGAGGTGGTGTTTGGCAATGAAGATCTCAAAATGACCCTGGGGGAGGTCATCAGCCGGAACGGATTGAAACAACTTCGCGCAGCTGAAACAGAGAAATACCCACATGTGACCTTCTTTTTCAGCGGGGGACGGGAAGCTCCATTTGAAGGAGAAAATCGGCTCTTAATCCCTTCGCCCAAGGTGGCCACCTACGATCTTCAACCGGAAATGAGTGCTCCTGAATTGAGGGATGGTATTCTCAAAGCCATTGATAGCAACCAATATGATTTCATGTGCATCAACTTCGCCAATCCCGATATGGTTGGCCATACCGGGGTCATGGAGGCCATCAAAAAGGCCGTAGAAGTGGTGGATGGCTGCACCCAGAGCATCGTCGAAGCCGGACTTCAGAAAGACTATCGCTTCGTGATCATTGCAGACCACGGCAACGCCGACTATGCCCGCAATGAGGATGGAAGTCCCAATACCGCTCACAGTACCAATCCGGTGCCGTGCTTTTTTGTTGGATGTGGAAACATCACCCCCCATAGCGGCATACTGGCAGACGTTGCACCCAGTGTCCTGAAAATGATGGGACTAAATCAACCAATCGAGATGAGTGGATCAAGCCTGTTCTAAGGATATAAACCTGTCGTTCGTGATATGAAAAATGCACTAATCATCCTTATAGCCAGTGCCGCCTGCTTTACTTCTTGTGACAAGAAAAAACAAAACAGAGAAGTTTCAAACCCTGTCACTTACAACCCTAATTCAGGCAGCGTGCAAAACAGGAAAACCACACGCGATATCAGCGTTCCGGTGAACAAACGCATAGAATGGAAGTTTACGCTTCCCAATGGATACAGTGAACTTAGCACTTCTGAAGTAGACCAACTCAATCAGAAAGGAAGAGAGGTCATTGAAGAGTTGGCCGGCCAAAGCACTGATGATGGCAATCGGACTGTTTTTGCTGCCAAGAAAGATGAACAAAACATCATATTGGTGACCCGTGGTCCCTATGACGCAAAAGTGAATGGTTTGGGGGTTATGTACATGAATGAAATTGAAAATGCGACCATGGAGACCTATCGAGCGAGGGGAATCCCGTTTAATTTTAAACGCAGCAGTGTGAAAATTGACGACCTCAATTTCCGCCGACTTGACATTACCATTTTCGGTGATGAGGCCAAAACGCACCCCCTTTTATTTCAGACCTATTTCTCCGCCATCATGGAAGATAAATTATTGGTCATCACCAACTCATACAATGACCGCTACAACGGCCTTTTAGCAGAGAAAAAAATCACCGGATCGGTGTTCCGCTAAATCTATCGCATCCGCTCAATAAAATTGTAAGACACGCCAATCGTAAAACTAGGGCTATATGCCTGTGTGGTAGGCAACTTTTCCAAGGCCAGCTTTTGCATCACCGCATCATCAGCGAATTTGTGCTCCTTGAGCAGTTCTGTTTCAACTTTGTCGTAGGGACTGATATTTAAAATAGCGATGAATGACAGTTGTTGAAGATTGAGCCCATAGCCCAGTCCTCCCGCCATTCTTTGGTTAAACAAGCCAATGGCCGTCTGTGAATCGCCTGTAAAATCCTGCAGCGGAACATTAAAAAGTATGCTGTGCCGTTCGTTGATCTTATAGCCCAACACGCCCGAAATAATAAAGCTCATTCCCTTGCTTTTGCCATAAACACCCAGTGTACTATCAGATTGTACGTAATACTGCCGGGCTTGATTGAAGAAAAAGTTAAATCCAAAACTCAGCCCTCCGAAAACTCCCTGTTCATATTTTCGAAGTTTATGACTCAACTCTTGATTAGCTGCCATGAGTTCCATGTTGCGGTACTCCATCCGTCGCAATCGCTCATTCAAGAGCATGGTATCGCGCATGAGCTCAAAAAGCTGCCGGCCCCATAATGGAGCTTTCCTCGCACTTCTTTCAACATTTTCATTCACCAACACCAAACTCGAACTGCTATCTTGCTCCATCGACAACTCATACAAAGCCGTTCGATAGGTCTCCACATGTTGTCCCAATTGATCCACCTTTTTTCGGTACGCCATGTTTTGAGCTAAAAAACTCCAACTTCGTTTAAGCATGAATACCCGATCCTCCAATAATTGTAGCTGCTCATCAGCCCCAGTGAAGTCATTGCCTTCTAGATAAATCGGTATCAATTCGTCTATAGAGTCGGCCTGTCGGAGCATCATTCGAAGGCTATCCGCCCCTTGAGCACAGACATCTAAACCTTTGAATGTGCAAAGTACCGATGATAGAACAAGCAATATGTACCGGTGGCAGGGCATGAACGTTTGAGAGTATTTGAACGAAGAATGAGGTCATTTCATTGTAATGAAGCCCGAAAGGGAATTTTATATTTGAACAATGAGCAGCTATTCTTACATCCCGTTTTCACTCCTTGCCTTATTTTCAACTTCGTGTCAACAACAAGTAAGCAAAACCCAAGCAGACCAAATTTGGATTCATGGAAAAATACATACCATTGACAGTGCGTACAGCATCCAAGAAGCACTTGCCATTAAAGACGGAAAAATACTCGACTGTGGTGACAATGAAAATATTTTGGCTGCTTATGAGGGTGACATTCGAGATCTAAACGGACTCCATGTTTATCCGGGCATGATCGATGCACACGCCCATTTCTATGGCTATGGGATGGGGCTTAACCGCCTAGAGTTGAGCGGCACTTTCTCATTTGATAATATGCTGCAAAAAGTGGAAGATTATGCGCGAAGCTTTCCGGGTGAATGGATCATTGGGCGAGGCTGGGACCAAAACGACTGGGAAGAAACCTCTTTCCCGAATAAGACCCGACTCGACCTGTTATTTCCCGATCGGCCAATTCTGTTAAAGCGGGTAGACGGCCATGCCGCACTTGTTAACCAGAAGGCACTTGAATTGGCAGGAATTGATGCGGATACCCGTGTCGAAGGCGGAAGCATAGAAAAAATAGGGGGGCAACCAACGGGAATTCTCATTGACCAAGCAGTTGAACTTGTAGAATCTGTGATTCCTCCCCCCTCCAGGGAATCCATTGTAATGGGGATCATGAAGGCACAAGAAAATTGTCTCGCAGCAGGTCTCACCACGGTAAGCGATGCAGGTATTGATAGAAATGTGGCAGAAATCTACGACAGTTTACATAAAAGCGGCGCATTGAAATTGCGCATTTACGCCATGCTCAATCCTTCCGAAGAAAATTTCAGGCATTACCTTCCCAAAGGACCTTTAAAAAATGAAAAGCTCGTGCTCAGTTCGTTCAAGTTATATGCCGATGGTGCACTGGGCTCGCGAGGCGCACTGCTCAAAGCCCCTTATTGCGATGAAGTGAAAAACACGGGATTGCAATTGTATTCAACTTCATGGTTTGATAGCAGCATACAAAAAATTGCTGCGGCAGGATTTCAGGTGAACACCCATTGCATTGGCGATTCTGCCAACAAACTCATTTTAAAGTTATATGCCCGTTATCTAAATGAAGGTAACGACCTGCGTTGGCGCATAGAACACGCACAAGTGGTGGACCCGACAGATCGATACCTTTACGGGAAATACAATGTCATACCTAGTGTACAACCAACGCATGCCACCAGTGATATGTACTGGGCTGAAAAACGACTGTGCAAGGAAAGAATGCAGGGCGCCTATGCCTTCCGATCTTTGATGAAAGAAAACGGATGGATATCGCTGGGGACGGACTTCCCAGTAGAAGACATTCATCCTTTCAAAACATTCCATGCAGCGGTGTATCGGCGCGATGCCACGGGCTTTCCCAGGGAAGGTTTCATGTCAGAAGAAGCACTTGACCCGCATTCCGCCCTTAGAGGGATGACCATATGGGCCGCAAAATCATGCTTTCTCGAAAACATTACCGGCAGCATTGAAAAAGGTAAAGCTGCCGATTTCATTCTTTGTCCGGATGCTTTGGAATTTCAAGAAAAAGCTTGGGAATTGCCTATTTTGGAAACGTGGATCGCAGGTCAAATGCTCTTCCGCAGCAATTAAGAAGTCGGTTAGCCGCGCATCCAACCTAACATTCATCTCCCTCCTACGATCGACAATGATCATTTGAATTATTTTTTATTGGACATCTAACTCAGTTACTTTTGCTCATTAACCAACATCTAACTACGTTAGTTATATGAAAAATAAATACATTGACCTCATTGATCAAACCTTTGACTTCCCTCAAGAAGAGTTCGACCTTGACGATGACAGCCATCTTGAATTTCATGGAATCCCTTTGATGGATTTGATTAAACAATATGGAACCCCCTTAAAATTCACTTACCTTCCTAAAATTACGGAGAATATTAAACGGGCAAAAACATGGTTCAATGTAGCCATTGCAAAATCCGATTACAAAGGCAAATACCACTTTTGCTATTGCACTAAGAGCAGTCATTTCCGCTTTGTACTGGAGGAGGCCCTTAAAAACAACATTCATATTGAAACCTCATCGGCATTCGATCTAGACATTGTTGAAACCCTCTTCAATGAAGGCAAGATCGACCAAGAGCAATACATCATATGCAATGGATTTAAGACCGACACTTATCTGGAAAAAATATTAAATCTGATCAATCAGGGTTTTGAAAATTGTTACCCCATCCTTGATAATTTCAGGGAACTTGGGCACCTGAACGATCACATTACCAAGCCTTTTAAAGTCGGTATCCGAATTGCTTCCGAGGAAGAACCAAAGTTTGAATTCTATACCTCCAGATTGGGCATTGGATACCGCAATATTGTGCCTTACTACCTCGAGCACATCAAACCCCTGAAGAATGTCAAATTAAAGATGCTGCACTTCTTCATCAACACCGGTATACAGGATACTGCCTATTACTGGAATGAATTGCATAAGTGCCTTAGGGTGTATTGCAGGCTCAAAAAAGAATGCCCAGATCTAGATAGCCTTAACATTGGAGGAGGATTCCCTATCAAAAGGTCACTCACCTTTGATTACGACTATGAGTATATGGCAGAAGAAATTGTTGCACAAGTAAAACAGGTATGTACCGAATTTGAGGTAGAAGAACCTGACATTTTCACAGAATTTGGTTCGTTTACCGTGGGTGAAGCCGGTGGTGTTATTTACTCCATCATTGATCAAAAGCAACAGAACGATCGTGAAAAATGGAACATGATCGACGGTTCTTTCATGACGACCCTTCCTGATGCATGGGCCATCAATCAACGATTCATCATGTTGCCAGTAAATGGCTGGAACCGAACCTATGAGCGCATTCTACTCGGTGGATTGACCTGTGATAGCGATGATTATTACAACTCTGAACAACACATCAACGCCATTTACCTCCCCAAATACGACACAAACGAGCCGCTTTACATTGGATTCTTCAACACAGGAGCGTATCAAGAATCGCTGGCAGGTTTTGGTGGCTTGCAGCACTGCCTCATTCCATCTCCTAAGCACATTTTAATTGACCGCGACGAAGATGGAGAAATTACCACCCGCATCTACAGCAAAGAACAGAGCTACAAAAGCATGCTAAAAATACTGGGCTACATGTAGCCTTAGTGTATTAGTGACACTAACTTTATTATCTTTGAGAAACGAATGCTTTTCTCAAACACTTACACCAGTGTTCTTCGGGCTTTGAGCCTTATTCTGTTTACAGCCTTGCTCATGCATGAGGTGCAAGGCCAAACAGGCTATTTTCTGAATGGCAGTGCCAACGCTTTGGGCAATGGATGTTATGCCATAACGCCCGCAGATTCATGGCAAAACGGCTCCGTTTGGTATAATAAAAAACTAAGTCTACTTGAACCTATCGACATTCAATTTAGAGCCTCGTTCGGGGGCAATGACTCTTTGGGGGCGGATGGAATGGTTCTCGTGCTGCAAACGGCAGGAAACAATGCCTTGGGAGATAATGGAGAAGGCATGGGCTTCAGTGGTTTCAATCCGGCTTTAGGCATCGAGTTCGACGTGTTTTCCAATTGGGAAAGCAACGATCCCGTTTTCGATCATATGGCCATTCTAAGCCATGGGGTGGTGAAGCACAACCGCAATGAAAATTTGGCAGGCCCCGTTCCCATTCTTGCATCCTATGGAAATGTTGAGGATGGCAAAGATCATCTCATCCGCTTTCGCTGGAACCCCACATCTCAAGTTTTGGATATTTTCTTCGATTGTGAAAGAAGGCTCAGTTTAAAGAAAGATTTGGTCAAGGATGTATTTCAGGGAATGAAGGAAGTGTATTGGGGATTTACAGGAGCGACTGGTAAATTCTACAACCAACACCTGGTTTGCTTGGATTCACTCCTTGAAAAAAACTTTTATGACACCATTTGCAGCGGAGATCAAATCCAACTGCTTGCCATTGACCAAACAAAAAAAGATTACCATTGGATTGAATCGGATGACTTGGTGCCTTTGAATTCGGTGGAGGCCATTGCCAAACCAACGCAGTCTGCCATCTTTCAACTTCGGTATATCGATGTTTGTGGTGACACCCTAAAGGAATCCTTTCACATCCATGTGCCTTCAGAACATCCGCAATTGATGATTGACACTTTTCTATGTGCCAATGACAGCCTTCTCATTACCTACGAGGCTGATTCAGCTATTTGGTACGACAACCAAAGAGCATTGCAGCGTTGCTTTTATGACAGCATCCAATGTGATGCAACAATCTATAGAAACGGCTGTGCCTATGAGAGTCAATTGAATATAAGGCGGATAGATGATCCAGCATTCAATTGGTCGGACAGCAGTCTATGCCCGGGCGATAGCCTTACCATCTCGCCTCCACTGCTCCTATCAAATGCCGACACCTTTCGCTGGACTGACGGATTCCCATGGGCAAATCGGACCATTACCGGTGGGGACACCTTTTGGTTGGTGCTTCAAAATAGCTGCGCGGAAAAATCATTCCCACTCAAAGTGCAGACCTATAGTACGGAACCTTTTGAACTGGGATCTGATACGGCAATTTGTCTGGGAAGCAGCGCCCTCATTAAACCAGATATCGCTCCTGGGGGCAGCCTGCGCTGGCAAGATGGAAGCCAGCTCGACACTTTGGTTTGGAGTGAAGCAGGGGTTGTATCAGCTGAATTAACCGATAGCAATGGTTGCGTACAGGAGGATCGGATGTTGATTTCCTTTATTGAGGATGGGAAGCTCCCAAAATTTGAGAACATGGAACTTTGCAAAGGGGAAGAACGTCTCTTGAGCATCCCATTGCCACATCCGGAAGGCCGCATCCTGATCAATGGAGAAAATGCCATTAACGGATATCAGCTGAAAAATTTTCAGGGCCCATTAAAAATATTTTATCAAGGAATTTGCAAGGCAGATAGTGCAGAAATATTAGTACGAACCATTGATTGTCATTGTCGCTTCAGCTTTCCAAATGCCTTTACACCAGATCAAAACGGCCTGAATGAACGTTTCCGTCCGGTGATTCAATGTGAATGGAGCCTTTTTCATCTGACCATATATAATCGTTGGGGAGAAAAGATCTACGAAACGAGCGACCCGATCAATGGTTGGGATGGACAATACAAACATGAGCCGGCCCCTTCCGGCATCTACTTATTTGTTGCAGAATATCAAGGAAAAACGAATCTGGGCTCAGAAACTTCACGTCAATCGGGCTTGTTCCACCTCATGCGTTAAAGTTGGTCGTCATAGGAAATAGCTGTATCGGCATCATCTCCGAGCAACAGGAGCATTTCGCCGAATATTTCTTTCAGTGATTCATCCTCATTACCACCCTTAGCATTGCACAAATTGCGTAACACCCGCTTCACGATATCAACATTGCTGCAAAAACCAAAGTGCTTTTCCTCTGGCTTAATATTCATTTGTTGAAGGAAGGCTGCAACATGTGCTCGATTGAATACCGCTCCTTTGTTAAACGCGTTGATATAGAAGAAAACATCTCGCTCCCCACCTTGTGGCTCCAAAGCTGAAGGATCGTTATACTGGTCAGGTGCAGGTTCTTCTGCATCACTCATATAACCCAATATAAAATGACGCGGCAAATTAACCCCGTAAACAGGGATATTCAGTCGTTGTGCAACCATGCTGTAAATGATCCCGAGTGAAATTGGGTTGCCCAACTTGTTTTGCAATACCTTACTTAAGTAACTATTGGAAGCCTGATAATAGTCTTCATTATTCCCCTTAAAATGATGTACCTCAAAAAAAATATGGTTGAGAATTTTAACTTTTTCGAAAGAGGTAAGATCATAGTGCATTTCAAGCCAAACATCCAGTTTAATGCGATCAATTTGGTTTTCAATTTCCTGGCGTTCAATATCGGGGTAACGCAATTGATCAATGATGATCATTGCTGCCAGCAAATCGTCTTGTTGACTGTTTTGCCATGCCTTTAGTTTCTCGAGTGCTTTCTGCCTTCTCAAACCTCCTAAAAGTTCCTGAGTACGCATGATCACCAATGGTTCGTTTGATTCGTACAAGCATTCTTCCAATCTTGGAATGGCCTCTTCACCAAGTTTTAAAAATTGTTGCCGAATTTGCTGATAAACCTGTTCATCGGGATCATCGAGCAAGCTGAGCAGTGCAGTGATCGAACCGGCCTCCATCAGCTTTTTTTACGGCCCCCTTTGGCCCCCTTCTTTTTGGGTGCTGATTTCTGTTCTTCAATGAGCTTCATGCAGTCTTCGAGACTAAGGGCGGATGCATCCTGATTTTTCGGGATGCGATAGTTCTTCTTTTTATAGTGAATATAGGGGCCCCAGCGACCATTGAGCACTTCCAAATCCGGCTCACCATCGAAAGTCTTGATCATCCTGTTGGCATCTCGTTCACGCTTTGCGAGAATGAGTTCAATGGCTCTATCCGAATTAATGCTCATCGGATCATCCTCCTTCTCGAGGGAATAGAATTTACCCTGATGCTTCACGTAGGGACCAAAACGACCAATGTTCACTTGCATTTCGGCATCTTCAAACTGGCCAATGGTTCTGGGTAATTTAAAGAGTTCAAGTGCTTCTTCAAGCGTAATGGTTTCAATGGTTTGGTGCTTCAACAAGCTTGCGAAGGCTGGTTTTTCCTCCTCATCGGCCTCTCCAATTTGTATCATGGGACCAAAGCGACCGATGCGAGCAACCACTTTCCTCCCACTAATCGGGTCAACGCCCAACTCTCTCTCACCAGTTACGCGACCTTTGATATCCATGCTTTTATCCACCTCTTTATGAAAAGGATGATAGAAGCTATCGATCATGTCATTCCACTTTTTTTGCCCTTGAGCAATGTCATCGAACTCCTTTTCTACAGAGGCGGTGAAACCATAGTCCATGATATTTGAAAAATGTTCAACCAGGAAGTCTGTTACCACTTTCCCTATATCGGTTGGAAACAATTTATTTTTTTCGGCACCGGTAATCTCAGATTTTCTTTCATGCTCTATTTCACCGTTTTGCAGGGTAAATTCCGTAAAAAGGCGCTCCATTCCTTCTCGCCCGGTTTTCTCTACATAACCGCGCTTTTGGATGGTGGAAATGGTTGGTGCATAAGTGGAAGGACGTCCGATACCCAGTTCTTCCAATTTCTTAACCAAGCTGGCTTCTGTATATCGGGCAGGCGGACGGCTGAACCGTTGAGTAGCGCGAATGAAGTTGTTCTGCAGATCATCACCGCTGTTCATGGCGGGCAACAACCCACCGTCTTCCTCTTCATCGTCTTCGTCTTTTCCTTCGAGATACACTTTCAAGAAGCCATCAAATTTCATCACTTCACCTTTCGCCCGAAACTGCATAGGGTTGGTACTGATTTCAATATCAACCTCCGTTTTCTCAAAACGGGCTTCACTCATTTGGCTGGCAATGCTTCTCTTCCAAATCAGTTCATAAAGGCGCTGCTGTGCGGGATCGTCCCCTGCATTTCGCAATGAAAAATTGGTGGGACGGATGGCTTCGTGCGCTTCTTGGGCTGAAGTATTTTTATTGGCAAACTGCCTGGTTTGAGAATACGCTTCACCGAACTGGTCAATGATCACCTCCTTTGAGCTTTCGATGGCAAACTGACTCAAATTGGTGCTATCCGTACGCATGTAAGTGATATGCCCAGCTTCGTAAAGTCTCTGTGCAAGTTGCATGGTGCGGGTAACACCAAAACCAAGTTTTCGGCTGGCCTCTTGCTGCAAGGTACTGGTTGTAAACGGGGGTGCAGGTCTTCTGGTGGAAGGCTTGGTTTCAATCTGACCAACTGTGTAGGATGCATTGATGCAGGTTTTCAGGAAGTCTTCTGCTTCCTTACTCTCGGCAAAGCGCTGACTGAGTTCGGCACTGAAAGCTTTTCCGGAAGCAACAAATTCTCCTACTATCCTGAAGTAACTTTCAGGTGTAAAATCTGTAATCTCTCGTTCCCTTTCAACGATCAGGCGCACTGCAACGGATTGTACCCTTCCCGCGGAGAGTGAAGGCTTCACTTTTCGCCACAATACCGGTGACAGTTCAAAACCAACCAAACGATCTAGTACCCTTCTTGCTTGTTGTGCATCCACCAGATCGTAATCAATGCCCCTTGGGTTATCGATTGCCTTGATGATGGCGGTTTTGGTGATTTCATTGAAAACAATGCGTCGGGTTTTATCCTTATTCAAATCAAGCACTTCATACAAGTGCCAGCTGATGGCTTCTCCCTCACGGTCTTCATCACTTGCCAACCAAACCAGTTCGGCACCTTTGGCAAGTTTCTTAAGTTCACTCACCAACTGCTTCTTGTCCGAGGCTACCTCATATTTGGGCAGGAAGCCCTTATCTTTATCAATGGCATCATCGCCTTTGGCAAGGTCGCGTATGTGACCGAAGCAAGACTTCACCTGGAAGTCGGGGCCCAATATTTTTTCAATGGTTTTTGCTTTGGCAGGCGACTCGACTATGACCAGGTTTTTCGGCATTTTTAATGGATGATTAACTTTTTAACTTGTTGCTGTCCTTCAGTTTTCAGCGCTACAAAGTAAAGGCCTTTGGGCAAACCCTTCAAAAAGAATTGGTGTTCACCTGTTCCGAGCTCCTGTTGAGTGAACACCTGCTGAACCATTCGCCCGCTGACATCATGCACTTCAGCCGACAACATTGCCACTTGATCTATTTCAAGAACTAGCCTGCTACCTTCTTCTCCTGCAGGATTTGGCGCAAGCCCCCAACGCATACCCGGCAGATTTAATGCTGGGGTATTCAAGGCAAACTGGTCGATATTGATGTTATCCAGATAAACACTATTGCCTTGACGACTCATTACTTCAAAACGTATCCACAGATTTTCCGAATCACGGTAAGCCGATAGGTCAAGCGATTGCTCCACCCAATCTGCCGACGATGAAGGGAACCAATTGGGTGATGGTGTTGGATCGCTCGCAAGCCCTCTGGCCGCATTGTAACTATTGAGCACCCTCCAAGTTTCACCACAATTGGTGGAAACGCCCACAATCAATATCTCAGATGCTTCTGAAACCCTTTGGCGATAAGCCGTTGCGAAGAACAATTTCGGGTTGAGATTCTTGTATCGTTTTAAATTTACCGGTGGTAAATACATCATATAGCGCTGTGCATTGGTGGTATTCTCATTGATGAATACTTCTGCCGAACGACTGCCTGATAGGCTCACACCTGGATTAATTTTCCATCCATATATACCATCATTCTCCAAACGATAGCCAAGGGCTTTATAGTCATCGTTATCAAACCCTTCAGTAAATGGTGCTTCAAAACCAGAAACAGTAGGCAGTACGGTGATAAAAGCATCACGACTGGCAGAGCTGCTGCCGGAAGCATTGCTGGCTTTGAGACTAACCTTGTAAACGCCGGCGGTATTGTAAGTAACTTCTGGTTCAGCAAAGGTGCTGAAACTAGGGCTGCCACCCTCAAAGGTCCATTCGTATTCACTCACTGCCCCGTTGTAAGACCAATCATCAAATGAGATGGACTGTCCTGCACAAATGATGCGATCATCAGAGGTGAAAAAATCTGCCACTGGTGCACAAAGCGGGTCGGTATTCATTCCAGTGGCGGTGGCCGTAGCCTGACTTACATTGGAAGCTCTGTAACGGTTATCCGTGAGCACGCCAGTCATGATTGCTTTCTGGCCCTCAGTGAACATATTCTGACAACTTCCATTGGCATAATCCATGTAATTCTCCACCTGATCGAGTTGGTTGGGAGAATCGTTGCTACAGGTATTGGCGTTGGTGTTGCAGCCAAAACTCGGTTCAGCCACCGGAGGGGTGTCACACACACGGTCGCCTGAGGTGTTGCAATTTGATCCACATCCGTTTTGGAAAGGATGCAGCAAACCCAACCAATGCCCAACTTCATGGGTCAGCACCCTGCCTGCGCGACCAAGATTGCTGGTCCCGATGGATCCCACATAATCAGAAAGCATAACAATGCCATCGACCGAACTATTGGTAGAGTAAGGTAAGGTGGCATAACCCAATACTCTCCCCCCTTCACTGGCACCTCTGCTAATGTCTTTCACCACCCAAATATTCAAGTATTTGCGGTAATCCCATCGCGTACCAGGGATGCTCTTCACCTGATCATCGCCACCATCGGTAAGAGGAGAATAAATCCGGTTGATGCCATCGGTACAATTGCCATTGGGATCTTTGCGCGCCAGGCGAAACTCGATTTCGCAATCAGCAGCAACACCTTGAAAAATGCTACGGGTTTTTGTGCGATCTGCATTCAACCGACGGAAATCCTCATTGAGGCTACGCATCTGATCCATTATTTGTTCCTTGCTGATATTTTCTGCCCCATAGGTATGAATGACATGAAACACCACGGGGATGATGAATCGTGGAGCAGCTTTGTATTGCTTTTCAACACGGTAATATTGCTCACCCCAGCGAGCGGCATCTTCATAAAATTTGGCCTCTGAGGCTTCATATTCCGGATGCTCTTGTAGAATTTGGTCTTTGTATTCATCCGTGTGACAAGGGATGATTTGCTGTGCCTGAAGACGCAAAAGGTTTCCTAAACCTAAAAGAATCAATAAAGTAAAAGTATGTTTCATTCAAAAAGTGGAATATTCAATTCACAAAAATGTGCAAACAAGCTGAAAATTTGAGACCTTCATCAAGAATATAACACAAAAGTGTTTATTCAAGTTCAGGTTCGAGGCGCTGCATGATGCGAGATACGGTTGCATCGCCGGTAACATTCACGACCGTTCTGCACATATCCAGAATGCGATCTACAGGGAGAATGATGGCAATCCAGGCCGGATTGAGTCCAACGGAGCCCAAAACCAAAATTAACATAACCAAACCTGCACTGGGCACTGCGGCTGAGCCAATGGATGCAAGGGTAGCCGTTAGCACAATCATTAGTTGCTGGCCCAGATCAAGATCAATCAAGTGCATTTGGGCGAGAAATACTACCGCCACTGCCTGATACAAACTGGTTCCATCCATATTAACAGTTGCACCAATGGGCAGCACAAAGTCGCTGATCGTTCTCGGTACTTTCAAGTTATCGTTTACGCACTCCATGGTTACCGGAAGGGTAGCTGCACTGCTGCTCGTTGAAAAGGCCAATAATTGTGCAGGACCGATGGCTCTAAAAAATTTGGCATATCCCAACTTCCGATCGGTGAGCATGGCCAAACAGGGATAAAAAATGAAAATCATGAATGCAAGACCGAGTACAACGCTCAAGCTGTAGATGCCCAATCCCTTGAAGATTTCGAACAATGCCTGGAGATCGTTGCCCGCCATTCGACTGAACACCCCTGCGGTAAGCGCAAAAACAAAGAATGGGGCAGCCTTCATTACAATATCTACCATCTTCAGAAAAACCTCGTTGGTTCCTCTGCTGAAGGCAATCACGGGGCCCACTTTCTCTTCGGGAAGCATGACGAGGGTAATCCCAAAGAAGAGCGCAAAGAAAATAACCTGCAACATGAGCCCCATGTTTTCGAGCGAGAGGAAAATATTTTCAGGTACAAAATCGATGAGAAACTGCAAAGGCCCAGTGCCCTCCAAAGTTTTTGCGGCTTCAATTTTCGCTTGCACCTCAGGATCAGGGGGTGCCATTTGCATTTGGGCACTCAAGCTCTTGGCTTCAGCTGCGTAATTTTCTTCACAACTGAAGCATGCACCGTCTTTGATGGACTTCCCTTCAGATTGGGCCCATATTTCGTACTTCAGTCGATTGGTAAGCCGTTCTTCCTGGGCCATTCGCTTTCCCGGTGAAATGAGGTTTACCACCACCAACCCTACGCTCACCGCTGTAATGGTGGTAATCAAATACACCAGTAGGGTCTTGAACCCCATCCGGCCTAACTTTCCAACGTCTTGCAAACTGCTCACCCCGGTTATGATGGAGAAGAGCACCAGCGGAACGGCAATCAGTTTCAGTAAGCGGATAAAAATGGTGCCGAAGGGATTGATCCAGTCGGCAGTGAATTCAGCCCAGCCATAATGTGCGGAGGCTATGGACCAGAACACGCCCAAGATAAGTCCGAAGATAATTTTCCAATGAAGTGGGATTTTTTTAAGCATACTGATAAGCTCTTTGATTCAAAAAATGATTGGCCAGCACCAGCCAGCTCATGGCCTCAACGATGGGCACGGCTCTTGGCAACACACAGGGATCGTGTCGACCGCTTGCCTCTAGTTCGGTGATTTCGCCCTCCTTATTGAGTGCTGTTTGGGGTTTGCCAATGGTAGCCGTTGGTTTGAAGGCCGTGCGAAAAAAAATGTCCATTCCATTGCTGATGCCTCCCTGTATACCACCTGAAAAATTACTCGACAACTCAGCTTTGCCATCCTTATTTTGCCAAGCGTCATTCACTTCCGAGCCTTTTTTCCGGCTCATTTCAAAACCACCTCCCAATTCAAAGCCTTTTACTGCATTGATGCTGAACATGGCGTGTGCCAGATCCGCACTCAGCTTTGAAAACACCGGCTCGCCCCAGCCTGCTGGTACGCCCTGAATGAGGGTATTGATGACCCCACCTAAACTGTTCTGGGCTGCCCGGGCTTCTGAAATGGCGGCTTCCATGAGGCGATGGGTCGGCTCATGCGGACAACGCAAGGGCCATTCCCAACGTTGATCCAGTTGGAGCTCTTCGGGATTTAAAGGACAGGCGATGTTGTGTATTTCTGCGACAAAGGCAGAAACTTTGATGGGATGAAAATGCCTCAGCATCATGGCTGCCACCGCACCTGCAGCCACCCATCCGGCTGTGACGCGGGCAGAAGAACGGCCTCCACCGCGGTGGTCGCGAATGCCGTATTTTTTCTCGTAGGTGAAGTCGGCATGCGATGGGCGATATAGGTTTTTAAGCGCATCGTAATCCTTGGGGCGTGCATCCTTATTGGGGATGAGAATGGTGATGGGATGTCCGGTGCTTTTCCCATCAAACAGTCCACTGAGCACCTCTGCTTCATCCGCCTCATTTCTGCTGGTGGTAAATTTGCTTTGCCCGGGTCTTCTCCTGCTCAACTGCAGGCCGAGATATTCAAAATCGAAGGGAATGCCGGCTGGACAACCATCAATCACCACGCCTATGGCCGGCCCATGCGACTCCCCAAAAGAAGTGACACTGAACAATTGCCCGAATGAGTTGTGCTGCACGCGTCAAAGATAGAAAGAATTGCTTGCCTATAGGCAGCGCGATGCCCCCCTGGAAAGGATCATTGCTTCAATATCCTGCGCACATGCTTGATACCTTCTGCATCTTCAATGAGCACTACATACACCCCCGATGGCAAATGGGTCATGTTTAAGTCTATCCCTCCTGCTTGGGTCTTTATCGGCACTATTTGAAGCCGTCCATCCACGCCATAAATAGCAACATCCATAGCCCGCATACCTGATACAGATCTCAGTTGCAAGGTGGATTGAACCGGATTTGGATACACCTGCCAGTCACTACCGATGCGATCAAAGCTGTTTTCTGTTGAACTGGTCTGCTGGCTTGCAAAAGCCTTGGGGGCACAAAAGGTATCAGCATTTTGTAAATACGCCCCAAAATCAACCCGACCTTTGATGGTGATGTCATCATTGTAATCTTTAATGAATGATGCAATGGTAGCTGAATCGGTCGATTGCCAATAATTGCCTTTGAAATCGATGGTATCGGTGGTGGAGGGATTGGCATTGGATCCATAAATCTGGATTTTTTCTACCTTCCCATTCATCGTCAAGAAATTATTTCCATGAAATGCAGCCAAAATAGGGTTGCTCCCGGTTGAAGTATAACGGCTAAAACGCAGCATGGCTGCAGTATTCATGGTACTCGTACTATCGAGGGTGTTGTTTTCGAAATTCAGACGAATGGTATCGTAATAAGAATAGGCCATCAGCTGTACACCTGCTTGAATATTGCCAAACCAATTGCACTTGATGTCTCCATCGTTATACAAATTGAAATATATCCAGTTGGCATGATTCACCACATTGCCCTCAAAACGAACCTTTCCATAAAGATAAACTGCGTAGATACTGTCGAACTCACACGATCGAATGTCAGCAGCTCCATTGGTTCCTGATACATAGATCGGATAACCTCTACCTGCCAACCCTTTGAAACTGGATGAAACCACCTGCAGCTCTGAAGTGTCCGACATACTGGTGCCATATATACCGTAATAAGTATTTCTAAACTGGCAATCTTCTACGCGCACAGCAATTCGATTTACATAGAGCGATTTACCTGCCGCTCCTCCAGAACCAAAGAATGAGGTGTGTTGGAAAAGTGCTCCTTTTCCGGTAGAAGACCTGTAAGGCAACGCCTTATCGCTTAAATTGATTTCAAAACCAGAGATCTCCACCATGGTATCTTTTTTTCCCAAAGACTGAATCTCCCCATCCACCATTAGGCGAATACCCGATTGACCTGCAACGATGCGCGTGCCCGGCATTAAGCTCAGTTTCACCCCCTTTTCTACCAGGGTATTTGCTGTGAGCACATATGGACCTCCTGATTTTGTGAGTATCGTATCTTTTTGAATGAGAACAGGAAGAGGATTTTGTGCCTGAGCCCCAATTACGAGAGCGAAAAAGCACAATAAACTTAGAATGGGTTTCATCTAGAGCGATTTAATGAATGTCAAAATTGGGATTAATAATAGAATTACTATCATGACATCCAGTTAGAGGGCCCCCAATCTTATATTTTGACCGATACATGACATAACCACAATACTGCTGCTCAAACTTTTTCAAGCTCATGCAGAAATCCTGGAAATGACTTTTCAGTGCAATTCAAGTCGTCTATATCGAGCTTAAACAATTTTCCGAGCACCGCCAGACTCATCGCAAAACGGTGATCGCCATGGGAACTAAATCCCACTTTATCAGGTGCATGAAATGCCCGAGCATCGAGTTTCCATCCCAAGTCAGATTCTTCTGTATGCACCCCAAAACGATGCATCATTTGAAGCAGTATGGACCAACGTTCGGATTCCTTTAAGTTGAGTGTTTCAATGCCTGCAACCGATAATTGCTCCTTTGCCGAGCACAATCCTGTGATAACCGGAATGGCAAGATCAGGGCAATCACTAAAATCTAAATGGGGGTATTTTTTTTGCTCTTGTTTCTTGAGCGCCAAGATTCCGCCCGACCGTTCCTCCCAGTATATTCCGGCCAGACCTTGCCAGCTCATTAAAACCGAATCTCCCTGACATGATGATCCGGCAGGTCGTAAACCAGGAAAGAACAAGCAACTTCCGGTCGGCATGTTGCTCAAAGCCTGCCAAAAAAAGGCGGCCGAACTCCAATCTGCTTCCACATCTACCACCGCAGGCGCAGCATTTCCCTTAAAAGGAGAGACAATGAGTTCTTCGTTTACCCACTGCAACTTTAGACCTAAGTGTTGCATGAGGTACTCCGTCATTTTAACATAGGACCAGGAATTTCTCGGGCCAATGATCTTAAAGCGCATTCCATCAGGAAGAGCGGGAGCCATCATCATCAGGGCACTTAAAAACTGGCTGCTTTTTTCTGTGCTTATTTCCAGGACTGTAGATTCCAGAAGTACGGGTAACACCTTAAGCGGCAAGCAATTTTCTTCTCCTAGCTCCGTCAGTTTTGCTCCCATTTGTCGCAGTGCACAGATGAGTTCACCCATGGGGCGTTCATGCATTCGTGCAGTTCCTGTAATGCGGTGTTCCTTTCCGCTCAAACAAGCCAAGGCTGTAGTGAAACGGGCTGCCGTTCCGGCATCCTGAACATTTATGTCATTGGGTAATTCCCCGTCTTTGAGCAGGGCTTTTAAAATCCTGGTATCCTTGGCATCGCTCAAATTGCGTATTTCCAGAGAAGGTGTATATAGGAATTTTAGCACCAATAAACGATTGCTTATGCTTTTGCTAGGTGGCAGTTGGATGGATGGGGTGTTGTGCTTCAAAACCATTCACTCATTTGAGTCTTCCGATCATTCCAGTATATGCTTTTCTAAATTGCATTTCATTTCCTGGAATATTTTCGGTGCAATTACCTATTGGACCAATTAAACTGAACAGCACTTGTTGATCATTCTTTTTGTCTCTGCGTGCATAGCCCCATAATACTTGTTCATCCAGATTTTGAAGTATTTCATAGGGAGGGGTGAATGAGCTCAACACCTCAACAGCCTTGTCAACTTCTTCTTCTGCAAGAAGGTGCAGCTCAGCCGCCATTAAAAGCTCAGCAATTAAACCGGCTGCCACAGCTTCTCCATGATAAACATCCAGGTTCAGCTCAAGACAAGCCGACTCAATGGCATGCCCCACGGTATGCCCGGCATTCAAAATTTTCCGTTTTCCTTTTTCTTCCGGATCTTGTTCTACAATCGCTCGCTTGATGGCAATGCTTTTTTGTAGCAAATCTTCTCTTTGTAAAAGATTTTTTTGCCCTACTTTATTGAGTTCCTCCCAATGTCCTTTATCAGCGATTAATCCGTGCTTTAGCATTTCAACCCAACCGTTATTCATATGCCGTTCGGGCAATGATTTCAGAAACGAGGGCCAGATAATAATTTCTGCGGCTTCCTTGAACAAGCCAATGTAATTCTTAAGTGGACCAAAATCGACTGCCAGTTTTCCACCATGCGCTGCATCACACATTGCCAGCAAAGTGGTGGGAATGAGCCTAAAAGGGATACCACGCATGAACAATGCAGCGCACAAGCCTCCCATGTCACAAAGCACCCCTCCACCAAGAATAATGACTTCTGTTTGGCGATTTACCCCGAGCTTGATCCATTGCTCCCAAACCTCCGTGCATTGATGCCATTGTTTGTTTGCTTCGCCCGAAGGAACAACCACCACCGAAATATTTTCATAATCAAGCAATGGCAAACAATGGATTGCCGTATTCTCATCACAAAGAATTACCCGATTTTTGAACTCGGTTAAAGCTCTCACTTTTAGGGCTTGGGAGGTGAATCGAACAACGGACATGTCTGCAAAGTACGCCATTCTTTTTTGCACATGAATGCTCACAATACGATGTCCTCTCAAAGAATCAATCATTTAAACAATCATTTTGAGAATGGTTATTACATTCATTTCGCTTATAATTGCAAGCAGCCGATTAGGCCTACTCTTTATGACATTTCAACCCATACGTTTCAAATCGGCCGGAAACCAGGCCGAGTTCTATCAGACTTTAAAGCAGCGTGTTCAACAGTATTTCGATGACAATAAGATCTCGAAACACGCAAATGGCGCCATGATTTTCAAAACCATCGCCATGATGATTATTTACCTTACTCCTTACGCACTCATTGTAAGCGGGGTTCTTAGCAATCCTTGGTTGGTACTTGTAGCCTGGCTTGTTATGGGCATAGGCATGGCCGGATTGGGCTTCAGTGTAATGCATGATGCCAATCACGGTGCTTATAGCAGTAAACCTCAGATCAACCGTTGGCTTGGCAACATTATTTATCTGCTCGGAGGCAATCCTGAGAATTGGAAAATTCAGCACAATGTACTCCATCATTCGTTCACCAATATCGAAGGAATGGATGAAGACATTGAGGGTCCTTGGCTTCTTCGATTCTCCCCTGAAAGTCCGTACAGACCCTTGCACCGCTACCAATACATCTATGCCTGGCCACTTTACGGCTTGATGACCATCATGTGGAGTACCACGAAAGACTTTCGTCAGGCCATTCGATACAACAATAAAAACTTACTCAAGACACAACGCATAACCATGAAGTCGTTGATGAGTCGTTTGTTCTATTCAAAAGTTCTCTACTATGCATTGTTTTTGGCTTTACCCATGATTTTCTCTCCGGTTGCTTGGTGGCAAACTTTGATTTTTTACACAGCCATGCACCTAACCGCAGGTTTTATTCTTGCCATTATTTTCCAACCTGCCCATGTCATTCCCGAGACACAATTCCCAAATATTGGAGCAGATCGTGTTGTAGAAAACAACTGGGCGGTGCATGAACTTTCTACTACCGCCAACTTCGCCCCGAAAAATAAAATTCTGAGCTGGTATGTAGGTGGTTTGAATTTTCAGATTGAACACCACTTATTCCCGAATATTTGCCATATTCACTATCCTAAAATTGCCCCTATCGTTCAGAAAACTGCTGAAGAGTTTGGAATGCCTTATATCAGCTTCCCGACCTTTAGGAAAGCAGTAAAAGAACACGCCACATTGTTGCGAAAGTTGGGGGATCCGGAGTTTAAGATGGCCTCCTGACCTGCGATTCACGAGCCCTATTTGAACCACGACGCTTTCTAATTCGCTTTTTCGGACAGATGTCATTTTCGTAGCGTCAATCGATGTCTTTTCAATGATTTATTGACCTCACAAGAATGACAATGAAAAGTATTGGATCCATCTCTCTTCTACTTTTGGCTGCTTGCCAAATAGCATATCCCGAGTGGTTGATGCAATCGCAGCACAGCATTTCTCCCGATGGCAAAGCTGCATTGTACATTCACAGCGGAGACTCCAATCGTGTTTCCATAGCAAGCTGGTTTACAACCTCCATTGGAGATGGAGGCGCAGGGGTTTTCGACCTTTACACCGATTCAATGGAGTCAATCGAACTGATTTGGCATTCAGATAGCCTTGCTGAAATCAAATACCCTTCACTCTCCACTATCATAAGGAAGGAGTCAAGGGTATTTTTCGGAGGGAGGAACCTCCATCTAATCTATAGCCCGGCAGGTCGAAAAATAAACTGAAGGCTATTACCCTTTCTTCAGAGCCGCATAATGCTTAAAGAAATAGGGTATGGTTTCAATGCCTTTGTAAAAGTTGAACAATCCGTATTTTTCGTTGGGTGAGTGAATGGCATCGCTATCCAGTCCAAAACCCATGAGCACTGTTTTCACCTCGAGCACTTCTTCAAAGAGTGCTACAATGGGGATGCTTCCTCCTCCACGTGTTGGAACAGGATCCTTGCCAAAACTGTCTTTCATGGCCATGGCGGCTGCGCGATATTCATCTGAATCCACTGGTGTCACATAGGGATTTCCTCCATGATGAGGGGTGACTTTTACTTTCACACCAGCCGGAGCAATCTTCTTAAAATGCCGGGTGAACAACTCCGTGATGGTATCGCTGTTCTGATTGGGCACCAGACGCATGGATATCTTGGCATAAGCCTTTGAGGGTAAAACTGTTTTAGAGCCTTCTCCCGTGTATCCGCCCCAGATGCCATTTACATCCAGCGTGGGCCGAATGCCAGTGCGCTCAATGGTGCTGTACCCTTTTTCACCCATCACATCATCAATTTCCAAATGTTGCTTGTATTCTTCCAGGCTGAAAGGTGTTTTGGCCATCATGGCCCTCTCCTCGGCACTCAACTCCACCACATCATCATAGAAACCTTCGATGGTAATATGGCGATTTTCATCGTGAAGACTGGAAATCATATCGCAAAGCACATTGATAGGATTGGGGACGGCCCCACCGTAAACACCTGAATGAAGATCAATATTCGGTCCGGTCACTTCCACTTCAACATAACTCAAGCCACGCAAGCCCACATCAATGCTAGGAATATCATTGGCAATCATGCCTGTATCGGAGATCAAGATCACATCACAGGCCAGTTTTTCTTTATTAGCTCGGCAATAAGGACCAAGATTACCCGAGCCCACTTCTTCCTCTCCTTCAATCATAAACTTCACATTGCAGGCCAGTTCACCACTTTCCATCATCGATTCAAAGGCTTTTACATGCATATACATTTGGCCTTTGTCGTCGCAGGCACCACGGGCATAGATATTTCCATTGCGTACTTCGGGTTCAAAGGGAGGGCTGTTCCACAACTCATCGGGCACAGAAGGCTGTACATCATAGTGTCCGTATACCAATACAGTTGGCAGGGAAGAGTCGATGATTTTTTCTCCATAAATAATTGGATTGCCGGCGGTCTCTTCAAGACTAACGGCATCAGCCCCTGCTTCTTTCAATTTATCTGCGATGTATTCAGCTGCCTTACGCAGATCACCCTTGTAACGGCTGTCAGCACTAATGCTGGGCATGCGAAGCAATTCGAATAATTCGGATAAAAATCGATCTTTATGATTTTCGGCGTATTGTTGTGCGGTCATATTCGGTAACATTTAAGCCCCGAAATTAGCAAAAACATAAGCGATTCCCTTGAGCTCGCAACTGGAAAATTGAATATTTGCATGTCTCTTGTAATGATGATCCAAACTTGATAAAATGAAAAAGAAGTTAATCGTTTGGTCTGCTTTGGCAGCCATGATCTTTGGATGTGCCAAAGTACCCATCACCGGTAGAAGACAATTGAACATGCTGCCAGAAAGTACACTCATGGCCCTGAGTGTTGAGCAATATGCCGGATTCTTAGCTACCAATCCGGTTGTTAGGGGTGGAAGTCAGGCACAACTGATCACCGATATTGGGAATAAAATGGTTGGCGCAGTTAACGAGTACCTCAAGAAACACGGGGAATCAAAACGAGTTGAAGGATTTAAGTGGGAATTTAACCTGGTGGATGACCCTACGGTAAATGCTTGGTGCATGCCCGGTGGGAAAGTGGTGTTCTACAGTGGAATTCTGCCCATATGCCGCGATGATAACGGCATTGCTGTTGTGATGGGTCATGAAATTGCCCATGCCGTGGCTCGCCATGGCAATGAGCGCATGAGCCAGGGCCTTGCAGCCCAATTGGGTGGCATGGCGATAGGCGTGGCCTTGAGCGACAAACCTGAAGAAACACAACAATTGTTTCAGCTGGCATATGGCATCGGTGCCAACGTAGGTCTCATTTTACCATTTAGCCGACTGCACGAAACCGAAGCCGATAAAATGGGGTTGATTTTCATGGCCATGGCAGGATATGACCCCAATGAAGCACCAAAATTCTGGGCGCGCATGAGTGATGGTGGAGGTGCAAGCCCCCCAGCATTTTTAAGCACCCACCCCAATCCCGAAAAGCGCCAAGAAACACTTAAAGCTTGGATGCCAGAAGCCCTGAAGTATTACAAGCCGAATTGAGAGTTGGTATTGTAGATTGCTAGAAGCAAGAGACTAGAAGCAAGTGACAATACCGATGGCAATCGGGAGCAAGATTTAGGATGACCGCGGTCAGCGCACGGCAGACCGCCTAATCACCTGCACCCTGAGCTCTGCGCCCTGCGCCCATCAAGATTGCTGGATTTTTAGCAACAAGTCCGATAGCCATCGGACACCAGACTCAAATGTGTCAACCAAATTTAGGCAAGTTCACGGTGTCCTCTGTCATGCGTCCTTTACACACTCCATTCAAAAACTCCACTTCAACCTCAGGAACAAGCTATGCCCCAGGTCCTCCCAGCCACTTCCCTGATTGGCAAAAAAGCTCTGATCGACCAACAATAAATCGAGGTCTTGACGAACACTGTAAGCAATAGTTGGTAATAGAAACACGGCCTGCATATCTTGTGCGTGAATGGTCGATAAATCTACACGCCAGAGCGGATTAATTGTGTACCCGGCCTGGTAAAAGAAAGAAAGTTTATTGGGCATAAGGTCTTTTACTGCCAGTCTAATATTGCCACTTGAAGCAGCAAAGTTGGTGAGATCCAACCCGCTTCTTCCATAGGAGTTGTACAAAAGACCTCCCTGAACGTAAAGACCACTGAGAAATGCATAATCAGCTGAAACGGTAGCGATGAGACCATTGAAGGTATCGCTGATCTGATCCAAAGGCCGTAGCATCGTGAGCTCCGCCTTTAATCCTGCATCTCTAATGTTGCCTGCCAGTCCCATCCCCAATGCGAGATCTTTTTGATATTTGGCCGCCAGAAATTGCCAGTCGTATTGCCATTTATTGGTTCTGTACAACAGGGCGGTGGTGCTTTGCTCGAGATAATTGCTGTCAAATGAAGAAAATGACTCTACAAACTCCAATTGTGACATCGAACCTAAATTCCGTATGACCCGGATGGCATCACTGCCGGGTCGCTCTTCATAATCGAAATCGGCATAATTGAGCACATTGAACAAATCATTGGGGTTCCACACGAGATTGATGCCCCAATTGATTCGCTGACGACCAATGCGAACTTCCCACAAGTCGTTATACCATGAAGCCCATAAGCGATCAAGCGTAGAGTTTAGCACCGCATTTCTTCGCTCAAAGACATTGAAACTAAGATCCAGTGCTCCTGGATCAGCATTGAGTTGATTGAAAAGCGACTGACCGCTTAATCGGGTGAGTTCACCGTAAAACAAGCGGTTGCGCATTTCGGCATAGAGGCTAAAATTCTTCTTCCCGCTCCAAGCCAGATTCATGCGATGATGAATGAAGTTCTGCTGGATATTGTTTCCTCCTGAGTCAGGCGTAATCAGGTAGATGCGTAAATCTTTTAAATAGCCTCGATGTCTGAGTTGATCTTTCCAACTTCTGGAATCAGCTTCGCCTTGAGCAAAAGCGAGAGCTCCAACAAAAAGAAAGAAAACACTCAGAAATGCCCTCATTTCGTCACATCGGAAATAATGTGCCCGTCTTCCAGGGTAATCACTCTTCTAGCCCGATCGATCACCCTTTGATCGTGCGTGGAGAATACAAACGTGGTTTTCTCACGTTCATTCAAGCGCAACATGATATCGAGCAAGTTGGCCGTGCTATGGCTGTCGAGGTTGGCGGTGGGCTCATCAGCCAATACAAATTTAGGTTTGCTGGCAAGGGCTCTGGCAACGGCCACCCTTTGTTGCTGCCCCCCCGACATTTCTCCGGGTTTTTTATTGATTTGCTCGCCTAGCCCTACTTCCTCCAACAGTTGTCGTGCTCGCTCTTCCCTTTCTTTCTTAGGCTGTTTCTGCAAAAGCATGATGAACTCTGTGTTTTCCAATGCCGTCAACACCGGAATGAGGTTGTAGCTCTGGAATACAAAACCAATGTTCTTCAAGCGGAAATCGATCAGCTCATTTCGATTGAGGCCGGTGATATCTGTGCCCCCTACCTTCACGCTGCCAGAACTGGGTTCATCCAAACCCCCGATAATATTCAGTAAAGTGGTTTTACCCGACCCACTCGGACCCACAATGGCCGTAAATTCTCCTTCACCTATCTGCAGATCAACATGATCTACTGCCTTCACAGGAATGGCAAAGTCTTCATACACCTTGGTGAGGTCTTTTGTTTCAATTACATTCATTACGCTGTTCTTATTGCATCCACAGGATTTAGTTTTAAAGCCCTCCTTGCAGGGATTAAGGCAGATACAAGGGTGACCACCACCACTTGCACCAATATTTTCAAATACTTATCGCCTTCCAGTTTGGGATAGATAATGGCATTGAAACCATAGCTCGAAAGGCCCTCTCCCCAATGACTCAGGTCAATGCCCACTTGCCCAAGACCTGTGATGGTGAAATACCCCATCAACAAGCCCAAAGGCGCACCTACCACCATTAACATTATGGTTTCATACATGATCATTAAAAACACCCTTTTTCGATTCATTCCTACGGCCATGAGCATGCCTAACTCCTTCACCCGCTCTAGCACAGCCATGAGCATCGTATTGATGATGCCAAAGGCTAAAGCCAGCAGAATGATAAAGATGATGATGCCCATGATTTGGTCGAATGTTTCGATGGCCAGCTGCAATTCAGGCATGATCTCGCCCCACCACTGTACGAGGAGCTTGGGATAGGCGCCGGCATAATCTTTAGAAAATGCCACTGTTTGACGGTTGTCATTCAACAAAACAGCAATTTCATGCACCACTCCTTCTTTGCCCAATAAGCTTTGCAGATCTGTATCGCGAACAAACACATTCAGCTCATCGTATTTGGTGTTGATGCTCTTGTAAATACCGGCCACTCGAAAAGAAGCCGAAACCAGTTGTCCGTCGGTGGTCTGAAATGTGAGCACCAATTTGGATCGAAGGCGCAATCGGAGTTTTTCTGCCAGTTTTTCTCCTACCACAATGGGGTTTCTACGCACCCCCTCCAAAAAAGCTCCTTCAACAACTTTGGATGACAAATCGGTCACCTCCATTTCGCTTTCCGGGTTCACCCCCAAAACCCGCACCCCACCATTTGCCCGGGCCGATGCAATCATGCTCATCACAATTACGCGTGGCGAGACCGCCTTTACCCGTTCATCTTTTTTCAGGCGTTGAATGAGCTCGGCCGACTCAGGAATGTAAAGCGCGGGGTTATACTCCTCGCCAAAGCCCGGCTGGTGAAATTGTACATGGCTGATCTCATTGTTGATGGCTTCGTTGATTCTTTGGTCATACATGCCCCAGGAAAAGCCGGAGATGGAGGTCCCGGCCCACAAGCCGAGGGCAATGGCCATGATCACCACCAAACTTCTCAGGCGGTTTCGCCAAATATTTTTCCAGGCAATTTTAATCAGCATCACAGGTTTCTCAAGGCTTCAATGGTATTCAATCGGTGGATTTTCCACCATGGATATAGTGACAGGAACAGGGCAATGATAAATACTACGAGCGCGTGCCACATGAAAATTTTCGGTTCTATTGCTGCCTGAAGAATGGCTTCCATATCATACTTTTCCATCATTTCCTCCATTTGTCCCCCAAATCGAATTGGGCGATAATGCAACCACAAGATGGCCGGTATGGCTCCAAACATGCCTGCGAAGGCTCCGGCAAAGGAGATCATAATCAGTTCGATTGTGAGGATGATGGATAGCAGCGGCCGTTTCATTCCCACGGCAGTTACTACGCCAAATTCATGGCTTCGTTCCGACAACATCATCAGCACCGTACCGAAAATCCCAAATGAAATGATGATGTATAAAATGCCCAGCATGATGCTGTTGCTCACAAAATCGGCCTCTATGGTTTGCACCAATTCAGGCATCATTTGTTGCCAATCCATCACTTCATAGGTGCTGCTGTCGAAGTAAGACTCCAGTTTTCTCGCCTCAAAGACAGCTTCATCGGCATCTTCAACTGCCAGTGCCATGGCCGTGAGTCTTCCATCCATGCTTAAGAGATACTGCGCCTGCGACAAGGGCAGATAGGCCATTCGCTTGTTGAGTTCGGGCGAACCCATTTGGATGATGCCCTGAACCACATACTTCCCGGCCGCGCTGAGTCCTTGAAAACCTTGCCCGAGCAACACAACCGTATCGCCTACTCCAGCTTTCAGCTGTTTGGCAATGCCTTCAGCCAAAAGCAATCCTTCCTGTTCCCAGTAGGTTCCATCAATTAATTTGGATTTGAGTGAGGTCAATTGATCTTCCCTTCGGGGATCCACTCCCACCAGTAACATCCCTTTGGTGGCGCTATCGCTGCTGGCCAGCACGAAGCTTTCAATGCGCGGTGCCGCAGCCGTGATTTCAGTTTGCTCACTGAGCCAATATTCATCTTGCTCTCCCCACTCCATGCTATTATCTAAGCTCTGATCCTCCCAATAGCCGGTATTATGAACCTGAATGTAACCCGTATAGAATCCTGCCACATTGCGAATCATCACATCATAGGTGCCCACCTGCACACTTTGCATCACAATGGCCAAAATCACAGCAAAGAATACGCTGGCAGCAGTGATCAGACTTCTGCGCTTGTTCCGAAACAAATTTCTCAGTGCGAGCTTAAAGATGAGAAACTTCATCTCAATTAACCCTTTTCATGTTTTGGGTGGTAAAGAAATCATCAGCCAAAGGAATGTTCAGCTTGAGACTTTTGTAGATCATGATGGTTTTTTGTTCCGGCTTATCTGCAGGTGTGATCTCCAGGCGGCTCGGCAGCATTTGCCCACCGATCATTTTGATGTCGTAGCCCATGAAGGTATTCACAAGATAACCGTCTTCATCATAAAACTCACTTTTCATTTGCATGAAGTCCTTCTTATCTATCCAAACCAAAATCTTCCCCCAAACCACTGCCGCTTCTGCTTTCGGCACCAATTCAACCTTGTGGCAATCCCTGCCGCTGATCACTTCCGTACCCACCAATTTTTTATTGAAATCTCTGAGCAATGAAGATTCGCGCACCAAATCATCATTGGTAAGGTCTGTCCCCATCCAGCTCTGTGCCATCATGCTGGGTGGCATCTTGATGGTGCGATCTACGCTGGGCACCCAATTCCATACCTCGCGACCTCTTTTAAGAAATACCGTTCCTTTATCGCGTGCAGGCTGTGTAACCAGCATCAAAGCGTATTTATCGCCTTTGCTCCAACTCTTGATGGTCATGCTGCGCTTATACTTGGCGCGCTGAACAATTATTTCCAACTCTGCTTCTGCACTGTTTCCACGCAATTTGTTTTCTGATTTCCGCAGAATTTCTTCTGCAGATTGCGCTTTTATGGCGATGGGAGCGATGAAAAAGAAGAGTAAGGGAGCGATATACTTCATTGGAAATTTGAACTTTTGTCTAATGGAACAAAGAAGTTGCCATTTGGTGTTCAAATTTGGCCAATTCCTCAGGGAAAGATGAAGAAACTGCTAAAAATCAGTTCTTCATCAGTCGCTTGTAAGTCCAGCTGAAACCATTGCCAATTCTCAAAACGTAGGTGCCTCCCTGAAGTTCAGCCATGGGAATTTCCAATAGATGATGCCCTCTTCCGAGCTGCCAATCTTTTTGATAAAGGATGCGCCCTTGAACATCCATCAGCTGCACTGCAAGTAAATCCGGTTCTGCTTCAATTAGTTCGAGATGGCACACATCAGAAACGGGATTCGGGTAAAATTTTAGCTCATTCGGTACGTCCGCTAATGCAGCCAGCCTTATCGGACCAAAAATTTCAGTCTCCCCATTGAAATCGGTTTGCTTGATTTGATAGTATATCGCCTGCGATCCCGCTTGCTCATCCAGCCAACGGTAGTTGATCAGCTCATGGCTGTTGCCTGCCCCATCTATTTGGCAAAGGTGTTCGAAGTTGGATCCATCGCGACTTCGCATCAGCTCGAAATGGCTGTTGTTCACTTCAGAAGCGGTGCTCCAATGAACAACCGCATGATCGGCATTTATGCGCTCTGCTTTAAAGTCCAATAGAGAAATGGGGAGAACAGCAGCTTCCCCGCCGGTGAAGGTACTAAAAGAGGAAGCCCCCGTGAACGAGAGGGTGTTGGTATTTGCATCTGCCTGATTGCCTTGAGACCACGATGATCCATCGTATTTGCCGCAATAAATATTTGCCTCCGTGCCATTCAAATCTGCATCGACATATACCAAATCCACATCACAAGAGAAGCTTGAAATTCCCGACTGATTCACCGTCCAGTAACGGTTGATAAAATCGGTCGTAGAGGAGTTACTGCCATGCTTGGCATTGGTCACATTTACTTCGGCATAGGCGCCTGTGCCAAAGGTTCCTTGAGTAAAATCCAATGTAATGGGACTGTACTCAGCGGTTCCCGTGTT
>CAZYJD010000018.1:0-26197 GCA_964647785.1 uncultured Chitinophagaceae bacterium
TCAATGCCCAGCCATTTGAGCGACTCAATGATGTAATCTTCCGCACCCGGAACATAACGCGTTTGATCGGTGTCTTCAATGCGGAGAATGAAGGTGCCGCCATGCTTGCGTGCAAAAAGATAATTGTATAAGGCAGTGCGCACACCACCGATGTGCAAAGGGCCGGTGGGGCTGGGTGCAAATCGTACTCTAACGGGTCGGTTCATGGGCTGCAAATTTAGGGGGCTCAAAGCAAAATGTTTGCATGCACTTGAAGGATGCAAATTGTGGCCTGGCATTCAGCTGGGTGCAATGAGATGAAAAAGATGGCTTGGCTACAAATGACCACAAGCTGCAGGCGAAGCTGCATCGGTTCAGAAAAAAGTAGCCACAGCAGCCGATGTTCTCTGCTTCTGCAAAAATTGAGCGCTACAGGCGTTGCAGGCCGGATTTTGCCAGCTGCTCGAGGCTGTTTCTGTAATCTTTGCAGGCCTTATTCGACAAGGCTTTTTGGTAGTATTCGCGGGCCGCGGCTACCTGGCCCTTTTTCTCATACCAGCCAGCAATTAATACAGCCGATTTCATGGCGTAATAGCTTTCCTGCTCCCAGCCGTTGAGCATGGCAGCGCGATAGAATTTAAAGGCCACTTCATCCTGCTGCAGCGCTTGGTAGATTCGGCCTTTTCGGTAGAGGTATTCCACCCGATTTTCCGGCTGATCAAAGGCGCTGTAATGCATGTTTTTCACCAGCTGCATGGCTTGTTGATCGTAGCCGCCATCGTACAACAATCGCAGGCGGAGCAGGCGTTGATCGGGCATTGCCCCTTTGTGGGCAAACGCAAGGGCGTGCTTGTCTTCATCGCCATGGGCTTCTCCATCCTGCAGAATGTGTTTCAGGCATTGCCTAAAAGCTGTTTCATTGTTCTGGATACATGCCATCCAGGCCAGTTTTTCCCAGCTGCTTTTCACCATCTGACCGCTTTGGTTCAAGCGTATGAATTGTAAAAAATCACCTTTGCAAGCGGTGTCCAGGGCATAGAGCCGGGCCAGTCCGCTTTGGTAAGCCAGCAGTGGCACTTTTGAATGAAGGGCGGGCTTGCGCCGCTTGCGAACCGCTGATGCCTTGCGTAATTTAAAATCCATGCTGTTGCGCAACAGATCTGCCACGGGCCCCTGATCTTGGGTGCTGAGTGCTTGCTGCAGCATGGCGCTCCCTTTTTTAACATCCCCTGCAAGGTAAACCGTCATATAAGCGAGCAGCACCTGGCATTCCTTTTTCCAGAGCAAACGCTCTTCCTGCACAAAATTGCGATCCACCAGCTGCCGCATCGATTGCAAGGCACTTTCCTTGGCGGGTTCAATACCGAAAGGGGCTGCAATCCATTGATAGGAAGACGGAATGCTTCCCACGGCAGCGGCATACACGGCTGTCCATTTGGCAAAAAATGGCTCATCGGGAAATTGTTCTTGCCCGCGGCGGTTGAACTTATGCGCTTTCAGCAATAATTGAGCACCCCGGTAGAGATGTCCTGCCCGAAGACGAGCCACCGCCTGATAGAAACACAGATCGGCGAGGAATAAAAACTGATAGGGATCGGCCTGCTGGCTTTCAATATAGGCCATGCTTTGTTCCAGCCCCTTTCGCTCTTGTTCCCATTGGGTGCCAGCTGCACCAAAAAGCATTTCATACTGCCTTGCCAGTTGGGCCAGGTAAACATCCACCGGCCCCTCGCTCAGTTGCTGCCTCATAGCATCCAATTCATAGCGGTGCAGGTGATTCAGCGCTTGTATGTGGCGCTCTTTGAAACGAAAAGAAGAGGTTGCAGGCCAGGCAAAGGAAGCCCATGCCCATAAAAAACAAAGGGGAAGAATTTTCATTCCTCCCCTCTGTATCAAATTCTTCAGCAGAATTGCTTTCTCAGGCATCCGCCTTACGTCTGCGTGATCTCTTGGGCTTTTCTTCTTCGAGGCTTTCTTCAATACCAGCCATTTTAGCGTCGATATTGATGCGTCCGCAGTGTTCACAAATGACAATCTTTTTGCGCTGACGGATATCGGATTGCACCTGGGGTGGAATTTTAGCAAAACATCCACCGCATGCACCACGCACAACGGGTGCTACTGCAATCCCATTGCGAACATTTTCTCGGATACGGGTGTAAGCCTTCACCAATTTATCTTCGATATTGGAGGCCATTTTATCGCGCTTCACGAGGATATCTGCTTCTTCTTTTTCAGTTTCAGCGGTGATTTCTTCGAGCTCTTTTTGCTTGTTCTCTAAATCGACACGGCGACCATTCAGTTCCGCTTCAGTTTCTGACAGCAACTCCTTTTTTAGGGTGATGTTGTTTTCAACTTCTCCGATTTTCTTCTGTGCAGCCTGAATTTCGAGACCCTGAATTTCTATTTCTTTGTTCAAAGCTTCGAACTCGCGGTTGTTTTTCACCTTGTTCAACTGTTCGTTGTATTTCAAGATCAGTTTTTCACTGTCTTTGATGCGCAAACGCAGTTGGGTGATCTGATCTTCCAGAGAGCTCACTTCTTCATTGAAGCGATTGAGACGGGTTTCGAGCCCGGTGATGTTGTCTTCCAAATCGGATACTTCCATCGGAAGCTCCCCCCTCAAAGCCCTGAGGCGATCAAGATTGGAATCGAAAGACTGCAACTCGAAAAGTTGCTCTAATTTTTCTTCTATTGTTTTTACGGCCATGGATCAATAAAAATAACGTACCGGATTGGTATTCACCTCACTTAAAAGGAGCGCAAAAGTAGGGAATTTTTCAGATAAAATATCGTGCAAGAGCATAGGAACATGCTTTTCACTTTCGTAATGGCCGATATCGGCAATCATGATGCGGTTTTCGTGGTCAAAAAATTGATGGTATTTAAAGTCGCCGGTGATGAAAACATCGGCACCCGCTGCCAATGCCTTGGGCAACAAAAAGCTACCCGAGCCGCCGCATAGCGCCACTTTTTTTACTTCTTCTGCCATGGGGGTATGCCGAATTACTTTCAGTTGCAGTTGTTCTTTCAGCATCTCCAGAAACTCGCCGCCCTTCATTTTTGTGCGCAATTGCCCGATGGCTCCTGCACCATAATCGGCGCAATCATTTTTTAGGGCATGTACATTGTAAGCCACCTCTTCATACGGATGCGCTTCTTTCAAGGCCTTTAGCACCGCCGGTTCTCTCCATGCCGGCATGATCAATTCGATACGCTCTTCAGCAACACGATTGATTGCTCCCCTCTCCCCCACCCTTGGGTTTGCAAGTTCAGATGGCCGAAAGGTGCCGGTTCCTTGCAGGTTAAAAGTGCAGGCATCGTATTCGCCCACATGACCGGCACCCGCCTGAAACATGGCTTGGCGCACGGCTTCGGCATGGGCCACGGGCACAAAGGTTACCATTTTTACCAATTGGCCTTTCGATGCACTCAGTACCTTTACCTGCTCCAGCCCAAGCAGCTTTGCCAAGGCCTCGTTTACCCCTGAGCGTAGCACATTATCTAAATTGGTGTGGATGGCATATATGGCGATATCATTTTTTATGGCCATTTGAACACAGCGCTGCACATGGTTTTGGCCGGTTAAGTTTTTGAGTCCGCTAAAAATAATGGGGTGATGGGCCACCACCATATTGCAGCCTTTATGCACCGCTTCTTGCAAAACTTCTTCGGTTACATCCAAACTGAGCAGCACACCTTTTAACTGCTGATCGGTTGAGCCTACCAACAAACCAGAATTGTCGTAATCTTCCTGCAGTGCCCTTGGGGCAACCGATTCGAGTGCACGGGCAATGTCGCCCACTGTTGTTTCCATTTTACGAAGGTAGAAAATGCCTTACATTTACGCCTTGGATGAAAATTCTGCTGCGCATATTGCTTTGGCCCCTTTCTCTGCCCTATGCTTTGGCTACCCTTTTGCGGAATTTTTGCTACGACCGCGGCATTCTTAAAAGCACCTCCTTTGATTTACCGGTGATTGTTTTGGGGAATCTGCGGGTGGGTGGATCGGGTAAAACGCCGCACACCATTTGGCTCGACCAAAAACTCAGCAACTACCAAACGGCTTTGCTCAGCCGGGGATACGGCCGCAAAACCAAAGGATATCTGCGCGTGGAGGCAACAGGAACAGCCGCACAATTCGGTGATGAACCCCTGTTGATGAAGAGGAAACTTCAGCACAGGCCAGTGTTTGTTTGTGAAAACAGGGTGGAAGGCATCTTGCAACTACTGTCGGAAGAACCGGGTACGGAAGTGGTGCTGCTCGATGATGCCTATCAACACCGCTCCCTTAAGGCCGGCATGAACATCCTGCTCGACCCCTACGATCATCCCTGGTATCGCGAAGCATTGCTACCCGCGGGCAGATTGCGTGAATTGCCCTCAGGAAAAAAACGAGCCCATTGCATCATTGTTACCCATTGCCCTGCCGATATGGATGAAGCCGAAGCGGTGCACATTCGCAAGAAACTGAAAGCACTCAAAAACCAGCAGGTATTCTTTAGCTGCAAAAAGCCTTTGCTTCCTGGTAAACTGTTCAACAAAAGCGTTTGGCTGGTGAGCGGCCTGGCAGATAATCATCAGTTCAAAGCCTCTTTAGAAAAGCAGGTGCATATTTTAGGGCACTTCAGCTACCCCGACCACCACTTTTTCAGCCCTACAGATGCCGAACAAATATGGGAGCAGGTAAAAACACAGAAGGCGGCAGTGCTTTGCAGCGAGAAAGATCATGTAAAATTGCAGGGGCTTCACCAAGAACTGGATGCCCTCTTAAAGCCGGTTGCACTTGAAATAAGGTTTCTTTTCGATGGAGAAAAAGAGCTGCTTCATCAAATCACGTCATTCGTAGAATCGCATCGCGATCGCTTCGGCGACATTCACGCCCATTGAGGCTGTTCAACTTCTTTTGCAAGTAAATTTTCTGATGCCATCGCCAACTATCCTTTGGCAATGAAAGGCAAACCATATTTTTGCGCCCTACATGAGCAACTGGATCATACAGCAACCCATATGGTGGATTCCGATGGGCATTTTATTTACCGCACTCATGGTGTGGTGGCTGTATGGGAAGAAAAACAGCAGCTATCCCGCGCCTTATCCGCTGTTATTGGCCATTTTAAGAGCACTTGCTCTGCTGCTGGTGCTTTTGTTGCTGTTCAACCCGCTCTTGAAAAAAACGGAGCAGCGCCTGGAGCAGCCGGCTTTGGTTCTGGCCATTGACGCTTCCTCATCGATCACCTCCGGCAAAGATTCTGCGACGCGATTGGCGGCTGTTGAACAGAGCGTACAGGCCATACAAGACCAACTTTCTGACCGCTACGAGATTGATGTGTATCACTTTGGCAGCCAAACACGATTGGCTTCAGTCGGGAACGACCTCCCTGCTTTCAACGACCTGCAAACCGATATTTCAAACTTGTTGGATGAAACAGGCTTGCAATACGAGGGAAGAAACCTCAAGGGCATCATTTTAATGTCGGATGGTTTGTACAACAAAGGGCAAAACCCCGTTTATCTGGCGGGAAAAAGCAGGGCACCGATCTATAGCATCGGTCTGGGCGACAGCATTGAACGAAAAGATCTCCGCATTGCGGCTTTGAGAACCAACAGCCTGGTTTACAGTGGCAATCGTTTTCCGATTGAAATTGATGTACAGGGCATCAAAACAGGATCGAGTGAAGTGCTGCTCGAAATAGCTGATGATCAGGAGGTTTTGTACCGTGAACGGATTCGCGGAGAAGGTGAACGATGGATGCAAACCGTATCTACCCTGCTGGAGGCCAAAGAGCTGGGCAACAAGCGCTACCGCTTGCGGTTGGGCAGACTCGATCAGGAAGTGAGTTATGCCAATAACCAACGCGAATTTTATATTGAAGTGCTGGATGCCCGTCAGAAATTGCTCATGCTGGCTTCTGCACCGGGCCCCGATGTGGCTGCCTTGCGCCGTTCAATAGAACGCAGTTCGAACTACGAACTGGAGGTGCGCAGTGGTTCAGCCGCTGAATGGAAAGCGGGTGAGTCGTTTGATTTAATCATCGTATATGGACTGGGCAACGACAACCGACATGCCAACTGGACCAGCGAGTGGAACCGCCAAAAACAGAACTGGTTGGGCATTTTAAGCACGGCTAGCAATGGTGCTGAAATCGGCAAGATTGAAAGCGGTTTGCGCATTGGGGGGATGAACAACAGCTACAATGAGAGCAGCCCTTATTTTAACCCCGCATTTGCCTATTTCGAATTGGATGAAACTCTGCTTGCCCGCTTGAAAAGCATGCCTCCTTTAAAGAGTCCTTATGGCACCTATCAAACGGACGATGCCAATGGAAGCCTGTTGTTGCAGCGCATAGGAAGTGTCAAAACGCAGTATCCCCTGATTTATCTCCAAAACCGCGATGGCATGCGCAAGGGCTTGGTGGCTGGTGAAGGCATGTGGCGCTGGCAGTTGCACGAATACGACGAGTATGGCGATCACGCCTTTACCGACCATTTGAGCGGAAAAATCATTCAGTTTCTCACCTTGAAAAGTGACCGCAGGCCGTTCAGGGTTCAACCCTTGAAGAGAAAGTTTGGTGAGAATGAAAGCGTACAATTTACGGCTGAAGCCTACGATGAAAATTACCAGCCCACGAACACGCCCGATGTGAAACTTGAATTGCGATCAGAAGATGGCAAGAAATACGACTTTCAATTCAGTAGACAGGGGAATGCCTACCAACTGAAGGCCGGCATTCTACCAGCAGGCCGTTATCAATATGTGGCCAGTTCCATTTTTGGGGGGCGAGAACAAAAAGCAATCGGTGAGATTGTGATCAGCAAACTGGAAGTTGAAAAAACAGAAACGGCCGCCAATTTTCGGCTGCTGCGCTCCCTGGCGGAACAAACAGGAGGACAATTTTGCCTGCCCGGAGAACTGGAAAGCTTGTTCAATGAGTTTCAGAAAGAAGAGCGACAAAGCAGTATATCTTACCAGAATACACGGTTCTTAGATCTGATCCATTTTCAATGGATGTTGTTTGCCATCACCCTGCTGTTGGCAGCTGAGTGGGCCATACGAAGGTGGCTGGGCAGTTATTGAGCTTAATTTCCTACATCTGATACGAACTGTATGCGCATGAGGCGCATCTCGTCGGCATCAAATTCTTCTTCAAACTCATTCACCGCATCTTCAATGCTGCTGTTTTTCGATTCGCGGAAATAATCAAATATTTCTTCCCGCACATCTTCGTCCATCCAGTCATCAATGATGTAGTAGAGGTCCAGCTTGGTTCCGGAATAAACGATGTTCTCAATTTCCTCGAGCAATTCGCTAACTTCCTCCATTCCCAATGCGGTGGCAATCTCATCCAGCCCCATCTTTTTATCGATTTTCTGAATGATGGTTACTTTTTTTCCCGACTTATTGGGCACTGTTTTCAGAACCAAGTCATCAGGGCGGTCGATGTCATTCTCTTCCACATACTCACGAATGAGATTGATGAAGGGCTTGCCAAATTTCTTGGCTTTGTTTTTTCCAACCCCCTGAATGTTCTCAAATTCCGCCAGGGTAATAGGGAATTTGGTGGCCATATCTTCCAGGGCTGTTTCCTGGAAGATCACATAGGGCGGGAGATCATGCTCCCGCGCAACAGTTTTTTGGAGCTCTTTAAGTTGTGTAAACAGCTCCTCATCGTAAACGGCTTCAATTTGCACGTTTTCGAACTCCTCTTCGGAGACATTCTCAAATTCACGGTCCTCTGCCATGGTAATCTCAACTGGTTTTTTCAAATAGGCCTCGCCTTCATCGCTGATGCGCAAAAGCCCGTAAAGCTCAATGTTTTTCTGAATGTAATTGTTGAGTAAACCCAGCCGCAATACACTTTTCCAGAAGTTCTTGTGCTGTGATTTGCCGGCGCCAAAATAGCGCATTTTATCGTGTTTATATGCCTTAACATCATTGGAAGATATTCCGGTGATGATATCGATGACATGCTTCATGTTCACCTTGCCTTCCGTTTCCTTCACCACGTTGAGAGCAAGGGTTACTTCTTCCGATACATCCTGCATTTTCGGGGGCTTGCGACAGTTATCGCACATGCCGTGGCATTCTTCTGCAGGGAAATCTTCTCCGAAATAATGGAGTAAAAATTTTCGGCGGCACTGGGCTGTTTCGGCATAAGCGCTCATTTCTAAAATGAGCTGGGTGCCAATTTCCCGCTCGGCAACCGGTTTATCTTTTAGAAACTTCTCCAGTTTCTCGGTGTCATTGGGGTTGAAGAAGAGGATGCAGTCGCCATCGAGGCCATCTCTGCCAGAGCGACCGGTTTCCTGATAATAACCCTCCAAACTTTTGGGCACATCATAATGGATGACGTAGCGCACATCCGGCTTATCAATGCCCATACCGAAGGCAATGGTGGCAACAATGACATCGATTTCCTCCATGAGAAACTTGTCTTGATTTTCTGCCCTGGTTTTGGCATCCAATCCTGCGTGATACGGCAAGGCCTTGATATCGTTGGCCACCAATATTTCAGCCAGTTCTTCTACTTTCTTGCGGCTGAGGCAATAGATGATGCCCGATTTGCCCTTGCGCTGATTGATGAAGCCGATGATCTCTTTTAAGGTTTGCCCCTTGGTGCCTTTGGGCCGCACTTCGTAATAAAGATTGGAACGGTTGAACGATGATTTGAACACCTGCGCATCCATCATGTTCAGGTTTTTCTGGATATCGCCCTGCACCTTGGGCGTAGCAGTGGCCGTGAGTGCCATCATGGGCACATCGTCAATGGCTTTAACTATTTGCTTAATGCGGCGGTACTCCGGTCGAAAATCATGCCCCCATTCAGAAATGCAGTGGGCTTCATCCACCGCCACAAAAGAAACCTTCACCTGCTTGAGAAACTCAATGGTTTCGTCTTTTTTAAGCGTTTCAGGCGCGACATATAGCATTTTGGTGCGCCCTTCAGCCACATCGGTTTTCACCCGTTGTGTTTCTGATTTATTGAGTGAAGAATTTAAAAAATGGGCCACGGCATCGTTGTCGCCAAATCCCCTGATGCTGTCCACCTGATTTTTCATCAGGGCAATCAGCGGCGAAATAATGATGGCCGTACCATCCAATACGAGCGCAGGCAACTGGTAGCACAGCGATTTACCCGCACCGGTGGGCATGATAACAAAACAATCCCTGCCGGCAATAACCGTGCTTATTACTTCTTCCTGCATGCCCTTGAAGCCATCGAATCCGAAAAAGGCTTTCAGATGTTGCTTCAGGTTCTTGTCCTTCACTTGTGTCATTGATATTCTATTCCTCTTATTCCAAATCTACAGTTCACTAAATTAACGCTATCCGCCGATAAGTCAACAAAAAAAATTTATTTTGCGGCAAAGAGAAAAGCCGTTGATCCCTTCCTCCGAAATACTCGAATCGGCTCGCAAAACTATCAAACTGGAAGCAAATTCTATTGCAGTTTTAAGCAACTATCTGAATGAAGATTTTTCAGCAGCTGTTACGGCTATTCATGAAACTTCAGGCAGGGTTGTATTAACCGGCATTGGAAAAAGCGCCATCATCGCGCAAAAGATTGCAGCCACCTTTAATAGCACGGGCACCCCCAGCACCTTCATGCATGCGGCCGATGCCGTGCATGGCGATTTGGGCACCATTGCCGAAGACGATTTAATCATTTGCATCTCAAAAAGCGGCAACACCCCTGAAATAAAGGTGTTGATTCCGTTGTTGAGGCAAGGCAAGAACAAGTTGGTGGCCATTGTTGGTAATATCGATTCCTATTTGGCCAAGCAAGCCGATTATGTATTGAACACCACTGTTGAAAGGGAAGCCTGCCCCAACAACCTTGCGCCAACAACCAGCACCACGGCACAGCTTGTTATGGGCGATGCCCTGGCCGTTTGCCTGCTGGAAATGCGCAAGTTCAGCAGTGAGGATTTTGCGCGTTACCACCCCGGTGGCGCACTGGGAAAACGATTGTATCTAAAGCTTTCTGATTTGAGTAGCCAAAATGAGAAACCGCAAGTTGAACCGGACAGCAATCTGCAAGAGGTTATTCTTGAGATGACCCGTAAACGATTGGGCATGACGGCGGTACTTAAAGAAGGAAAGTTGGTGGGCATCATCACCGATGGTGATATCAGAAGGGCTTTGGAGAGAAAACTCCCCCTCGATCATTTACAAGCGGCAGATATCATGAGCTCAAATCCGGTTTCCCTCCCGCCGGATACGCTGGCGGTAGAAGCAGCCGTTATCATGAGGGAGAAAAAAATCTCTCAGTTGATTGTTTCGAATGATACCGATTATATAGGTGTGATTCACATTCACGATTTAAATCGGGAAGGCATATTATAAAGATAAAAATGAAAGACCTCTATATAGTGATCATGGCCGGTGGAATTGGAAGTAGGTTCTGGCCTTACAGTCGAAGCACACGCCCCAAGCAATTCCTCGACATTCTGGGCACCGGCAAGTCACTTCTGCAACTGACTTTTGAGCGTTTTCAAAGAATGGTTCCCACCGAACGCATTTTGGTGGTTTCCAATGAGCAGTACATCCCACTGGTGAAAGAGCATTTGCCTGAATTGCCGGAAGAGAATATACTGGGAGAACCCCTCGCGAGGAACACGGCACCTTGCGTGGCCTATGCCTCCTACCGCCTGAACGACCTTCACCCCAACTCCATTTGTGTGGTGGCGCCTTCCGATCACCTCATTGTTCAGGAGGAAGCATTTCGCGAACAAATTGAAAAAGCGGTGTCGTTTGTCGGTGAAAATGATGCCCTGCTTACCCTGGGCATTCAGCCCAACCGACCCGATACGGGTTATGGCTACATTCAATACCTCGATAATAAAGATGACAACCCGGTTCAAAAGGTGAAAACCTTCACCGAGAAACCCGGGCTTGAAATGGCACAACAATTCCTTGAAAGTGGCGATTTCCTATGGAACTCAGGAATGTTCATTTGGAAAACAGCTGATATCGTTAAAGCCTATGCCAAACATCTGCCCGAAATGGACGAGCTGTTTCGCGCCGGCGCCTACCGATACGGAACAGAAAAAGAACAAAGTTTCATTGCCGATATTTACCCCAAATGCCCCAATATTTCCATTGACTACGGCATTGTAGAAAAAGCCTCCAATGTTCATGTATTGCCCTCGGATTTTGGTTGGTCCGATTTGGGCACCTGGAAATCTCTGCAAGAACAAATGCCTTCTGATGAATCGGGCAATTCGGGCTTTGGTAAAATGCGCATTGTGAATGATACCAAAAATTGCCTGGTGATGGCCCCCGACAATAAGTTGGTGGTATTGGAAGGCGTAGACGACCTTTTTGTGATTGACACCCCTGATGCATTGCTGGTGTGCAACCGCGACCGGGAGCAAGAAGTGAAAGTGATTGTATCGGAACTGAAAACCAAATTCAACGGACAATTCAATTGATTTTGATTGCTCGGGCGGTTAGATGGTTGTTAACCATGAGTGCACTTTTATGGTTGCACGGCATCAGCACGGCACAACTCATAGAACCCGGCATGGCCGATAGCCTTTACGCGCCCTATGATTTTATCGATCTGAGAAAGAACCGAATCGATGCCGAAGGGGTGCAAAACCTCCATCCTTTTTTCAAAAAACTGGATCTACTGGCCAAAGGAGAAAATCGGCAAGTGCGCATTGTGCACATTGGCGATTCACATATTCAAGCAGATTACTTCAGCGGAACCACCAGGGTTTTGCTGCAAAAAAGTTTTGGAAATGCCGGCAGGGGTTTTGTTTTTCCCTATCGCACCGCAGGCACCAATGGACCACCTGATTACGGATTGCAAAGCAAAGGCGAATGGAAAAATAACCGGGCATCTGCCATTGGAACTGAGGGCAATTGCGGCCTCAATGGCTACGGACTGTACACCACCGATAGCGCTGCATCCCTGAAAATGTACCCCTCCAATGAAAACCTCGATTACAGTTTTGATCGGGTGCGTCTGTTTTATTTCGACAGTCCTTCTTCTTTTAGCTGGGCCTCTGCCGATACCTTGAATGCGCCTTATTTGCCGGGCGACGAACAGGCATTTGACCGTGGCAACAGCACCCTCTTTTACGATTTCCCGCAGGATAGTTTTAACTTTCAGCTGGTGAAAGATCACGCAGGACAATATTTTGCTGAGTTTTATGGCGCAAGCCTCGAAAAAAACAGAGCCGGTATCTTGTATCACAGCGCCGGCCAAAACGGTGCCTTTGTTCAGAACTTTTTGAACAGCCCATATTTCGTGCATCAGTTGAACAGCCTTGATGCCGACCTGGTAATCCTGTCGCTTGGCACCAACAACGCCTACTCGCGCAACAATAAAATGTGTGCTTCCTGCTTTACTGACGCCTACCGCAAACTGATCAAACAAGTGAAAAATGCCTCTCCCAAGGCATCCATTTTGCTCACCACGCCGGGCGATTTTTTCATCAAAAGAAGATATCATTGCAGGGATATTGAGAAGGTAGTAGAAGCCATATATGAACTGGCCCGCGAACAAGATTGCGCCGTTTGGGATTTCAATCGGCTCATGGGTGGCAGCTATGCCATTAGGCAATGGCAGGCGGCGGGTTTGGCGCGCAACGACCTCATTCACTTTTCAGAAAAAGGCTACCGTTTGCAGGGCTTCTTGTTCTATGAAGCATTGACAGACGCCTATCAACATTGGAGGGAAACACACTGATCATGTTGAGTTGGGAAAACATCTGGCGCTATGCTGAAAATGCACCGCTCATTTTCAGTCAATATTTGTTCCTCTTTTTATTCACCGCTTTTTTCATTGTTTATGCGCTGCTCAAGAATCACATTCAATGGCGCAACTTGTATCTGTTTGCCTTCAGCCTCTTTTTTTATTACAAATCAGGAGGTTTGTACTTCTGGCTGCTGGTGGTATCAACCCTCATTGATTACGGCTGTGGCGGAGCCATTCACCGCTCTGAGAAAAACTGGCAACGAAAATTTTACCTCCTACTCAGTCTGGTGAGCAATTTGGGCATGCTGGCCTTTTTCAAATATTCCTATTTCATTGCCGAGCAGGTCAACGCCCTTTTTGGAACGCATTTTCGAGCCCTGAACATATTGGCGGTGTTTGCCAACAACACCTTGGGCACGCATCACGACCTGTATGAAATCATTCTGCCGGTGGGCATCAGCTTTTACACTTTCCAAACCCTCAGCTACACCATTGATATTTACCGCCGACAGATAGAACCTGCACGCAACATCATCGATTTTGGCTTTTTTGTTTCCTTCTTTCCGCAGCTGGTTGCCGGGCCCATTGTTCGGGCGGCCGATTTTCTGCCACAGATTTACCGCAAATTTTCGCTGACCAAAGCACAATTTGGGGCGGCTGTTTTTCTCATCATGGCCGGGCTTTTCAAAAAAATGGTCATCAGCGACTATTTAAGCATCAATTTCGTAGATCGGGTATTTGAAGATCCGCTTTTATATTCAGGCTTCATGAATCTCATGGCGGTATATGGGTATGCCATACAGATTTATTGCGATTTCTCCGGCTATTCCGACATGGCCATTGGGCTTGCAGCACTCATGGGTTTTCAACTGCCGCTGAATTTCAATTCACCCTACAAATCCACTTCCATTACCGAATTTTGGCGCCGTTGGCATATTTCTCTCAGCACCTGGCTGCGCGATTATTTGTACATCTCCATGGGTGGCAACAGAAATGGTAAAGTGCGCACCTATCTTCATTTGATGATTACCATGTTGTTGGGCGGTTTGTGGCACGGAGCAGCCTTGCGTTTCATCATTTGGGGCGGATTGCACGGCTTGGCCTTGGCCTTGCACAAACTGTGGATGCAATACGTGCCTTTGGCTAAACTCAATACCTGGTGGTACAAGTTATTGGCCGGTTTGCTTACCTTCCATTTCGTTTGCTGGTGCTGGATTTACTTCAGGGCAGCTGATGTACAAAGCGTGGGAGAAATTACCCGCCAAATAGCCTTCCATTTCGACTGGGGCGGCATTGCTGATCGCATAAAGGCTTACCGCGAAGTATTTGGAATTTTGTTGCTGGGCTTTTTGTTGCATTTCTTCCCCTCAGGTTGGAAAGAACAATTGAAATCACTTTACACCGCTTTGCCTCTTTGGGCCAAAAGCCTCAGCTTCGCATTGTTCATTCTGCTTTGCTTCCAGGCGGCCTCGTCTGAAATTCAGCCCTTTATTTACTTTCAGTTTTAATCGGCTCTTCCCGGTCTTTGAACACCCAATACTTCTGCCCCAGGAAGTTGACCACACTGCTAAATACGGTGGCAATCACAAATGCGGTTATTTTATCGGCTTTCACTGAGAACAGGTGACGCAAACTTTCATCTGCAAAGCGTAAATTCAAAACAATTTCATAATCGGGTATGAGTTTAAGAGCGTAACTATTGATGGCTACATTCACCACCAAACTCACCCCATACAACAGCAAAAAGTTTAGCAGGCGCTTGGTATTCTTATCGCTCTGTCGCCAGGTCCAGTACTTGTTCAGGTTGTAGGTAACGAAGGTTCCTGAAACAAAACCCAAGGCTTTGGAAATATCTGTTGGCAAGAAAGAAGATAAGATGTAGTACACCAGCAAATCGCAGAACACAGCGGTGATGCCTGCAAGTACAAATTTGGTCAGCTGTTTAGTAGCGTGATACACCATCAATAAGCAGACAAAATTAACCGATTTGCTTCAATACGGATATGCATGCCAAAACGCAATGCCAAATTCAGCTTTTCATGACCGGCGGGCACATGGTAGCGCAAGGGAAAACCAAAAGGAAGGAGGTGCTCATGGATGATTTGCTCAGCGGTTTTCCCAAAAGGAATGCTATTGTCATTCATATCGCTCATTCCTCCACAGAGCAGTGCCTTGCAGTTTTCCAAATCTTCTTTCAGACTCAAATTGAGCATCATGCGATCTACGTGGTACAAGTATTCATCGAGGTCTTCAAGAAATAGAATGCGGCCCTCTAAAGGGCCATCCCATGCAGTTCCTCTCAAGCTGTACAACACGCTTAGGTTTCCGCCAAAGAGAAGGCCTTCGGTGCTATTTCCTGTATTCAGTACATGCTCCGGCAGTTCATACACCAGCTCTTCACCAAAAAGCGCCCTTCTGATTGAATCCATCGACTGCAGGGAATGTGGATCCTCAGCAGTGAAAACAGAAGGCATGGCGGCATGCAGAGAGGCGGTGTGCAACTGATAATGCAAGAGTGCATGCAGGGCGGTAACATCGCTGAAACCCACCACCCATTTCGGATGCTTTTGAAAAGCAGACCAATTGAGGTGGCGCATCATGCGCGCAGTGCCATAGCCCCCGCGGGCACAAAAAATTGCCTTGATTTCCGGATCGTCCAAAAGCACTTGCATGGCTGCAGCCCGCGCTTGATCGTTTCCGGCAAATTGATCTTGGCGTAAACCAATGTTCTCAGAGAGCTTAACCTTCAATCCCCATTTTTTTAGATGAGATATAAATAGTACCAGCTCATGTTCATCAATGGCCCTGGCCGTGGCTGTAATTGCCACGCTATCACCTTTTTTGAGCCATGGCGGTATGGTGTATGCAGTTGCCATGGAACAAAAATGGGACTTTCCTTTCAGAACAAAGGCGGGCTTAAGGCGTTAATCTGTTAATTTCGCAGACATTTAATACACATGGAATTTAAACTATCAGAAGAACATTTGATGATACAGCAGGCGGCAAGAGACTTTGCCCAAACAGAACTGCTGCCGGGCGTTATTGAGCGTGATGAGAAAGAAATTTTTCCAATGGAACAGATTCGCAAGATGGGCGAACTGGGCTTTATGGGCATGATGGTTGACCCGCAATACGGCGGGGGCGGCATGGATACCATCAGCTATGTGCTTGCCATGGAAGAAATTAGCAAGATTGATGCATCAGCATCGGTGGTGATGTCGGTAAACAATAGCCTTGTTTGCTGGGGGCTGGAAACATTTGGCACCGAAGAACAAAAGCAGAAATACCTCGTGCCCCTTGCACAGGGGAAAATACACGGTGCTTTTTGTCTTTCTGAACCTGAGGCAGGATCGGATGCAACCTCTCAACGCACCACGGCCATTGACAAAGGGGATCATTACTTGTTGAACGGAACCAAAAACTGGATCACCAATGGCGGCACTGCAGATGTTTACCTCGTGATTGCACAAACGGATGTTGCCAAGGGTCATCGCGGAATCAATGCGCTTATTGTGGAAAAAACCATGCCTGGTTTTCAGGTGGGTAAAAAAGAGGATAAGATGGGAATTCGCGGATCAGATACCCATTCAATCATGTTCACCGATGTAAAAGTTCCCAAAGAAAACCGCATTGGTGAAGATGGCTTCGGATTCAAATTTGCCATGAAAACCCTTTCAGGTGGAAGAATCGGAATTGCTTCTCAGGCCTTGGGAATTGCTTCAGGTGCCATGGAATTGGCCATTAAATACTCCAAAGAAAGAAAAGCATTTGGAACAGAAATCATGAACCACCAGGCCATCCAGTTTAAATTGGCTGATATGGCCACTGAAATTGAAGCAGCGCGTTTGTTGTGCTTGAAAGCTGCATGGCTCAAAGACAACGATGGCGACTACGACCAAGCGGGTAGCATGGCGAAATTATTTGCCTCGGAAGTAGCCATGAAAACCACCACTGAAGCAGTGCAAGTGCACGGCGGTTATGGCTATGTGCGCGAATACCATGTGGAGCGGATGATGCGCGATGCAAAAATCACCCAGATTTACGAAGGCACTTCAGAAATCCAGCGCATTGTGATTGCGCGCTCACTCCTAAAAGGTTAAAGTATCATTCGCGCTTGCGGCTGTCCATCCAAATGGTGACCGGCCCGTCGTTGAGCAATTCCACCTGCATATCTGCACCAAATGCACCTGTTTGAACACGGAGGGCACTCTGCTGTGCCATTTGTTCACAAAAAAAACGGTAGAGGGTTTCGGCCTGCTCAGGAGCTGCGGCACGAATAAAACTGGGTCGATTGCCCTTGCGGGTTGATGCGTGCAGGGTAAATTGGCTCACCACCAAAACCTCCCCGTTGATTTGCTCAACACTCAAGTTCATCTTCCCCGCTTCATCAGCGAAAATGCGCATGCTTTTGATCTTGCCCACCAGCCATAAGGCATCGGCTTCTTTATCTTCATGTTCAACGCCAAGGAAAATGAGTAAGCCCCTGCCCACCGCAGCAATTTTTTGGCCTTCTACTTCTACCGAAGCTGCCTTTACCCGCTGTATGATTGCTCGCATGTCACAAAAGAAGGAAGCTGTTGGAGCTTGCGAAAAAGCACTTTTCCACATTGACCGGCTTTGAATTTGTCCATGGCCACCGTTCTCAAAGATTGAAGCGGTTTTGCTTGCCTTTTTAATCCGAGCATGGGTTCTCTGACTTACTGCATTTTATTGCCCCATGATGCCGATGCGTCCTGTCTGCTAAAGTTCAGAAAAACGTTAAGGAGAATGAAGACCCTTCTTTTCGGTTAAATTTGTTCATGCGACCAATCCTACTGGTTATTATTTCCCTTCACTTTTTATCGGCCCGGGCGCAGATGCACCGCAGTTGGTATGGCAGCAATTACGGGGGGTTGCAAGCCGTAAGCATGAACCCGGCCATGCTGGCCGACAATCGCTATGAATGGCAGGCTTCGCTTTTCCAAATAGGCGTGGATGTGCAGAACAATTATTTGCAATTGCGCACCCCTTACAGCCAATACAAAGCCATGAGCGGAAATTTGGCCCCGCAGTTCATCGACAGCAATGGGGTAGCCCTGTTTCGAAATTATATGCTCGAAGAAAAAATCAACGGGCGCAAGAAGTATGGGTACTTGCATACGCAGATTTCGGGGCCTGCTTTCATGATGAACTTTAAAGATCGCAGCGGTATTGCCATCTCCTATAGCTTGCATACTGAGTTTTTTGCCGCGGGTTTAAATGAATCGCTGCTCAAAATATTTACCGAAGATTTCGACGACCTCAATCCTGCCTATGATGTGGATGCCAATCAGAAACGTTTGATGGGGCAAGTTTACGAGCAAAAGAATTTTGGCGTGGGTGCACATGCCTACGCTTCCTGGAATTTTTCATACGCACGTGAAGTTTATGAGAGTCCATACCACTATGCAAAAGCCGGCATCACCTTCAGGCGTTTGCACGGTTTTGGCGGGGGCTACTTCAATGTAAACCGCTTAGGCTATCGGGCCAGTGGCATCGATACCGTGCAGTTCACCGATCCGGAGTTTGAATATGCATGGATTGACGACCAATATTACTCCGATTACCCTGTACCTTACAGCTTCAATCATCCGGGAAGGATGGGGCGCAGTCCCGGCCGGGGAGTGGGTGCAAATTTGGGATTGGTATATGAATACCGCCCCACTTCAAAAGGGCACAACTACCGCATGAACGGCAAAATTTACGACAACCGTGAAATGAACAAATACGCCATCAGGGCCGCGGTTTCCCTCAATAATATCGGACGCATACGCTATCGTTTTGAATACCTCGACAGCCAACGCAATCAAGTTGTCAAAACGCAAACCCGCACCTCATCTTACACCGGCATGGTTCAGTGGAACGATTTTGATCAGGCCGGAGGTTCCATAGAGAGTTCAGAAGACTTCGATTCGCTGGTGAGTGCTCTTTTCGGAAAAAATGCAGCGCACATGACCGATCATATGGTGATTCGCTTGCCCATGGCCCTCAATATTCAACTGGATTACCATTTAAGAGACCAATGGTACCTGGGAGTATTCTATACCCAGAGCCTGCGTTTAAAAGATGTAAGTGGCATTCGATATCCGAATATGCTGAGCGTACAGGGACGATACGAAAAACGCCGTTGGGAAGTTGGCGGAAGCATCACCATGGGTAACTTCTACCAATGGCTGCACGTAGGACTGAGTGGCCGCTATGGGCCATTCTTCATTGGCACCGATCAATTGGGGAGTTTTTTGTCTTCCAAAAGAACCAATGGCCTCAGTTTTTATGTTGGTCTGCAAGGCGGCATTCCCTACCGCAAGCATAAAGATTCAGACGGAGATGGCGTGAGCGACGATCAGGACGAATGCAAATCAGAGCCGGGAACACTGGAGTGCAAAGGATGCCCGGATCGCGATTTTGACGGAGTGCCTGATAAGGAAGATAAATGCCCGGATGAATACGGCGATTATGAGGAAGACGGTTGCCCTATTAAAGAGTGAACCGGCTACATACCGACTCCTTTCTCATGAAAAGTAAGCTTGCCTTGCGGGCAGCTTGCATTTGTTGTGCCGCTTGAAACGCTCATTGTAAGCTGTTTGATGCTTCACCCCTCAACAAGGGCAGCAATTCTCTCGGCCAAAACACTGCTCAGGGCCACTCCCATGCCCCCCAGCCGAACCCCCAAATGCACTCCGGGACTGATTGTTTTAACAATGGGAGATTTCGCAGGACCAAAACCCATGGTTCCGCTCCAGCGATAATCCACGCTAAAGTCTTCTTTCTGCTGCAATACCTCTTCCTTCACAAAACGATACAGTTCTGCTTGAATTTTCGCATTCAAGTGCCACTCATAGCTTTGCTCAGTTTCTGCATCCATGTTTCGGGCTCCACCAATCAATATCCGATCGCCCAATGCACGCCAATAATAATAACCGTGATCAAAGTGATAAATTCCTTTTAAATGATGTTGCATGGGGGCGCTCACCAATACTTGTCCCCTTGCGGGTAGCACCGCGGCCTCAGGAATAAGCCTTGCCGCAAAGGCGTTGTTGCAAATAAATAGTTGACTTGCTCGTATGCTGCCCAGTGAAGGGACCTCCACCATCAAATGATTGCCCTGCCTTAGCCAGCTCTTCACTTCTGCTCCACCATAAATCTCCGCTCCCATTCTGGTGGCACGCTGCCAGGCCATGCGATACAATTTTCCAGTATTCAGATGTCCTTCATAAGGGTTGCCAATGGCACCGATGGCCGAGCGAAATGGCAGTTCTTGTGGTTTTTCAACCGGATGGAAAACCCCCTTTATTCCCGTTGCTTCCAACATGAGCTGATTGGCGCGCGGCAAATAATCCATTGCCATGTGCCAGTCGGATTCATTTTTGGCAGAGAAAATTTCATGGCTACCATCAAAATTAAGGTCGACCCGGTTCTCGCCGAACATCTTCTGTATTTTCTTCAAACCGCGATATCGATCCGCCATGAGCGCATAGACTTCATCTTCCGGAGAATCCTGCAGATCGAGTAAAATTTCACTGATGTTTCCAAAGCAAGCAAAACCCGCATTTCGGGTGCTCGCACCACGACTAAAGTTGCCTCTTTCTAGGATAACCACCCTTTTAGAAGGATGCTTTTCCAAGAGTTCCATGGCCGTGTACAAACCGGTAAAGCCCGCACCAATGATCACAAAATCACTCGTAAGCAGGCTAGCTTTCTCCCAAATAGAACTGTGCGTAGTCATGGCTCAAAAATGCACTTTTCAAGTGATTCGGTTGTTGCTGATGGATCGCTGTCGGGAACATTTAAACCGCCCTGCCGCGAAAGGTCTTTTTTTCAGATGCTTGGTGCCCCTGCCTTGTACCCTTCTTCGCCACCTTTTAAAAGAAGAAGGCTTGAGTTGCTGCCGCATAAGGGTGATGACTTCCTGTTCAGACAAACCAAACTGCAATTCAATGGCCTCAAACGGGGTGCGATCTTCCCAGGCCATTTCTACGATCCGATCGCATTCAATAGGGTTGGGCTTCCTCATCTATTTTTAGGGCTTACATTCTTGTTTGGCTCGGCATAAGCCAAGCGAACAAGCGATTTTGCACGGTAATAATCATCCAGGCCTGCTACCAAAAGTGGCGACAGTGCCTCCCAATCGAAAAATCCTTCTTCATTGTATTCCACCCCATTCCAGCGAATCCACTCGCAGCGACCAATAACCATGAGCGTTTCATTGGCATGAATCAAGTGTTCTTCTTCATAACGCAGCCCAATGGAGATGAAGGCGTCCTGCAAGTAAGGCGCATCAAAGCCCTCCACATTTGCCGTTGAAAGCCCGAGCATTGCGGCTTCAGAAACCCCTTTTTTAAACTTGGCAGATGTTTGATGCACCGCATTTACCATGGCAGCAGGCAAGTGGTTTATGACCATCGTGCCGGTTCGCTTCAAGTTGTTGTAGGTATGTCGCTCTACGGTGAGCGGCCTGAAAAACAAACCCAAGAAAGCCGGGTTGCTGCCGATATGGGTGAGGCTATTAAAAACGGCCAAATTACAGCCATCATCTTCATTTGCCGTAGAAACAACAACTGCCGGTTGAATGCCGCTGAGCAAATTGAACAGGACGGCTCTAGCCCTTGACGGCATTGCGGCAAGATCTTCTGCCAGCGTGAATTTTATTCGATCCATTTTAAATAATCCTGTACTACTTTTTTAAAAACTTTTTCCTGCGATGGGCCAAACAAAGGCCTGTTTCTCACCATCAAAGTGCAACCTTTTTCCCGCAAGCGGTATAATTCGTAAAGCCATTTACTTGCAGCAGCAGGTGGCATGGGGCGGTAGTCCAGTATACTTGAATGGTCTGCACATTGACAATGAATGCGGAAGGTATCTGACTGAAACCATTCATTGGGCTCAGGAATTAAATACACTTCATTTCGCTGCCAGGCATCTGCTATGCTGAGCTGTATGTTCGGTTCAGTAGCATTGTTCGTTTGGTCTTTTAATCGGTACGTTCGAATGCCTGTTTTTCCTCCCTCCTCCATCTGATAATAAGGGCTGCGAACATTTTGAAAAAATAAGCGGGCATCATCCCTGGTGTAAATACGATTACCCTCCGGAAATCTGAATTCAGCAGTGGGGCCGTTGCACGCCCATGCAAGCAAAGCAAGCCCCCAAAAGATGATCGATCGCATGACATACAAACATTTGAAGCATGATTGGGTTTTTGTTAAAATGGGATTTCAGGCAACCATGAAGAAAGAGCAATGCCTTCGCTGTTGAAAATGATTGCTAAATAACTTTTCTTTGGAGAAAGTATAGCTATGAGAAACAAATTGTTCATGATATTATCCGTGATGGCAATGGCCTTTTTGGCATGCAATCCGGAAACCAAACAAGCCAACTACACCCTTGAGAATTTGAGCTTTGAATTCGAAGGTCCGCTTTTTGAAGGCCCCAATACCGGGCAATACACCTTGGAAGTTCAATTGGATAAGGTACTGGAGGGATTGGCCTCTGAAACAGCAAAAGTTCGCCATGCACGCCTGAATAAGGCCGTCATCCGCCCAGGAGAAGGTTCTGATTTTAGCCTGATCAACAGCTTGGTGCTGCAACTGGCCTCTGATGATGCTGAAATGATGGAAATTGGGGTGCTCAACCCCGTTCCCGAAGGCAGCAATGAAGCAGAATTGAATGCCTCTACCGAAGCAGATGTCGCAGATTTTTTCAATGGAAAATCGTTCATTCTGGTGCTCGATGCAGGGCTTAAAGAAGATTTATACGACAACATGATACTCAAAGGCACTTTTGAATTCAGCCTGGAAATACAAGAATAAAACAGCATACAAATGAGAAAAATAGCATTCACTTTATTATTCGCCCTTGTGGCCAGCTTTCTGATGGCCTTGGTGAGCGAAGACGAAGGCGACCGCCTGCTTGGGGTATGGGAACCCAGCCATGGTCGTGCACGTGTTAAAATTGAAAAAATCGGCAGTAAATTCTACGGAAAAATTGTTTGGCTCAAAGAGCCTGTGGATGAAGAGACCGGTAAACCCAAGGTGGACAAACGCAATCCCGATGAAAGCATGCGCTCGGTGCCACTTAAGGGATACAGGATTTTAAAAGACTTTGTTTACAAGGGCAACGATGAGTGGACCGATGGAAGCATTTACGATCCCTTGAACGGAAGCACTTACAACTGCACCATCAAAATGAAGGATCCCAACACCCTGGATATCAGGGGATACATTGGTATTTCAACCTTCGGAAGAACCGATGTATGGAAACGCCTTCAAATACCTTCGAAAAAGAAATAATCAACCGCCATGAATTTCAGAATGAGAGCCCTCATGACAGGGCTTTTCTTGGGTCTGCCATTTTTTTTGCAGGCTCAAATCGATAGCACCTCAGAGGAAGAGGAAGATTACAGCATGTATGAAAACCTCGACTTTGCAGCAGAAGGAACCAAGCGTTTTTGCAGCAGCAAAATTGAGGGTTTAAGCCCGGCCAAACTACTCAGTTTGGGTTATGATCTTCAAGGGCCATATACCCTGGAGGCCGCTCGCATTCTTGGTGCGGATACTTCCAGTATTCCGTTTGATTATTCACATGGTTTAAGGTTGGGAGCGAATGTTCCGATCATTTCCAGGAATGACATCATCGTGCAGTTGGGGGCTACTTACTGGGAACAGAAATATCAACTCACAGATGAATCGGATCCGATTCATCCTTTGGGAAGAACACTGCGCGACAACGGACTGCGAACCATGGGTCTGAACACCACCATTTTCAAGCCTTTGAATGAAACTTCCTTTATTCTTTTTCAGGGTTCAGCTGATCTAAATGGCGACTGGGACTGGAGCGAAGTGATGCCCATGAGGTATCTTAAATACTCGGCGGCGGCGCTTTACGGAAAGCGGCCTCATGACCGCAAGCAATGGGGGGTTGGTCTTGCGCGTACGTATCGCGTAGGTGAATTGAATTACATTCCCATTGTGATGTTCAATTATACCGATGTGCCGAACAAATGGGGCTCAGAAATCCTCTTTCCTGCCCGTGCACATGTTCGCCGCACCTTTAATCCGAGAAACATGCTGTTTTTTGGGTATGAGTTAGAGGGGCAGAGTTATCGTTTGTTTCAGCAGCCTTTGCGAGCTGAGGATTTGGAAATTCGCAGAGGAGAACTTCGCTTTCGCTTTGTCTACGAATGTTCCATCAGAAACTTCATCTGGTTATCTGCCCAGGCCGGCTACCGCATCAATTATAGCTTTGATGTGGACCAACTGCCCAATGGAGATGAATTCTTCCGCGGATTTTTTGGCAATCAAACCTATGCCATGCAAAACGGATTGGGGAATGCGCCTTATGTGAATGTGAGCATCAATTTGGTGAGCCCATAAGGGGCAACCAAAAGATTTTTCGAGCCTTCTTTATTTACCCATTCATCGACATGAGGAACTCCGCATTGTCGCGGGTGCCTTTCATGTAGTTGAGAACGGTGTTCATCGCTTCTTCAGAGTTCATATCTGCCAGGTGGTTGCGGAGGATCCACATCTTCTGCATGGTGCTCTTATCGAGCAACAGATCTTCTCTACGCGTGCTGGATGCCGTAACATCAATGGCTGGGAAGATGCGCTTGTTGCTGAGTTTGCGATCCAGTTGCAATTCCATGTTACCGGTTCCCTTGAATTCTTCAAAGATCACTTCATCCATCTTCGAGCCCGTATCGATCAGTGCCGTTGCAATGATGGTGAGTGAGCCTCCATTTTCAATATTTCTGGCCGCACCAAAGAAACGCTTGGGCTTCTGAAGCGCATTGGCATCCACCCCACCGGAAAGGATTTTCCCTGAGGCAGGTTGAACGGTATTGTATGCCCTGGCAAGGCGCGTAATGGAATCGAGTAAGATCACCACATCATGCCCGCATTCGGTCATTCTCTTGGCTTTGTCGAGCACGATATTGGCCAGGCGAACATGCTTGTCGGCTGGTTCATCAAAAGTTGAAGCCACCACTTCCGCATTCACCGAACGGGCCATATCGGTAACTTCTTCCGGACGTTCATCGATCAGCAAAATGATCATGTATACTTCCGGATGGTTGTGGGCAATTGCATTGGCCACCGATTTCAACAAATTCGTTTTACCGGTTTTTGGCTGTGCTACGATCAATCCTCTTTGTCCTTTCCCGATGGGCGTAATCAAATCGATGATTCGCGTGCTAAATCCATCTGCTGTGTGAACCAAATTGAACTTTTCATCGGGGAACAAGGGGGTTAAGTGCTCAAATGATACGCGGTCGCGCACCAAAGCCGGAGCCTTGCCGTTGATGGATTCAATTTGTATGAGTGCAAAGTATTTTTCACCCTCTTTCGGTGGGCGAATGGTTCCTTTTACCGTATCACCCGTTTTAAGTCCGTTGTGTTTAATCTGTCCCGGCGCAACATAAACATCGTCGGGAGACGGTTGGTAGTTGTAATCAGCTGAACGTAGGAAACCATAACCATCCTGAATGACTTCAAGAACACCTTGGGTGGATACCACGCCTTCCAGTTCAAGATAGTTCATGAGCATCTGCTCCGCTTGTTTCCTTTTTTCCTGTTCCTGCCGGCGTTGTTCATCCTGGCGGCGTTGTTGTTCATCCTGCCGCTGCTGATCGCGCTGCTGGCGATGATCCTGGGCATCATTTTTCTGATCGTCTGTTCCAGAACCGACATTTCGATCCGTATTTTTCTGTTGGTTGTCCTGCTGATGCTTTCGATTGTCATCGCGTGCCCCTGATTTTTCGCGGCGATCTTGACGGCGATCATCTTTTCGCTCCTCGCGCCGCTCCGGCCTGCGATCTTTTTGCGGTTGCTCTTCTTTGGGTTGATTCGCCTTTTGATCACCCGACTCATCCTCTCTTTCCATGCGCTTACGGCTTCGCTTTTGGTCGTCTCGTTTATCCCGCTGAGGGGCCTCTTTTTTCTCCTCAACAACCGCAGCCGCCGCGCCAGGCTTTACTGCCTGCACTTCAAGTATCTTATAAATGAGGTCGTTTTTTCTGAGACCTTTAGGGTCAAATTCAAGTTCTTCAGCGATTTCCTTTAGCTCAGAAACCAGCTTTTTGCTTAAAGCATCAAATGTATACATCTACAATAATTCTCTTTCGTCTAGTTTGATTGTTCCGGAAGAAATACGGATTTTCTTTGAGAAATCACCAGGGCGGGAATTCATCAGAGACGGTGCAAGTTTAAACCTTAGATTTGAAATAAAAAAAATATTGTTTAGATAGAAGCAAGAGACAAGAGCGACTTTAAAAAGCGTAGCTTTTTGCCTTCTGTGTAATTCAGACTTTCACGTGATAAAAAAATCGCCAGCTTTTCACTTCTGTGTGATCTGTGCGATCTGTGAGAGGTAAGAAGTCAGAAGCAAGAAACAAGAACCCAGAGGCCAGAAGCCCAATTCAATGCGCTCTATTCACTATAAACTATTCACTATAAACTATTCACTATTCACTCTCTTCAAAAGCGCCAGCTTTTTAC
>CAZYJD010000018.1:26297-30161 GCA_964647785.1 uncultured Chitinophagaceae bacterium
CTGTGTCTTTCTGTCCCGCCTCGGCGGGTGCGAGAAATAAAAAAAAGCGAAGCTTTTATCATTGGAATCAGTGAGAGACAAGAAGCAAGAGACAAGAAGCAAGAGGCAAGAAGCCCAATTCAATGCGCTCTATTCACTATAAACTATTCACTATTCACTCTCTTCAAAAGCGCCAGCTTTTTACTTCTGTGTCTTTCTGTCCCGCCTCGGCGGGTGCGAGAAATAAAAAAAAGCGAAGCTTCTATCAGTGGAATCAGTGACCCTCCAGGGTGGGAGTGAGAGAAAAGAGGTCAGGAATCAGAAATCCGGAATCTAGAAACTATTCCCTCAAATAAGCATTGCCACGGGCTCTTCCAGCAATCCTTTGAGGGTCTGCAGGAAACGTGAACCAACCACGCCATCCACCACACGGTGATCGCAGCTGAGGGTTACTTTCATGGTTTTGCCCGGTAGGATTTGTCCGTTTTCAACCACGGGCACATCTTTCACGCCACCAACGGCCAGGATACAGGCATCGGGCGGATTGATGATTGCCGTGAACTCTTCGATTCCGAACATGCCGAGATTGCTTACCGTGAAGGTATTTCCTTCCCAATCTGAGGGCTGAAGTTTTTTGTCTTTGGCTTTCTGGCTGAAGTTCTTCACTTCCGCACTGATTTGGCTCAGAGATTTTTGATCGGTGAATTTCACCACCGGTACGAGCAGACCTTCATCCACGGCCATGGCCACCCCTACATGTATGTGCTTGTTGTAGCGAATTTTATCGCCCAACCAGCTTGAATTCACCTGAGGGTGCTGCTTTAGCGCTTGAGCAACGGCTTTTACCACAATGTCGTTCATGGAGATTTTTGTATCGCCCAGTTGGTTCATGGCAGCGCGGGCGGCAACAGCTTTATCCATTCGTATTTCCATGGTAAGATAGAAATGCGGAGCGCTGAACTTGCTTTCTGACAAGCGTCTTGCGATGGTTTTTCGCATCTGCGAAACCGGAACTTCTTCGAAACTTTCTATGCCCGGAACCGCAGCTGCTACTGCTTGTGAAGGGGTGTAAGATTCAACATCCCGCTTTACAATACGCCCTCCCTCTCCACTGCCGGCAAGCATGTTGAGGTCGATGCCCTTTTCTTCAGCGATCTTACGCGCCAAAGGGGAGGCTTTCAAACGACCATCCACAACATTTGTAGATGGAACCGCTACCGCTGCAGGGCTTGTTGCCGGTTCTGAAGAAGCTGCTGCACTTGCATCCTCTTCTTTGCTTTCTTCTTTTGTTACGGGAGCATCTGCTTCTTTCAGCAAATCCTCAAAATTCTCTCCTTTCGCCCCAATGATGGCAATGGTGGAATCAACACCTATCGCCGAACCTTCTTCAGCCACCAGGTGTAAAACGGTGCCCTTTTCATAATTCTCGAGGTCCATGGTGGCTTTATCTGTTTCCACCTCAGCGAGAATATCGCCGGGTTTAACTTCATCGCCTACTTTCACCTGCCAGGCTACAATGACACCTTCTTCCATGGTGTCGCTCATCTTCGGTAGTTTAACTTTTACTGCCATGCTTCAAAACTTCGCAAAACTAACTCAATTTGTATGGAATTCCATTTACAACGGCCATTGGATTGAAAAGTTCAGCCCGGGTGCATAGTTTGTGCAAAAGTTCAGCCCAGGAAGTCGCAATTTTGAAGAGCTTATGAGACAGTACGAAGATTTTTTACGCCATGTTTATGAAAATGGCACTGACAAAGCCGACCGCACGGGAACGGGCACACGCTCGGTATTTGGGGGGCAGATTCAATTTAATTTATCAGAAGGATTCCCGTTGATCACCACCAAAAAAGTACATCTCAAATCCATCATTTATGAGTTGCTGTGGTTTCTGAGAGGCGATACCAATGTGCATTGGCTGCAAGAACACGGGGTGAGCATTTGGGACGAATGGGCCGATGAGCAAGGAAATCTCGGTCCGGTATACGGCCACCAATGGCGAAGCTGGATGGGTGCAGACGGGAAAACCTATGACCAGATTCAACAAATTCTTGAGCTCATCAAGAAAGACCCCAATAGCAGGAGAATGGTGGTGAGCGCATGGAATGTAGCGGACCTCCCCAAAATGGCCCTCGCCCCCTGTCACTGCTTGTTTCAATTTTATGTGGCGGATGGCAAACTCAGCTGTCAGCTCTATCAACGAAGTGCCGATCTCTTTCTGGGCGTGCCCTTCAATATTGCCTCCTACGCATTGCTTACACTCATGATGGCTCGACATACGGGCCTTGAACCTGGCAGCTATGTGCACACATTTGGCGATGCACACATTTACAACAACCATTTCGAACAGGTGGAATTGCAATTAAGTCGCGATGCAAGACCTTATCCCGAAATGATTTTAAACCCCGATAAAAAAGACCTTTTCAGCTTTGAATACAATGATTTTCAATTGAAGGATTACCATCCGCATCCAAGAATTAGCGCACCGGTGGCGGTTTGAGGGTTTCTGATTCCGGGTTTCTGATTCCGGATTTCTAATTGCTGATGCTTGAAAGCCAATGCCCGGTACTCTATGGAGATTGCTAGATTTCTTGAGAATAGATCTTTAGAAAGACTCGATTTAAGGAAATCTAAACCTATTAAACTCTTTAAACCTCCTAAACTGGAAATATCTACCCCTCTGCGCTCTGTACCTTACATATGCAAAGCACTGCCAAAAGCAGCGGCAAGTGCAGCTTCTTTGGTTACTTCAGAAGTCGTTGGGTGTGCATGGCAGATACGACCGATATCTTCAGCGCTGGCGCGGAATTCCATGGCCACCACAATTTCTGTTATCATATCGGCAACACGCGGACCAATCATATGCGCCCCAAGTACCTCATCCGTTTCAGCATCGCTTAATATCTTCACAAAACCATCGGTATCCATTCCGGCAACCGCTCGTCCATTTGCCCTGAAAGGAAACTGGCCCACTTTGTATTTGCGACCTGCTGCTTTCAGTTGTTCCTCGGTTTGACCGACACCAGCAACTTCGGGCCAGGTGTAAACAACTCCTGGAATCAAGTTGTAATCGATGTGTGGTTTTTGTCCGGCAATGACTTCGGCCACAAAAACCCCTTCCTCTTCAGCTTTATGGGCCAGCATGGCCCCCTGTATTACATCGCCAACAGCATAGATATGCGGTTGGGCAGTTTGCAGGTGTTCATTCACCGGAATTCGACCTCGGTCATCGGTTGAAAGCCCCGCTTTCTCCAAGCCCAAACCATCCGTATACGGTCTTCGACCTATGGCCACCAAACAATAATCTCCTTCAAGGATCACTTCACCTTTGGCACCTTCTGCCTTCACCGTTACTTTTTTCCCCTTGCTGCTCACAAAGGTCACCTTGTGTTTCATATGGAATTCGAACCCGAGTTTTTTGAGCGAACGCTGCAGTTCCTTCCCGAGCGATTGATCCATTGAGGGAATGAGGCGATCCATGTATTCAACCACAGAAACCTTGCTTCCCATACGACCGTATACAGAACCGAGCTCCATGCCAATCACACCGCCACCAATCACAATGAGGTGCTTGGGTATCTCTTTTAAGCTAAGGGCCTCTGTACTGCTGATGATGCGTTTTTTATCGATTTCCATTCCAGGGATGGATGCCGGTTTAGAGCCTGTTGCAATGATGATGTTCTTCGCTTGAATTGACTCTGGCTTCTCCCCTTTGATCGCGATGGTATGGGCATCAATGAATGATCCCAAGCCTTGATAGACATCTATTTTATTTTTCTTCATCAAAAAGCTTACACCACCATTCATTTGTGCCACCACCTCATCTTTGCGTTTCATCATCTGTGGCAAATTGACCTTGGGCGCTCCAACCTCAATTCCATGATC
>CAZYJD010000019.1:0-30136 GCA_964647785.1 uncultured Chitinophagaceae bacterium
GGAATACTCAAGGAAAAGTCACTCTCCATTGTATCCATGGTACCTGAGAGCATCGCCCGTTTGAAAAAAGAAGGGCATGAATTTCTGGTAGAAAATGGGGCTGGGACGGAAAGTGATTTCACGGATGCTCAATATTCTGAGGTGTCTGAATTATTGCCCCGTGGCGAAGTGTTAAAGCGCGCAGACATTTTGGTAAGTGTGCAGCCTCCATCGGTTGATGATTTAAAGCAGATCAAAGAAAGCGCCTGGCTGATCACCAATACAGAGCGCTTCAGCAACTCCAATGCATTGGATGTATTCAGCTCTTTTTCATTCCGCGTGCTGAGCATGGATGAAATTCCAAGAACGAGCATTGCACAGAGCATGGATGTACTAAGTAGCATGGCTTCTTTGGCAGGCTATCGGGCTGTTTTGTTGGCAGCCACATATTTCACCCGATACTTTCCAATGATGATTACAGCTGCAGGAAGCATCAAACCGGCTAAAGTCCTGGTGATTGGTGCTGGTGTGGCGGGTTTACAGGCCATCGCCACTGCAAGGCGACTGGGTGCTCAGGTGGAAGCATTTGATGTGCGATCAGCAGTTAAAGAGGAAGTGCAGAGTCTTGGGGCGAAGTTTGTAGAAGTTGAGGGAGCAAGAGAGGACAGCGGTGCCGGGGGATATGCGGTAGAACAGAGCGAGGAATTTCTTCAGCGCCAAAAAGCTGAGGTTCAAAAGCGGGCGATGCAAAGCGATATCATTATTACCACCGCCCAGATAAGAGGTAGAAAAGCGCCCTTGTTGGTGAGCAAGGAGACTGTTGAAGCCATGCGGCCAGGATCTGTTATTGTAGATTTGGCATCATCGACAGGTGGGAATTGCGAGCTGACCCGCGATGGAGAGCTTTGTGAAGTAGGGGGGGTGAAGATTATCGGCAACAGCCAGCTGGCCTATGAAATGAAACAGGATGCCAGCTTGTTGTACGGCAACAATGTGGTGAATTTTCTCAAGTACTATATTCAACAAAAGGAAGCGGGTCGGTCTGCGGAAGATGCAATATGTAAATCGGTGCAGGTTTACCCAACTCAAGACTAGGTATATGGAAGAATTGATAGCTTTTTTAGAAGCGTATTATCTGATGATTTTTTTGCTGGTATTCACGGTGATACTGGGGTTTGAAGTCATCAGCAAGGTTCCTACAGTATTGCATACTCCATTGATGTCAGGGACCAATGCGGTGAGCGGTATTGTGATCATTGGCGCCATTTTGCTGATCAGACAAAGTGAACCGGGCGACGTGTTTAAAATTGCGCTCGGCACGATTGGCATTGCCTTGGCCATGATCAATGTAGCCGGTGGTTTTGCGGTTACCCAGCGCATGCTGGAGATGTTCAACAAAAAGAAGAAGCAAAAATGAAAGCACAGGTAATCTTTGATTTGGCATATATGCTGGGTTCTGTCGCTTTCGTATTGGGCTTGCGTAATCTGAGCTCTCCAGACACTGCACGCAAGGGAAATATGCTGGCCGCAATTGGTATGGGACTGGCCATTCTTGCTGCACTCTTTTATCCGCTGGAGAATGACCACGGCAATTTTATCTGGATTATTCTCGGGTTGTTGGGCGGTGCAGCCATAGGGGTGTATGCAGCCCGCAAGGTTGCCATGACATCCATGCCGCAGATGGTTTCCATTTTTAACGGTTTGGGGGGTGCTACCGCCATGCTGATTGGCATCGTTGAGTACCGAGGTCTTTCTGCCGAGGAATGGTTATTATCTCAGGCGGCTATCGTGGTCTTTGCGCTATTGGTGGGTGCGGTTTCTTTCAGTGGAAGTATACTGGCTTACCTCAAACTGGAAGGGAAGGTTAACGACAAGAAAGTGACCTTGCCTGGCCATTCCACGATCAATATCTTTTTGATGTTGGTTCTGCTGGTGGGAGGTGTTTATCTGAGTTGGGTGGGAGCACTTTCTGAAATCTGGTTCGTTGTGTTTGTGTTGTTGAGCCTCATCTACGGCTTGAGTTTTGTGGCTCCGATTGGGGGAGCTGACATGCCGGTGGTCATCTCATTGCTCAACAGCTTTACCGGGATTTCTGCGGCGGCTGCAGGTTTTGTTTATGGCAATCTGATGATGATTGTGGGCGGTATACTAGTAGGGGCCTCAGGTACTATTTTGACCTTGATGATGTGCAAGGCCATGAATCGCTCATTGTGGAACGTCATTATTGGTGGTTTTGGAAGCAGTTCTGCTTCTGTTGAAGTTAGTGGAGACCAAAACATCAAAGAAGTAGGGCTCAATGATGCTGCCATTCAACTGTTCTACAGCAAGAATGTATTAATGGTTCCTGGTTATGGACTGGCCGTGGCACAGGCACAAAATCTTTGTAAAGACTTGCAAGATTTACTGGAAGAAAATGGGGTAGAAGTGCGCTACGGAATTCATCCTGTAGCCGGTAGGATGCCGGGACACATGAATGTTTTGCTGGCAGAAGCCGATGTGCCCTATCCCAATTTATTAGACCTCGAAGCGAGCAATGATTTTATTCCCCAATGCGATGTGGTGGTGGTGATCGGTGCCAACGATGTGGTGAACCCATCGGCTGAAAGAGATCCTTCCAGTAGCATTTATGGCATGCCTGTATTGAAAGTGTGGCAGGCTAAAAGCACCATCGTGATGAAGCGAAGCATGAACAAGGGCTATGCCGGCATAGAAAACCCTCTGTTTTTTGAAGAAAATACCCGCATGCTGTTTGGAGACGCCAAGCAAAGCCTCCAGGCACTGGTGAGTGAAGTGAAGGGGTTGATGTGAGCAGGGATTTCTGATTTCTCCCGCCCAGCCACAGCAGGCACGCGCGGCGGGACTGATTCCTAATTCCTAATTCCTAGTTTCTTTCCTCACAACCTGCCTTCAGTGACTGGACGGGTTGCAAATTCGCTCAGATAATAGCTACCCTATTTATTGCCCTTTTGCCTCTTTAGCTAGTGAATAGTTGATTGTTTTTAGTGAATAATGAGCATAAAAAGAGCTTACTGGCCCATAAACGCCCAATAAAGATCAATGTTAAACCAAAACGGTCAATGCTATTTAGGGATGTACAGCCTCTTGCTTCTGACCTCTGACTTCTTGTCTCTCACAGATTCCAGGGATGAATGCTTCGCTTTTTTTGTTTCTCACACCCGCCGCGCGTGCCTGCTGTGGCTGGGCGGGACAGAATACCACAGAAGAAAAAAGCTGACGCTTTTTATTGTCGCTCTTGCTTCTGACCTCTGACCTCTGGCTTCTAGTTTCTAGTTTCTGGCTTCTTACCTCTAAAATCTCCACACCACAATCTAATTGCGAAGCATCTATCTTTGCCAGATGCAAAAACCATCTCTCCCCAAAGGTACCCGCGATTTTGGTCCGGAACAGATGCAGAAAAGGCGATATCTATTGAGCACGATCGAAAAGGTGTATCAGCTTTACGGTTTTGTTCCTATTGAAACCCCTGCCATGGAGCAGTTATCTACCCTCACGGGCAAGTATGGAGAAGAAGGCGATAAGCTGCTTTTCAGAATCCTCAATTCAGGAGATTTCTTGAAGAAGGCTGAGCAAAATGATTTGAATAGCTTTGATCAACTGATGCCGAAAATTGCTGAAAAGGGATTGAGGTATGACCTCACGGTTCCATTTGCGCGATTTGTGGTCATGCATCGCAATGAATTGAGCTTCCCTTTCAGACGTTATCAGATGCAGCCTGTATGGCGGGCTGACAGACCACAAAAGGGCCGTTACAGGGAGTTCTGGCAATGTGATGCAGATATCATTGGTACAGAAAGCCTTTTGTCTGAAGCCGACCTTTTGGCCATCTATCGCGATGTTTTTCAATCTCTTGGCATAGGAGTGAAGCTAATGGTGAATCACCGCAAGGTTCTGGAAGGCATTGCAGGACTCGCCGGGCTGGCTGATCATTTTCAGGCTTTTACCGTTGCCATTGATAAGCTAGATAAAATTGGCTGGGAAGGCGTGAGCCCCGAACTTTTGGGAATGGGATTAATGGAGCATCAGCTGGCCGATTTACAGGAGCAGATGAAGGAGAGAATTTTTGAAGAATCTACATTGGCGCATTTGAAAACACTGCTGAAGGATTCATCTGTTGCGCAACAAGGATTGCATGAACTGGAGCATCTACTCGCTTACAAAAAAGCTGGAAATAATGATTTTGAGGTGGTTTTAAATCTCAGCCTGGCTCGAGGACTTGATTATTATACCGGATGCATTTTCGAGGCAGTTCCAACCGAAATGAAAATGGGCAGTATTTCAGGAGGAGGCCGATATGCCAATTTAACGGAGGTTTTTGGGCTGCCAAATATGAGTGGGGTAGGCATTTCTTTTGGAATTGACCGGATTTATGATGTGCTGGAAGAATTGGAACGCTGGCCTGCAGAAAGTGCCGAAGGAAGCAAAATGTTGCTTTGCCATTTCGATGAAAAAGGGCTCATACATTGCCTGCAACTGGCCTCTGAATTGCGTGCAGGCGGCTTGGCAGTTGAAGTCTATCCGGAAATAAAGAAACTCGGCAAACAACTGGACTATGCCAATAAAAAGGGCATTTCTTATGCCTTGATTTGTGGCGAAGAAGAAATGGAGAGTGGCATTTACAGCCTCAAAGATCTCGAAAAAGGAAGCCAGGTAAAGCTCAATAAAGAAGACCTTTTAAGCCATTTAAGATAATTGCGGTCTTCGCTCAAGCCTTGAGCACCTTAACGGTTTAGATTGGAAAGCATCTTGTGGATTTGTTTGGCAAGGGTTGAACCATCAAGCCCATAAGCATGCAATTGGCCTTCTCTGCTATCGTGTTCTATGATCTCATCCGGAAATCCAAACCTTAGGAGGGGAGTTTGAAGGTCATTTTCCAGCATGTGGGTGGCTATGCTTTCACCAAAACCTCCGGAGAGGGTTCCATCTTCATGGGTAACGATTAGGCGGTGCTGTGGGATGAGTTGATTGAGCAAAGCAGTATCCAAGGGTTTGAGGAAGCGCATATCCATCAGGCTTGCACCATGGCCCAACGCTTCGAGATGGTCCGCAGCTATTTGAAGTTCATTCACTGCATGACCTAGACCAAGCAAGAGCACATCCTTTCCTGAAGTTACAAGCCTGGCTTTTCCAATCGGCAGCTGCTCTGGTTCTGAATCAATGCCAATGCCCGGACCTCTACCCTTGGGATATCGGATGGCAAAGGCATTATCTGCTTGCAATGCCGTATGCATCATATTGCGTAATTCCCCTTCATTGGAAGGAGCGGCAACAATTAAATTGGGCACAGCCTTTAAGTAACTCAGGTCGTAAAGGCCGTGGTGTGTTGCTCCATCTTCACCAACCACTCCTGCCCGATCCAAACAGAAAATTACTGGGATGTTTTGCAGAGCAACATCGTGAATAAGCTGATCGTAGGCCCTTTGCATAAAAGTGCTGTAGATATGGCAGAATGGTCGAAATCCTTCAAGCGCCAGTCCAGCAGAGAAGGTTACTGCATGTTGTTCGGCAATGCCTACGTCAAACACCCGGTGGGGCATTTTTTCCTGCAGAATGATCATGCTGCTTCCAGTGGGCATGGCAGGGGTGATTCCCAAAACGCGTTCATCCTTCAAGGCCAGTTCAAGCAAAGTCTTGCCGAACACTTCTTGAAATTTTTCTCCGATCGTATCCGTTTTTTCTTTCCCGACTTTAACGTATTTGGCGGCACTATGCCATTTGGTTTGCTCCTTTTCAGCAGGGGCATAGCCTTTGCCTTTGATGGTTTTAATGTGCAGAATTCTGGGGCCTTTTAACTTCTTTTGTTCCTCAAGGCTGCTCAGCAGAGCCGGAAGATCATGACCATCGATGGGGCCATAATAAGGCAAGTGTAAACTTCTGAACATATTGCTTACCCGGGTTTCTTTGCTCAATTCATTGAGGTGTTGGCCGATGGCTCCATGATTGGGGTCGATGCCCATCTGGTTATCGTTGATCACCACCAGTACATTGGCATTTGAAACCCCAAGATTATTCAGGGCTTCCCAGGCCATGCCACCGGTGAGCGATCCATCTCCAATTACCGCAATATGTTGCCGTTCTTGATTTTTTAAGAAAGCGGCTTCGGCCATACCCAGAATTGCTGAAATAGACGTGCTGGAATGACCGGTTCCAAAATGATCGTAAGAACTTTCACTGATTTTCGGGAAACCACTGAGCCCCCCCTTCTTGCGAATGCTCGAAAGTTCTTTCATACGCCCGGTAAGAACCTTATGGCCGTAGGCTTGATGCCCCACATCCCATACGAGGCGGTCGTAAGGCGTATCAAAAACGTAATGCAGGGCAATACTCAGTTCAACCACACCAAGGTTGGCGCTGAAATGACCACCTTCCTGCAAAATGGTGTCAATCAAATATTGGCGCAACTCATTGCTTAGTTCTTCAAGTTGCTCCGGATTGAACCCCCTGAAATCATCAGGAGATGTAATATTTTGAAGCAGATGGTATGAAGAACCCTTTTTCATGGCATCAGGATTTATCCTGCGCATCTACAGCCGCAATGTTGATCATGTTCACGATCTCACGCACGGAACTGCCCAATTGAAGAATATGTACAGATTTTCTAAACCCAAGCAATACCGGGCCAATGCTTTCTGCTGCGCCCAATTCTTGTGCAAATTTGTAAGCTATATTACCTGCAGCAAGGTTGGGGAAAATGAAGGTGTTTACATCTTGGTCTCCCAGTTTTGTGAATGGAAACACTTCTTGCCTAAGGGATGAATTTAATGCGAAATTGGCTTGCATTTCACCATCCACTACAATTTCAGGCCTGTTTTGATGCAGCCATGTCACGGCTTTCTGTATTTTCTCTGGCGTATCATCCTTTGTATTTCCGAAGTTATTGAAACTGAGCATTGCAATGCGTGGTTCGATGTTCATGCTTTTTACAAAATCGTGTGCCAGCACAGTTATTTCTGCCAGTGCTTCCCAATCGGGATTGATGTTGATGGTGGTATCGGCAAAGAACATTGGGCCACGTTTGCTCATGATGATGTACATTCCGGCCACTCTTTTCACCCCATCCTGCTTGCCCACAATTCTCAAGGCCGGACGAACGGTATTGGGATAGTTTTTTGTCAGTCCTGACACAAAAGCATCTGCCATGCCCATATTCACCATCATGGGGCCGAAGAAGTTTCTGTCGCGCATGGACTTGCAAGCGTCATAGTAGGTGATTCCTTTCCGCTGTCTTTGTTCAAAATAAACCTGTCCGAATTGGTTGCGGAGTTCTTTTTCCTCCATTGGATTGATGATGGTAGTTTCGCCCAATTCGATGTTCAGCTCATTCATAATGGATTGAATTTTTTCTTTCGATCCCAAAAGAATTGGAATGGCAGTTCCTTCTTCTTTTACAATTTGAGCGGCACGGAGAATTTTAGCGTTATCTGCCTCTGCAAAAACCACCCTTTGCGGATTCCTTTTGGCTTTGATGGAAATGGTTCGTAGAAGTTTGTTGTCAAGACCAAGGCGTTTGCGAAGTTCTTCGCGGTATTCATCCCAATTGGTAATTTCTCTTCTTGCCACCCCGCTTTCCATGGCTGCCTTTGCTACGGCAGGAGCCACATGGGTGATCAATCGCGGGTCGATGGGTTTGGGAATGATGTAGTCATGTCCGAACCCCACACTTTTAAGGTTGTAGGCTTTGGTAACGATTTCAGGAACAGGCTCATGCGCCAGTTCAGCAATGGCTTTTACTGCTGCAAGCTTCATTTCTTCATTGATGGCTGTAGCTCTTACATCCAATGCGCCACGGAAAATGAAAGGGAATCCCAAAACATTGTTTACTTGATTGGGGAAATCGCTTCGACCAGTGGCCATGATGATATCTTTCCTGGTGGCAACTGCAAGGTCATAGCTTATTTCAGGGTCGGGATTGGCCATGGCAAAAACGATTGGTTTTTCAGCCATGCTTAGCAACATATGGGGGCTGAGTATATTACCCTTGGAGAGACCCACAAACACATCGGCATCAACCATTGCATCTCCTAGCGTATTTAGACCTCTTGTGGTGGCAAAGAAGCTCTTATACTTATCCAGGTACTCGCGGTCAGATCGAATGACCCCTTTGCTGTCACACATCACAATGTTCTCTTTTTTGAGTCCCAGCGAAACGAACAGTTTGCCGCAAGAAATGGCTGAAGCTCCTGCACCGTTGATGACCATTTTTACCTCCTCGATTGGCTTATTTACAATTTGTAAGGCATTGATCAAAGCGGCCCCACTAATGATTGCAGTGCCGTGTTGATCATCGTGCATAACAGGAATGTTCAACTCTTTTTTGAGTCTTTCTTCTATTTCAAAACATTCAGGCGCCTTGATGTCTTCCAGGTTGATGCCGCCAAATGTGGGCTCGAGTGCCTTTACGGCTGATATCACTTCATCAGCTGTTTTGGCGTTCAACTCTATGTCGAAAACATCGATATCGGCAAATATTTTGAAAAGAATGCCCTTCCCTTCCATCACTGGTTTACTGGCTTCCGGACCAATGTCTCCGAGTCCCAGCACGGCGGTCCCGTTGCTGATTACACCTACCAGATTTCCTTTGGCCGTATAGTTGAATACTTCTTCATTATTTTCAGCAATACGAAGACAGGGTTCAGCCACTCCAGGTGAATAGGCCAGACTTAAATCTCTTTGGGTTTGAGTGGGTTTGGTTGGCACCACCTCAATTTTGCCGGGACGGCCCATTTGGTGGTATTGCAGCGCGTCTACAACTTTGTTCTTAGGCATAAATGCTTTGAAAATTTTGCGGGCAAATGTAAGTCATATGCCGCAATTGCAGGTCTCAGGCCTTCAAACGTTCTGCCACCACAGATTCTTCAATTCCACGAATCTTACAAAAAATCTCAATGGTGTTTCTGTAGCTGGGCACTTTGTCTTTGAAATAAGCAACGATTTCCTCTTTTTCTGCCTCGGTGGCTTCCAATTGATTGAGAATGTTGAGCAGGTGCATTTTCATATGGCCTTTTTGGATACCCGTTGTGGTCAACGATCTCAAAGCAGAAAAATTCTGCGCCAAACCCGCCGATGCAATGATGCACATGAGTTCAGTAGCTGATGGCTTACCGAGCATTTCATGTGAGAATTTCACCATGGGGTGCAAACTTGTGATTCCACCAACCGTTCCCAGTGCAAGAGGAATCTCTATCCAAAAGCGAAAAATGCCATTTTCGATTGAAACATGGGTGAGGCTTGTATATTGTCCTTTTCGTGCAGCATAGGCATGCGCACAAGCTTCTATGGCTCTAAAATCGTTTCCAGTGGCCATGACCATCGCATCAATTCCATTCATGATGCCCTTGTTATGGGTAACTGCACGGTAGGGTTGGGTTTCAGCAATTTTAACTGCCGTAGCGAATCTCTTTGCAAACACTTCAGGTGCAATGTCAGTGCCTTCCACCATGCGCTCAATAGGGCAACTCACTTCGGCTCTAACCAGGCATTCAGGGGTATAGTTGCTGAGGATGCACATGACCACTTCAATCTCATGGGGCATCAATGAGCTCTCAGCCATTTCAGCCTTGAAAATTTGCGCAAACTCCTCCAGAACTGAATTGATAAAATTGGCTCCCATGCTATCGCAGGTTTCAAATCGCGCCTCAATTTGATAATAGTTGGGGATTTCATCGGTTTTGTCAACCAACTGAATATCTAAAATTCCGCCCCCTCTTGCCCGCATGTTTTGGGTGATTTTAGAGGTGCCTGAGAGCAGTTGATCTTTGGTTTGATCAAAAAAATGTGACAGTGCGGCTTTATCCTGTCCTGACCAGAGGAAGTGCACATGACCAATTTTGGTGGTGGAAAGAACCTTGGCATGAAAACCACCCTTGTCTGCCCAAAAATTGGCGGCCTTTGCCATTGCAGCAACCACCGAACTTTCTTCAATGGCCATTGGCAGGCAGTAGGTTCTTCCGTTGATCATGAAATTGGGTGCCACGCCATAGGGCATGTAAAAGTTCGAAAGGGTGTTTTCAATGAACTCATCGTGCAGTTTTTGCAAGTCTTCATCGCTATGCCAATAACTTTTTAGCAGCTCAAGAGAGCGATCAGTGTTTTCGAAATAATTGGTGATGAGCCATTCAATTTTGGCATCTTTACTCAGCTTTGAAAAGCCTTTAATGATCTTGTTTTCTTTCATGCTTTGATGGTTAAAAATGCCTCCGCCAAACGGTATCCTTTGATTTGTGATTGGGCAAAATCACGCAATTCTTCGTATGAACCCGTGGCGTGGCGCAGGAAACCGGCCGCCATCCCATAAACAGCGTGCGATTGACTCAGGTTTACAAGATAGTATCCATCCAGGAAATTCTTCACCCCGCCAGAAATGATTATTTCAGAACATTTAGGGGGCTGAATGCTTTCATCCAATATTTTGTTGAGATCACGCACCATGGTTTCTGCCGTATGCCCAATATAGCTAAGGGGCTCATACAACTCTTGATCGTTTTCATTGGCGCGCAACAACTCCAGTTTGGCAAAATTGGTTCCACCAAAGGCACCAAAATCAATGGCGGCAATAGGCAGATTAAGCAGTTTCTTTAAACTATCCTTGCCAAATCCTTGCCCCACTTCTTTTATGATCACAGAGGCGTTCAATTCTGCCAGCAGGTGCTCTATGGTTTCAATGGGAGGTCTGCTGAGTAAATCGCCTTCGGGTTGCAACCATTCTTGCATTGGGTTTACATGAACAATCAAGCCATCTGCTTCCAGGCGGTCCAGAAGTCGTTCTATTTTATCAGTTGCTCTTTTAGCGAGTAGGTCTTCAATTTGTGCAATGCCCAGGTTTGCATAAAATGGGGCTTCAGCACCGATGATGGGCCGCAGGTTGAAATCTTCAAAATAACGGTCATCATCCAAGATGATTCTGCATGATCCCAGGCCCATGCCAAAACCAAATTCAGCACATAAGCGGGCGAGGTTTCTATTGATATGTCCGGCCTTTCCCGTGCCACCGGTCATGCTGCTCACCCAAATAGGCGCTTTCATGGTTTTGCCTAGAAATGAAAAAGGGGAAAGTAGATGAGAAGGATGAGCTGAAAGCAGGGGTTCATAGTTGAAGCGCTCATCAGCCTGTTGTATTACCGATTTTAAAGCCAGATCTATGTGATCTGCTTTTCTTTGCGAAGTGCTTTCAGGATTTTCCAATGAATTGAATTACAAACATAACCCTTGAGATGAGATAAGGTTTACTTGAATGGAAGTAACTTCTTTAACCAGTTCTTTTCATGCCGGCTATCTTCGTCATAATAGCCGTAACCATATCCATAGCCGTAACCGTATCCATAGCCATATCCATAGCCGTATCCATATTTGCTGCCGTAACCGTATTTCGCTCCTGAAAATTTAGAGTCGTTCAGCACCACGCCTATTTTGCCTTTGGCTTGGTTTCGGTAGAATTCATCGGCAAAATTTACTGCTGAAACATTCGTATAGTTCTCACGCATCACATAAATGGTCAAATCCACATATGGAAGCAGATCAACTGCATCGGTTACCAGCCCCAGAGGAGCAGTATCAAGAATCACGTAGTCATATTTCGTAACCAATTGATCCATGGCCACCTGCATTTCATTGCTTAGAATGAGCTCTGAAGGATTGGGTGGAGTGGGTCCTGATGGGATGATATCAATATTTCTAATTCCTGTTGGGCGGATGATTTCATCAAGTGATGCTCTGCCGGCGAGATAATTTGTCATTCCCAAATCGTTCTTGATATCAAAACTCAAGTGCAGCCTTGGTTTACGGAGATCAAGACCCAGGATGATTACTTTTTTATCGCTTAGGGCCAATACATGGGCAAGATTCAGGGTTAAGAAAGTTTTACCCTCACCGCCAATGGTTGATGTAAGCAAAATGCGTTTGCCTTTTTCATCTAGTTCAAGATCGCGGATCAAATATTGAATGCCCGTTCTCAAATTCCTAAAGCTTTCTGCCACCATGCTTTTGGAGTTTCTTTCAAACACCAAATTTCCATCGCCTTTGAAGTGCGGAATAGCAGCCAGAAATGGAATTTTAGATTTGTTCTCGATCTGTTCCCGACTCCGTAACTTATTGTCGAAGAATATTTTCAAGAAAAGGTAAAAAGCCGGAATGAAAAGTCCCAGAACAATGGCCAAAACGTAGTTTCGCTTCTTATCTGGTTTGGTTTGCCCGGCCCTAAATGCAGTATTTAGGATGGAATAATCACTCTTGTTACCCGATCGAGCGATTTCATATTCAAACTTTTTTTCGAGCAGCAAGATGTACAACTTCTCCTGAACATTGAATTGCCTTTCCAATCCGATGTACTGACGTTGTATAGCCGGAATGTTATTCAGTTTAGCATCCATTTCTGCAAGTCTTTTGCTGTATGCCGTCAGTAGTTTTTCACTCTGTATTTCAATATTTCTGGCATTTTCATCCAGGCGTTCTTTGGCCTCATCCAGTTTCAATCGGGCTTGCTGGTATTCTTTTGTGCCGGCTTTGTATTGTCTTGAAATCAGAACAAACTGTTCATAAGCAGTGGCCACCGCATTTACCAAGGGTATGAGTAATGGGTCGGTAATGCCAAATGTTGCAGGTGCCAGGGTTGAAAGATCGGAGCGATTGTTTAAGTACTCACGGAGGTTTTTGATGCTTTTAACCATCAATTTTTGATCATAGCTCTGCACTTCAAGGGTGGTGTAGTCGGTAATCATTGCTGCGGTTTGTTCAGGAATGGCCACCATGCCTTTGTTCTTTTTAAAGAATTCAATTTCCCTTTCAAACCTTCTGAGGGTATCAGATATTTTTTGGAGCTCGGTATTGATGAATTCAAGTGAATTGGTGTAACCGATGTTTTTATCATCGAGGCCTTTCGACACAAACGCATTGGCCACCACATTCAGAAAATCAATGCCTTTTTCAGCAACAGGGTCTTGTATAGACAGTTCAAGCGATTTGGTGTTTTTTATCTGATTGATGTTCAAACGGCTTGCAAAACTTCGGATGATATGTTCTTCGGCGTACCGAATGTAAGTATATCTTTTCCCTTCAAGATCGGATAAATCTTTGCCATCGGTATTTAGATCACTCGACGGGATTAACTTCATGGCGAAGCGATCAGCATTTACCTCATCGTTGAAGCTTTGGCTGCTTTCATGGTAAATCCGATCCCCTTTTTTCACCTTGAGGTCATAGCCGTTTTTATTGAAGTCAATTTCAAAATTCACCCCTTCCAGTTCATCTTCAAAGCGGGTGAAGTGCAATTGAAACGGCAAATCTTTATATCGTTCACTGAGTTTAATATCTCCGTGTTCAAAATATGCTTCGCACAGATTGAGGCTGTCGGTTACCAGGGGTGCCATGAAGTTGACCGACTTCATGATTTGTATTTTGTCGTTTACAAAGGTCGGATCCCATGGGTTGAATCCTCCGCCAATTCCCTGCACTCCCAAAATATCCGCTCCTTCTCGGCCCTCTTGTTCGTTGGCCAACAATACCTGTGCTTTAATCTCGTAAACAGGGGTGGTGTAGCGGTTGATAAGGTAGGCTGCAAACAAGGCAATGGCAGTGGATATGGCAAAGAGCATCCAATAAATTCTTACAATGCCCAGAATGGACTTGATGTTGATGCCTTCTTCTTGTTCTTCGAAAATTTGTTGTGGGTACTCCGACATATTTTACTGCAATTATCGGGCTCTGAAAATGATGATGGTCGCCAAGTTGATCAGCGTCGTGAATAAAGTTATGTACTGAAGATTTTCACGAACATATCTTCTTTGGAGGGGCTCAATGTAAATGATATCGTTTGACTGCAGGTAATATGCTTCTGAGCGGAATACATCCAAGTCACTTAAGTCTGCAATGATTGTTTTCTTTTCACCGTTCACATCTCTAATAATTTTCATTTCAGATGGGCGACCATCAACCATTAAATCACCACTGATACTCAAGGCATCAATTAAAGTGGCCTGGTCGCCAGTAAGTATTTTCACCCCGGGTTGTTTTACCGCACCCAAAACAACTACCCTGAAACCACTGAGTTTGAGGGAAAGGTGAAAATCAGTCAAATAATTGGCCAGGGTATCAATTAGCATGCTTTCAGCTTGAGCCAATGTTAAGCCATTTACTTTAAGCTTGCCTGCAACCGGTAGAAAAACATAACCTTCTTCATCCACCATAACCCCGCTAGGACCGCTTTGTCCTTCTGTTTCCATGCGGCCAAGATTGAATTTCTCCATCACTGCTGTGTTCACCGTATTCATTTGAACATTGAGTATGTCACCATTGGTGATGATGTGACCTCTTGGATTTGGCTTTGGTGCGAGAAGTATTTTTTCAAGTTGGTTGCTGCTTTCCTCTTTTTCTTGGAAATAAACCAGCCTTTTACCACAAGCGTTGAAAATTAAAGCCAATAAAATGAGTAAGGGTATTTTGTGCATGTAATTAAGAACAAAGTTAATTCTAATCTTTTACTCATGTGTCTTGATCACTTGAACAAAGCATAAAAATAGGGATTAAACAGGTTTTCAATTATAGTGTTTGAAACAATTCCAAGATTAGATTTGATAATTTATGACCAAAAATCGATCCCATGAATAGATCCTTAAATGATCTCACTGTAATGCATGATTTCCGTGTATCCTTTATTTAAAAAGTACGGCATGCCTTCCTTAAAACGGGTTGCAAGAATTAAGTCACCCCCCCATGCACCTAAAGATTTAAGTGCCCCTGAATAATCGGGAAACAAAGATGCTTTTAAGCTTGGTTTTCCCAGTATATCCGACATGATTTGCTCATGTTCATTCATTAGGTTTTCGAAAGTTGATAGATCATTTGATTGATGAATGCGCGCGGTAATGGCATTGATTTGATTGATGCTGGTTTGATCAATGCATTCCTTTCTAAAATTACGGGCTGCTTTTTCTGACCATTGCTTTTCACCAAGTGCAACAAAAAACAAGTCATCTGCAAATGATGGTGCCCATTCTATGTTTTGAACGCCGGGTGTTTCATTTTCTAAATGATAAATGATGTGAGTACCCTCATTGGCTACAGCAAGATCATAACCGCTTCCTTCTGAAACACGCTTGAACAATTGAAAGGCATCTATTTGCGCCCACTTCGCGATATTGGCCAAAAGCGTTGAACTCGAACCTAATCCCCAATGCCGTTCAAACTCCAGGGCGCATTCAACCCTGTATTTCAAAGGCCATCGCAGAAAATCCGGGTTAAGACTGACGGCTGTCTTTAATATGTCTGCCAAAACCAAGGCCTTACCCGTATCATTGGTGCGCACAATTCTGAAGTCGGGCAATTGAAAATCAGCTTCGAACCAAATTTCATTGTTTCTGTCACTCGCTTGCCAAATAAGCATGGGTTCAGCATCCCATAATCGATCCTCGTATACATGCATATGTTGTCCCAATCGGCTTGCCAAAGCAAGACTCTGAGCACCTTTCAATACCACGTACTCTCCGGTGAGCATTACCTTCCCTTTGCTGTAAAATGGCTGCATCGGCTACAAATAGACAATTAAGTCTCGATGCTATAACCTTTGAATCCCTAATTAGTTGAAATGATTTTTGTCAGTTGTAACTTTTTATGTCAGCTGTAGGGAAGAATATTTCAATCATAATGTGCTTTGATTGCTGCCTCTGATTGATCAATTTTGTAGCATCTATGTTGCAATTAACTGTAATTCGTTCCAATGCAGATGAAGTGGTCAATCGTCTGTCGAAAAGGGGCATCGATGCGCGCCCGATGATTGATCATGTTTTGGAGCTTGATGAGAAAAGCAGGGATCTTCGTACCTCTTTAGAACAAAATAAAGCTGAGCAGAACCGCCTGGCCAAGGAAATTGGCCAGTTGTTCAAGGCTGGTAATGCTGAGGAAGCGGCGGTACTTCGTACCAAAACTGCCCAAATGAAAGAGCAGTCAAAGGGAATGGAAGAGGATCTCGCCAAATGGGAGGGCGAGTTGAAAGAAGCCTTGCTGGCCATTCCCAACACCCCTGCTGATGTGGTGAAAGCCGGAAAAAGTGCTGAAGAGAATGAAGAGGTATACCGTTGGGGCGAGCCTGATGCATCGCTGGCGGGTGCAATGCCGCATTGGGAGTTGGCAAAAAAGTTTGATTTGATCGATTTCGAACTTGGCGTAAAAATCGCTGGTGCAGGATTCCCTGTGTACAAGGGGAAAGGCGCAAGATTGCAGAGAGCGCTAATTAATTTCTTTCTCGATGAGGCTATGAAAGCAGGCTATACCGAAATTCAGCCACCCATTGTAGTAAATGAAGATAGTGGTTATGGCACCGGCCAGTTGCCCGATAAAGAGGGGCAAATGTATTTTGTGAATGAAGATCAGTTGTACCTCATTCCAACAGCAGAAGTGCCCATCACCAATATTTATCGGGATGTAATTCTGCACAAGGATGAATTGCCTGTTAAAAATGTTGGTTACACGCCTTGTTTTAGAAGAGAAGCAGGGAGTTACGGAAAAGATGTACGCGGTCTAAACCGACTGCATCAGTTCGATAAGGTAGAGATTGTACAAATAGCACATCCTGATCAGTCCTATGCCATTTTAGAAGAAATGCAATCATACGTTCAGGGATTGCTCAAAAAGCTGGGGCTGACTTATCGGGTGCTTCGGTTATGTGGAGGAGACATGGGGTTCACTTCGGCGCTTACCTATGATATGGAAGTTTGGAGCGCTGCCCAGGAGCGCTGGTTAGAAGTCAGTTCCGTGAGTAACTTTGAAGGCTATCAGAGCAATCGATTGAGATTGCGTTTCCGCACCGAAGATGGAAAAACCAGCTTGGCCCATACCTTGAATGGCAGTGGTTTGGCATTGCCCAGAATTCTGGCTGCCTTGCTTGAAAATAATCAGGATGAACATGGCATTCGCATGCCGGCAGTACTGCATCCTTATTTAGGATTTAACAGAATTGAATAAAATTCTCAACATATTATTCGGGCTGTTATTGCTCTCATTTTCTGAGCAATCAAGCGCTCAAATCTGGCTTCAATGTGTGGACTCCAACAGGGTGAATCCTTATTTTCAGTGCAACCAGCCATACTTTCAACCCGTTTGTGGTTGTGATTTTAAGACCTACCGAAACGAGTGCATGGCATTCAATGCCTATGGCGTTACCACATTGGAGTACGCAGGGGTTTGCACCAACGACATCTTCGCTTTTGATATTTATCCGAATCCGGCCAGCTACCGACTCAGCTTCGCATTGGAAATGGCCATAGAAAGTCCGGTGAGCATAGAAATTTGGGATTCCTTTGGGAAAGTAATGTTCCTCAGGAATTTAGCCAGTGCCAGAAGAACCGATTTTTTCATTGATCTGGGTACTTACAGACCAGGTGTTTACATCATTGTGGTGAAGAGTGGTGGCAAAATAGATTATCGAAAATTCATCAAATCAGATCGTTGATATATGCAATTAAAAGTGATACATGCCGGAAATTTTAAGCTGGATGGAGGGGCCATGTTTGGCGTGGTGCCCAAGAGCATCTGGAAAAACTTAAATCCGGCTGATGAAAATAATATGTGCAACTGGGCCATGCGTTGCCTGTTGGTTGAAGATGGCAACCGATTGATACTCATCGACAATGGTTTGGGAGATAAACAAAACGAGAAGTTTTTCAGCCATTATTACCTCAATGGAGAGCACAGCCTGCAAAAGTCGTTGCATGCTGCAGGAGTCGATTTTTCAGACATCACCGATGTGGTGTTAACCCATTTGCATTTCGACCATTGTGGTGGAAGTGTGAAAATGAAAAAAGATGGCTCGGGTTACGACCTCGTTTTCCCCAATGCAACCTATTGGAGCCATGAAGATCATTGGATGCATGCAGTACATCCCAATGTGCGCGAAAAAGCATCCTTTCTCAGAGAGAACTTCATGCCCATTGAAGAAAGCGGTCAATTGCGGTTTGTAGACAATGATTTGAAAATATCTGAAAACATGCGTGTTATGCTGGCAGACGGACATACCGAAAAAATGATGTGCCCCATCATTTCTTATGGTGATAAAACCATTGCCTACATGGCCGATTTAATTCCATCAGCGGCGCACATCCGACCGAATTATGTAATGGCCTATGACATCAGACCGCTGATCACCATGACCGAAAGAGAGCAGTTTCTAAAAGAGGTCATTGAGCAAAATTACTATCTCTTTTTTGAGCACGATTTGAGAAACGAAATGGCAACAATTGCCGCAACTGAAAGCAGTTACCGGATAGATCAAACTTTTAACTTGAAAGACATTTGTTCATGACACCCAGATGGAAGGATATAGAACAACTGGCCATCGAGGCATTTGATCAAATGCCTGAAAACAGAGATTGGCATCTTAAAGATCACAATCAGTTGGTTACGGAATGCGATCTTTTTATTGAGAACTTTCTCATCGAGGGCCTCGGGAAACTCATACCTGAAGCCGGATTCATCACCGAAGAAAACCAAATACAACAGAATGCAAATACGCAATGGGTATGGGTGATTGATCCCATCGACGGAACCACCAATTTTGCTCATGGGCTTCCAATGTATTGTTGCAGCATTGCTTTGCTTGAATACGGTCAGCCGGTATTGGGCCTGATTCACCTCCCTGTGCTCAAAGAAACTTTTGCAGCCAAGAAAGGTGAGGGCGCATTTCTGAATGGAAAGCCCATACAGATGAGTAAAGCTGAAAACCTTGAGTCCAGCCTGATTGCAACTGGCTTCCCCTATCACTCTTTTGTTAAAACGCCTGAATATTTGCGGAGTTTTGAGTCCTTCATGCGCTCAACGCAGGGCATCCGGCGCATGGGCAGTGCTGCCATCGACCTGGCATATACGGCCAATGGACGGTTCGATGGATTTTTTGAATACGGCTTGAGCATTTGGGATGTAGCCGCAGGCATACTCATCGTAGAAGAAGCCGGAGGAGTGGTGTCGAACTTCAGGGGAGAAACGGGCTTCATTGATGGGGTTGAAGTTCTGGCTGCCAACCCTGCCGTTCATCCTTTCATGTTAAAGGTAATTCAAGAAAGTGCCGGCATTGATTAGATATTGCTTCATCATGTTGATGCTTTTTGGCAGCCATGTTGGGCACGCATTTGAGTTTCGTAAACTGGATGTGCAAATGCAAGCTTCCGATAGTCTGGTGCTACAAAAGGGCGCATGGACCGGGATGCAGATATATGCTGAGTTTAACAAAGCCTCGCTGACGGTCATGATTGATGGACAAGGGTTTACATTGAAACAAGACCCTCACTTGCCTAAAGGATACAGCCAAGTTTTCACTTTCCCGGCGTTCAGTGAACTTGTTCTGCGTGCCGAAACCAACATCATGGCAAGCGTTTTCTTAGTTGCCGCACCATTGGAAGTCCCATTGGTCTCTCACCCCAACCCTTTGCTTAAAAAAACAAGTTGCGAAAAGCCTGTGGTCGTTCCCCCGTCGGTTTGGAGAATTGGTCTTCCCGATCCGGCAGCTGGTCGCGAGTTGAATGAGGCACAGCATGTGGTCATTCATCATTCCGCAGGATCTAACCTGAATACAAACTGGGTTGAAGTAGTGCGAAGCATATACTTGCTTCATGTACAAACCAACAACTGGGATGATATTGGGTACAACTATCTCATTGCAGGCGATGGTACGGTTTTTATTGGCCGGGATCCACTTGATTTGTTACTCGAAGACGAGGTGAGAGGAGCTCATTTTTGCTCGAAAAATACCGGAACGATGGGGGTGTGCCTCATTGGAACTTTCAGCGATGTTTCTCCCACAAAAAACGCAATGAATGCGCTGGGGCAATTATTGCTTTGGAAATTATTCAAGGAAGACATCAGTCCACTGGATTCGTTCATTCATCCCAAAGGTGGACTCAACCACCTGGCATCTGTTTGCGGCCATAGGGATGGATGTGCTACTGAATGCCCGGGAGATGTGCTGTATACACGGCTCGACTCCCTAAAGACGAGCCTTTATCAGCCTTGGATGGATTGCAGAATAATGGCCGATGTTCAGGAAATTGCTGAACCAACAAAGGGGCTGTTATACCCCAACCCACTGGTGGGCAAAACCTTAAATTTTAGGCGGCTTTCTAATCAGCATATGCCCACAGCTTATCGTTTATTATCCATAAATAGTAGGGTCGTTCAAGAAGGTGTGGTTGAAGGGGAGATATTGGAATTCTCCGAATTTATGAGCGCAGGCAGGTATCTGCTTCAGCTGAAAATTGAAGAAAGATGGATGCACATGCCATTGATTGTTCAGTGATAAAATTTTTCGAATAATGGCGCATTGTCTACTTTTGCACCCCCTGAACGAAGATGTTTGATCGCCTGTCCCTATTTATTTTGCGGTATCGCCCGGCCTTTATTGCCCTTGTGGTGGTAATAACTGCCATCATGGGGTACTTGACAACCGGCGTTCAATTGGCATACGATAATCCGAAGTTCATTCCCGATAGCGACCAAGATTACCAAGATTATCAGGAGTTCAAATCTATTTTTGGCGATGATGGAAATGTCGTACTCATTGGTATTTCTTCACCCAAATTAAATGATATCGATTTTTTTGGCGACTGGTATGATCTAAGCAATCGACTTGCCAAGACCCCGGGCGTAAACAGGGTGTTATCTCTGCCCGCGATTCCTGAGCTTTACAAAGACCAAGAAAGTTATCGTTTTGCTCAGCGCAGGGTTTTCGCATCCAAACCCGTGAATCAGCATGAACTGGACTCGCTGATGGCAAAAGTTCGCACCCTTCGCTTTTTTGAAGGCATGTTGTTCAGAGATTCGAGCAATTTTACCATTCTGGCAGTGGGAATGGAGAAGAAAATTCTCGATACTCATAAACGAATTGGTTTTGTGGCTGAATTGGAGCGAAGTGTACGATCTGTTTGTGAGAAACACGGAGTTGAGCCACACTTTTCCGGCTTGCCGTACATCCGCACGGAGTATTTGAATAAAACCAAATCTGAAATACTCTTTTTCACCCTCTTAAGCATGGTGATTACCTCCCTCATTCTTCTGTTTTTCTTCCGTTCGGTGAGGGTGATGCTCTTTTGTCTGTTGGTTGTAGCCGTAGGGGTGGTCTGGCAAATGGGCATTCTGGTTTTGTTGGGTTACAAAGTATCTGTTTTCATAGGATTATTGCCACCTCTCATGGTGGTCATAGGCATTGCCAATTGTATTTATCTGCTCAATAAGTACCACGATGAATACAAGACCCACAACAATCAGATAAAGGCCTTGCAACGTGTGATATCAAAAGTTGGACTGGCTGTCTTTTTTACCAACCTCACAACTGCCATAGGCTTTGGTGTTTTTGTACTAACGGGTAGTACCGTTCTCGAAGAATTTGGCCTGACTGCATTTTTGAGTGTGTTAGGGGTGTACCTCATTTCACTGGTGCTCATTCCTGTAATTTTCAGTTACCTTCCTCCTCCTCCTGAAAAGCATACCCGCCATCTTGATAACGCTGTTTTAAACAAGTTCATTGATCGTGTTTCCAACATTGTTCAGCATCATCGCAAGAAGGTCTATCTGGCAACACTCATATTTGTTCTCCTCTCCTTCATCGGTATTGCTCTGGTAAGAAGCGTTGGATACATGGTGGATGATATCTCATCTTCTGATCCCTTGTACAAAGACCTCAAATTCTTTGAAAAAGAAGTGAATGGGGTGATGCCGTTTGAGATCATGATTGATACGCGGAGAAAGAATGGAGTAAAAGATGTAACCACCCTGCAAAAGATAGATCAGCTTGAACGCAAACTGGCTGAAATTCCTGAATTTACTCGTCCATTATCCATTTCGCAGGTCATAAAATTTGCCAATCAGGCCTATTACAATGGCAACCCAAGAAGGTATCTGGTTCCCAATATTTTTGATATGGGCAAAATCATGGGCTACATTCCTTCTGGAGAAAACCAGCCATCCATGTTGCAGAGCATGGTTGATTCAAACTTTCAGAAAGCTCGCATCAGTCTTCAGATGGCCGATGTTGGATCGGAGCAGATAAAGGTTATACGCTCCAGGGTTGATAGCATTGCAGCAGAAATTTTCTCACCAGAAGAGTATAGCGTAAAAACCACCGGCACATCGGTGATATTTCTGAAGGGCAACGATTATTTAATCAGCAACTTGGCCATCAGTTTGGCCGTTGCTTTTGTGATTATTTCGGGCATCATGGCCTTGATTTTTATTTCTTTCCGAATGATCATCATTTCACTGATTCCCAATTTGATTCCTCTTATTTTCACATTGGGCATCATGGGCTACACCCATGTCCATTTAAAACCATCAACCGTTTTGGTGTTCAGTGTTGCTTTTGGAATTGCGGTAGACTTCACCATTCACTTTTTATCGAAATACAGAATGGAACTGAAACGAAACCGCTACAACATTCAACAAAGCGTTATCAGGGCGTTGAACGAAGTAGGGGTAAGCATGATCTACACCTCGGTGATTTTGTTTTTTGGGTTCATCATCTTTTCATTCAGTGATTTTGGAGGAACCATTTCATTGGGAATTTTTACATCCATCACCTTGGTTGTTGCCTTGCTAAGCAACTTAATCGTATTGCCTAGCCTGTTGTTGAGCTACGATTTGGCAAAGGAACGAGCAAAGTCGCGCAAAAAGCCTTTAATATCATACCCCGACGAAGAAGCCTGACATTTGTCATGCATCTTTCTAACATTCATCATTTCCTGAGTGGCAGGGTATGTTGCAAATTTGTGCCCAATGATTGTCAACCGACCTGTAAAAGATATTATGAGTTCTCAAGTGGTGAGTATTTCACCCAATGCGGGACTTGAGGAAGCTGAAGCTGTTTTTCGTCAGAATAAAGTGAGGCACTTGCCGGTAACAGAAGATGGAACATTGGTGGGCATCATGAGTTTAACTGATTTGCAACGCATGAGCTTTGCAGGGAGCATCGGTCCGGAAGAAAGTGATGTGGATTCGGCCATCTTTGAGATGCTCGATGTACGCCAGATTATGCAAGGCAAGCCGGTTAGTATTTCCATTGATTCTAAGGTGAAAGAAGTGGCAGAAGTGCTTTCTGAAAGAGAGTTTCATGCCTTGCCGGTGGTGGATGGAGATAAGCTCGTAGGAATTGTAACCACCACCGATTTGATTCGCTTCCTACTGCGCAATATTTAGCCTTTTCATTTATTTTCTCATAGCTGTACTTTAAATAGGAGGTCCGATCTTAAATGGTTGGGCCTCTTTTTCATTTAGGGCCATTGCTTATTTGTTTATCCTGTGTGCATTTGTTTAATTGCATCGTACAAGCAACAACGAAAAAGGCTATGACACAAACAAAAGAATCCTGGGGAACGCGAGTTGGATTGATATTGGCTATGGCAGGAAATGCTGTGGGTTTGGGTAATTTTTTGCGTTTTCCGGTTCAGGCAGTCCAGAATGGAGGAGGAGCATTTATCATTCCTTATTTGGTTTCGTTTTTGTTGATGGGCATTCCATTGCTTTGGGTTGAGTGGGCCATGGGCAGGTATGGCGGGCGTTATGGTGATCATAGCACGCCTTTTATTCTTGATAACATGACTAAAAAGCGCTTGTGGAAATACTTTGGCGTTTTTGGCATCTTCACCAACTTGGGTGTAATGGCCTATTATACGTACATAGAAAGTTGGACCCTAACCTATGCCATCAAATCCTTGAAAGGAGATTTTTTGGGGATGAGTATTGCAGATGTAGGGGCCACCTTCGATCAATATGTAGATATCAATGGCGGAATCAATTTCCCGGTGCTGGCGTTTGGTGCCTTTTTGATAACCCTTGTCATCAATATTTACATTCTAAGTAAGGGCTTAAGTGGCGGCATTGAAAAAGTGGCAAAGTTTGCCATGCCAGTGCTTATAACTTTTGGTGTTTTCCTAGCCATCATGGCCATTAGCATGGGCAATACCGGCCGTTGCGAAGATTGTAATTCACACATAGGTTTGAACTTTTTATGGGAGCCGCAGTTCGATACACTGGCCAATCCGAAGGTGTGGTTGGCCGCAGCGGGTCAGATTTTCTTTACCCTCTCAGTTGGCATGGGAACCATTCAATGTTACTCGAGTTATTTGAAATACAAGGATGACATCGCTCTGAACGCTATGAGTGCGGGATGGATGAATGGTTTTGTAGAGATCGTTCTCGGAGCCTCTGTGGTAATTCCTATTGCTGTAGGTTACATGGGGCTGGATTGGGTAAAGGAAAATGCGGGTTTTATGATGGCATTCAAAACCATGCCTTTTTTGTTTGATCAGTGGGGGAGTGCACTTGCTATCATAGCCGGTTTGGCCTGGTTTGGTCTGCTTTTCTTTGCCGGGATAACTTCCTCATTGGCCATGGGAACCCCGTGGATGGGTTTTGTGGAAGACGAGTTTAACTGGAGCAGGAAGAAAGGGGCCATTACCTTGGGGGCTGTGATTTTTGTACTGGCTTTGCCCACCATATTCTTCTTTGAATACGGCGTATTTGACGAATATGATTATTGGACCGGTACGGTCTCTCTCGTGGTATTTGCCCTTGCAGAAGTCATCTTGTTTGCATGGGTCTTCGGCATGGATAAGGGCTGGGCGGAAATCACTCATGGTGCAGATATGAAAGTACCAGGAGTGTATAAATTCATCATCAAGTACATCACCCCTTTATTCATACTGGTTATATTCCTCTCCTCTTTATTCAAACCACTGAAAGGAGAACTCGCCGATTGGCAGATGGCCTTTCAATCACTGACCAGCGGCAATGGCTGGCCTTGGGCTGACGACAGTATCATTGCTCAGATCTTTCACTTGAATCAAGAAGTAATCTGGCGCAATGCCGAAGGGTTTACCAAAATGTTTTACATCGATATGGGAAGATTCATGCTGGTATTTACCTTTATCGGGTTGGCCCTGATGGTGAAAAATGCCGCGAACAAGAGAAAAAATAGCATTCCCATAGAACACATAGATTAATCTCATGACAACCTCAGCTTTGATATTGATGGTTAGCGTACAATTAAGTGTTGTAGCCATCACCCTTTATTTTTTTAGGAAAGTTTTGATCACCCCTCCAAGGAAAGAACCCGATTCCTATTCAGAAAATGATGATGAACCTAGATAAGCAGACATGAAGCCAGATGATACCACATTCAAGATTCTGTTGATTGCTTCTGAAATCATCATTCCATTGATTGCCTTTGTTGGGGCATACTTCATATTCAAGCCCGTCTTTGAGAAAGATAAAGCAAAGAAAGAAAAGGATGAGTCTGCAGAAAAATCTGAAACAAATCAGGATGCGTCCTGATCATCTGCTTCTAAATTGGGTTGCCCCTCTTCTCCTTCGTCGTCTGATATTTCATCATTGAGCTCTTTCAGCTCATCAGTTTCCTGCGGAAAAAAGAACTTCTGAAACGCCAGAATACTAATAACACCGATACTAATAGAAGCATCGGCAATATTGAAAACAGGGCGAAAGAAAATAAATTCTCTGCCACCAAATACAGGCATCCATTGTGGCCAGGTAGCCTCAATAATTGGGCAATAGAACATGTCCACCACTCGACCCAGGAAATAGCGGTGTTCGTAGTAATCAGGGTTGATGGATTCATACCAGACTCCATAGAACACACTATCAATGATATTGCCAATTGCGCCGGCCAACACCAGACTTACACATAGCAAAAGCCCTCGATGGGCTTGTTTTTTAATGAGAATGCGTAAGTACCAAATGATGCCAAATACGGCAAAAATTCTGAAGCTTGTAAGAAAGTACTTGCCCGAAACGCCACCAGCCTCCAAACCAAAGGCCATGCCGTTGTTTTCAGTGAAATGCAGAATGAACCAATCGCCAATCAGGTTAATTTCTTGCCCGAGATACATATGGGTCTTCACCCAGTGTTTCAACCATTGATCCGCAGATAAAACCAACAACAAAATCAGCGGTGTCATCCACCATTTCCAGGATTTGGCCTGCATGATTAGCGATACTGCTTTTTCTTGGCGTCGATGCTAAGGGTGGTATGAGGCACGGCTCTCAAGCGTTCTTTTGAAATCAATCTACCCGTTTCACGGCACACACCATAGGTTTTGTTTTCGATGCGAATCATGGCATTTTCGAGATTGATGATGAACTTTTTCTGCCGGGCAGCCAACTGACTCAAGTTTTCTTTCTGAAGGGTAGACGAGCCATCCTCCAATGTCTTGTAAGTACTTCCGGTATCTTCTGTGCCGTTTTCATTTTCACTCTGCATCTGATCGGTCAGGTACTTCAGTTCCCTACGGGCTAAATCCAGTTTTTTCTGAATGATTTCTCTGAATTCTTGCAGTTCTTCATCAGAATAGCGGGTTTTGGTGCTGTTCTCGCTCATGTTCAATTGTTGATGGTTGACTTACTGATTTCGATTCCGATTCTTTGGTCGTTTACTTCGATGCTATCTTTAAAGTGTTTATTTTCAAGCAGTTCTAATGAGTCGGCCAAAATTTCCGTGCAAATATAATCATTAAAGCTTTCGACAGCTTCGGTGATGAATGGCTTTGGCTGAAGGATCACTCGTATGCGGTCGGTTAGCTCATAGTTGTTGTTTTTTCTCAGATTCTGAATTCTGTTGATCAGTTCTCTGGCATTTCCTTCCCGGATAAGTGCTTCATTCAATTGAATATCAAGTGCAACTGTGAGTTTGCCGTGCATGGCCATTTGCCATCCCGGAACATCAGCAGCACTTATTTCCACATCTGCCTCTGTAATGTGGAATGAACTTCCATCGGATAGTTTCAATTCCAATTCACCTGCAGATTGCAATTCACTTATTCGGGTACTGTCCATGGATGCAATGGTAGCAGCCAGCAACTTCATTTTAGGGCCGGCTTTTTTGCCGAGTTCCCTAAAGTTTGCTTTCGCTTGCTTTACAATGATCTGTTCATCATCTTCGGTAATGAACTCCATTGATTTTACATTCACCTCAGATAGAACGATGTCGCGTATTTTGGCAAGTTGTTCCTTATTCTTGATATCTACCACAGGTACAAGCACCCGCTCAAGCGGTTGACGAACCTTGATTTGCTCTTTTTTTCGAATGCCTAGAATCATGCTGCTTAGGTCTTGTGCCATCAGCATTCGTTCTTCTAAATCCGGGTTGATATATGCTCCATTTTCAATGGGATAGTCGGCCAAATGAACTGATTGAGCGCTCATGCGGCCCGAAGTGCCATTCAAATCACAAAATAGGCGATCACTGTAAAAAGGACTAAATGGGCTCATGAGCACCGACAGGGTTTCCAGGCACTCGTAAAGGGTTTGATATGCGGCTATTTTATCCTGTTCGTATTCACCTTTCCAAAACCTTCTTCTGCACAAGCGCACATACCAGTTACTTAAGTGATCTGAAGCAAAATCTTGAATAGCTCTCGTTGTGGCAGTGGGGTCGTAATCATCCATGCGCTCTCTGCATTTCTTCACCAGTGAATGCAGCATCGAAATGATCCATTGATCGAGTTCAGGTCTTTCATTCACGGGGATGTACTCTTCCTCAAATTTGAATTCATCGAGATTGGCATAGAGTGCAAAGAAGTTGTAGACATTGTAGAGGGTTGCAAAAAGCTTTCGTTGGTTTTCGAGCAATCCTTCCTCATCAAATTTCAGATTATCCCAAGGATTGCTGTTGCTAAGCATATACCAACGTGTAGCATCTGCTCCGTACTTTTCAATGATTTCGAATGGATCAACGGTATTGCCCAGTCTTTTGCTCATTTTATTGCCGTTTTTATCCAGCACCAGCCCATTGGCAAGTACATTTTTATACGCCACGCTATCAAATAGCATAACGGCAATGGCGTGCAGGGTGAAGAACCACCCTCGGGTTTGGTCTACGCCTTCCGCTATAAAGTCTGCCGGAAAACGCTCACCTGATTCAACTGCATCCTGGTTTTCAAAAGGGAAGTGCCATTGTGCATATGGCATGGCTCCGCTGTCGAACCATACATCAATCAGATCGCTTTCTCGGTGCATGGATTTTCCGGAGGAAGACATGAGGACAACTTCATCGATCCATGGACGATGAAGATCAAAACCTGCTTGATTGACCGGATTTTCTTTCATCAATCCAGCTTTAACAGCAGCTTCACATTCCAATTGGAGTTCTTCTAGCGAACCAATGCATTTTTCTTCGCTTCCATCTTCTGTGCGCCAAATTGGCAAAGGGGTTCCCCAGTAGCGAGATCGGCTCAGATTCCAATCCACCAGGTTTTCAAGCCAGTTTCCAAATCTTCCTTCACCGGTATGGGCAGGTTTCCAGTTGATGGTTTTATTGAGTTCAACCAATCGATCTTTTACTGCGGTTGTTTTGATGAACCAGCTTTCAAGGGGGTAGTACAAAATAGGTTTATCGGTGCGCCAGCAATGCGGGTAGCTGTGCTCGTATTTTTCAACCTTAAAGGCTTTGTTTTCTTCCTTGAGTTTAATGGCCAGCAGCACATCGGTACTTTTGTAGTCAGCGGCGTTTTCATCTTCACCGTTGTAGTTTTTTACGTACCGACCGGAGAATTCATCCATGCCATCCACGAAACGACCTTGTTTGTCAACCAGGGTTAATGAACCGATGCCATGCTCACGTGCCACCCGAAAGTCGTCTGCACCAAAACTAGGTGCAATGTGTACGATACCCGTTCCATCTTCTGTGGTAACAAAGTCGCCCGGAATCAATTCAAATGCTTTGCCTTCATCCGGCTGGTGCCAAGGGAGCAGTTGTTCATATGAAATACCGCACAACTCTTCTCCTTTGAACTCGGCAACTTTTTTCCAGGGAATATTTTTCTGCCCTGCTTGATAATCCTCAATGTTCTCCTTTGCCAGTTCTGCTTTGAAGTAGGCAGGAATTCTTTCGGTTGCCAGAATGACTGAAATTTTTTCGTAGGTGTATGGATTCCAGGTATTGATTTGGCTGTAGGAAATTTTTGCCCCGACGGCAAGGGCGGTATTGCTCGGAAGGGTCCATGGGGTGGTGGTCCAAGCCAATAAATAGGTTGGTGCCCATTGCTGATAAAGCATACTCGTACGATCAATTCGAGCATTAAATTGGGCGACCACCGTGGTGTCTTTCACCATCTTATACGTACCGGGTTGGTTCAGTTCATGTGAGCTAAGTCCGGTACCGGCTGCAGGAGAAAATGGCTGGATGGTATATCCTTTATAAAGCAGCCCTTTGTTATGGAGTTGCTTTAGCAGATACCATAGGGTTTCAATGTAATTTTTTTCATAGGTGATGTAGGGATTTTCCAGGTCAACCCAGTAGCCAATCTTTCTGGTCAGTTCATCCCAAACATCTTTGAATTTTAATACATCTTTTTTGCAAGCCTCGTTGTAATCTGCTACGCTAATTTTCTGACCAATATCGTCTTTGGTAATGCCAAGGGCTTTTTCTACCTGTAATTCTACGGGAAGGCCATGTGTATCCCATCCACCTTTGCGTTCAACACGGTAGCCTTTTAGGGTTTTGTATCGGCAAAATACATCCTTTATTGCCCTGCTGATTACATGGTGAATTCCCGGCATTCCATTGGCCGAAGGAGGACCTTCGTAGAAAACAAAAGGGGAGGAATCTCCTCTGTTGCTAACGCTTTTTTCGAAGATGTTTTCCTTTTCCCAAAACGCAAGTATTTCCCTTTCTACAGCCGGGAAATCCATTTTTTTGTACTCCGGATATTTTGGCATACGACCCATTTTAAGGCCGCAAAGGTAGTGTTATCCTTTGTATGATGCTTGGATAGCTTTAGCGATTGGTTTCGTGCGCTTGAAGTTGTTCCATGACGAGTTGAACCCCTGCTTTAAAAGCATGAGGTTTGTAATCTAAAACCGACATCGATTTATCAAGGATGAAGCCTGTTTTTGGTGGTCGTTGAGCGGGTTGGCTAAAGTTGCTGCTATTGGCCCTGCCAACATTCTTGGGATCGAACCCGCTCACCTCAGCAACTTGTAAGACCAAATCATAAATGCTTAGATAGTCTTTTCCGCTTATGTGAAAAACCCCTTCTGCCCTTTGCTTTTCAATCAACCTGCATCCCATGGCGAGGTCTTCTGCAAGCGTGGGCATTCTGAATTGATCATCCACCACCTGTATTGGTTTTTGGTCTTTCAAAGCATTGAGTGCCCA